>NZ_JWTB01000014.1 GCF_000813845.1 Pseudarthrobacter phenanthrenivorans
CCACTTTAACCACCCACCACCTGGCCCACCCCGGCCAGCCCGCATCGCCCAGGCCGGACTCGCGCCGGTAGAGTATTCCCTCATGAGCAGCATCTTCAGCCACGCCCAGGACCCTTCCGGAGAAGACAGCCGCCCGGCAGTCGAACCCCTGGAACCGGTCGTCAACACCATCGTTGTTCCAGGGCCTGTAGCGCGCGCGTTCGCCGGCTTCACCGACCATACCCACCTGTGGTGGCCGCTGGAGCAGCACGGCGTCTATGGGGCGGGCTCCTATGTGGAGTTCGAGGAGAACCTCATCCTCGAAACGGCGGATGACGGCCGCTCCAGCATCTGGGGGACCCTTGACGACTGGCAGCCCCCGCTGTCCTTCCATGCCACCTGGCACCCGGGAACCACGGCGCTGTGGTCTACCGAGCTGCTGGTGGTGTTCCGGGCCGTCGGCACCGGAACTGAGGTCCGGGTTTTCCATGAAGGATGGGAAGGCGCCGAGGACCCCGTTGCTACCCGTAGGGCGTACGTGGAGGCCTGGCCGATGATCCTGGAAAAGTTCGCACGGTTCATGGGCAGCGACGGCTCGTCTGGTGAGGAGACGCCGGACGCTACGGCCTAAGGCCGTTGCCGGGACAATTCCGGCGGTGCCAACTCCGGAGGTACAGCGGTGCTGTTCCGGATAACGAACTCCGTTGGATACTCCTGGTCCTGAACGGTAGCCGTGGCACCCGCTGCCGGGCCGCCGTCGGAATCACTCCCGGTACCACCCAGCAAAGCCAAAGCTGTCGCAGCCGCCAGCTTTCCCTGCCCCCTGGGATCCTGGCTGATGGTGGTCAGGCCGAACGTCTCCGCGAGATCATGCCCGTCAATCCCCACTACTGAAAGATCCCGGGGCACCTGCAGGCCGAAATCGCGCGCTGCAAGCATGATGCCCACCGCCATCTCGTCTGAAGCCGCGAAGACAGCGGTGGGACGTTCCGCCGTTGATCCCAGCAGCCGCCTGCCGGCGGCGTAGGCCCCTTGGATCGTGAAATCGGCCGTAGCCTGCCACTCCGCCCTGACCGTCAGCCCAGCAGCCGCCATGGCACCGGTGAAGCCCTTTTGCCGCAGCTGCGGGAGCTTGAAGTCGCGGTTCAACTCTGCGTCCCCGGTGATGTGGGCGATCCTGGTGTGCCCCAGCCCGATCAGGTGGCGCGTGGCCAGCGCGGCCAGCCCCTCGTCGTCGATCCTGATGGTCGACGCGCCGGGCAGTGCGCCGCCGATGCCCACGATGGGACGGTGCACCGCCAGCAGCTGCCCGATTTCGTCCTCGCCAAGCACCAGGGCAACCGCGATGACGGCGTCCAGCCGCTTGCGCAGCAGGAAGTCGTTCAGGATGCTGCTGCGGCGGCCGGGCTGCTCGCCCACGTTGTACAGGGTCAGGTCGTAACCTGCATCCAGCAGGGTTTCCGATACGCCCTCCAGCACGGAGGAGAAGTACCAGCGCTGCACGTTGGGCACCACCAGGCCGATGTTGTGGTTGCGTCCGGAGGCAAGGCTGGAGGCGTGGTAGGAAGGGACGAACCCAAGCTCGCGGGCTGCCTCCTGTGCCAGGCGGCGGCTGGCTGCCGAGACGTTTGACTTTCCGCTCAGCGCCCGGGACACCGTCGCCACTGACAAACCGGCCCGGCTGGCAACTTCTTTGATACCTGCCATGATCAGCGTGCTGGTGTGGCTTCCGCCCCGAGTTCGATCCAGGCGGTCTCACCGGAAGCGAGGGGCCGGCCCGCTTCTGCCGGAACGCTGCGGATCATGACGTGGCCGGCCGGCAGTTCCAGCGGCTCGTGGTTCAGGTTCATAAGCACCAGCGTAGTGCCGTTGAGGTAGCCCAGGGAGGACCCGGTGCACCACTGCTCTGCCCAGGACAGCGATCCCCTGCCCAGGTCCAGTTCCCGCCGGCATGCCAGTGCATCGCGGTAGAGGGACAAGTGCGACTCCGGTGACTCTGCCTGTACGTTCCGGGCCAGGTCACCAAAAGAGGACGGAATCGGCAGCCAGGGATCGTTGCCGGCGCCAAAGCCGAAGTGCGGTTCCCCGGAGTGCCAGGGCATCGGTACCCGGCAACCGTCGCGGCCAAGCCGCTCTCCGCCCGTGCGGGCGAAGGTGGGATCCTGGCGAAGGTCCCCGGGGATGTCAATGCCGTCCGGCAGACCCAGTTCCTCACCCTGGTAGAGGTAGGCGGCGCCCGGTAAGCCGAGCATGAACAGGGAAGCGGCGGCTGCGCGGCGCCGGCCCAGTTCATGGTCAGGCTGGGGATCCGTCGGGCCAATACCGTCGCCGTCCCGCGGGCCAAGCCCGTTATACCCAAAGCGGCTGGCATGGCGGACGACGTCATGGTTGGACAGCACCCACGTGCTGGGTGCGCCCACACCGTCCAGGACCGTCAGGGAGTCAGTGATCACCGAGCGCAGCCGGTATACGTCAAGGCCTGCGTGGAGGTACGGGAAGTTGAAGGCCTGGTGCATCTCATCCGGCCGGACCCAGTGGGCCAGCCGGTGCAGGTCCACGCTGGCCTCGGCGCAGAGGATCCGGTCCGGTCCGTATCCGTCCAGGATCCGCCGCCAGTTGCGGTAGATGTCATGGACGGCGGGCTGGCCGAACATGGGTGCCTCGTGCCCGGGGAACCCGTCGCTGCTGCCGCCGTCGGCGCGGCCACCCCATGCCGGCAGCCCCGGTGCCTTCACCAGCGCGTGGGCCACGTCCACCCGGAAACCGGAGACGCCGCGGTCCAGCCAGAAACGAAGCACCCGCTCGAACTCGGCGTGGACTGCCGGGTTGTCCCAGTTGAAGTCCGGCTGGGAGGAGTCGAACAGGTGCAGGTACCACTGGCCCGGGCGGCCGTCCACGCCCGCAACACGCGTCCATGCCGGGCCGCCGAAGTGGGACTGCCAGTTGTTGGGCGGTTCCGCCCCATCAGGTCCGGTTCCGTCCCTGAAGATGAACATGTCCCGTTCGGGGCTTCCGTCAGGCGCCGGGAGGGCTGCCTGGAACGCAGGGTGCTGGTCCGAGCAGTGGTTGGGAACGAGGTCGACAATGACACGCAGGCCCAGGCGGTGCGATTCAGCCATCATGACGTCGAAGTCTGCAAGGGTGCCGAAGATCGGATCCACGTCGCAGTAGTCGCTGACGTCGTAGCCGGCGTCCCGCTGCGGCGACCGGTAAAAGGGGGACAGCCAGACGGCGTCGACGCCCAGGTCTGCCAGGTGGGGGAGTTCCTGGGTAATTCCTGCCAGGTCTCCGACTCCATCACCGTTCAGGTCGCGGAAGGACCGAGGATAGACCTGGTAGATCACGGCGGAGCGCCACCAGCCGGGTGCAGTGTCGGCAGCATGGACGAGCGTCAGGGGACCAGCAACGGAGAAGGTGTCCTGGGTCACAGTATCGACAGACATGGGAGCCAGCTTAGCCGCGTCGGCAGATTAAATGAAAACGCTTCCATGAATGTTTCAGAGCAATCGCCGTCGAAGCTGTGCTTATACCGGTCGAAGACGTGGAAGCGATTGCACAGTGGTGCGGGCCGGGTGTCCCTTGCGGCGACCTACACTGAAGGGGTGTGTCCGGGGATGGATGGAGGACTTGTGGGAAGCATTGTGGACGAGCTGGAAGGCATCCTGGCGCCGGGCCAGCTGGATGTCAGCGAGGTATCCCTCCGCCGGTATGCCATCGACCAGGCGCCCGTCATTGACTTCCAGCTTCCCCTGGCGGTGGTCTTCCCCGAGTCGGTGGCTGACGTCCAGGCGGTGGTGAAAGCCTGTTCCGCCAGCGGGGTGGCCATTGTTCCCCGCGGCGCCGGAACGGGCGTGTCGGGCGGGGCACATGCCACCAGGAACTGCATCATCCTGTCGCTGGAGCGGATGGACCGGATCATTGCCCTGCATCCGGACGATGAGACCGCCGTGGTGGAACCCGGGGTAGTGAATGCGGTCCTGAACGAAGCCGCGGCCGGCCACGGCCTTATGTACGCCCCGGACCCGGCCAGCTTCCGGAGCTCCACCATCGGGGGCAATGTAGCCACCAATGCAGGAGGGCTTCGGTGCGCCAAGTACGGGGTCACCAGGGACTCCGTCCTGGCGCTCGACGTCGTCCTGGCCGACGGGTCACTCATCCACACCGGCCACCAGACCTTCAAAGGCGTGGCCGGCTATGACCTCACGGGCCTGTTCGTGGGCTCTGAAGGGACGCTGGGCATCGTCGTCGGAATCACCGTGCGGCTGAAGTACCTGCCGCGGGAGGTGCACACCGTAGCCGCCTTCTACCCGGACTTCCGGACGGCTGCCGCCGGTGTCCTGGCCGTGGGCAAGGCCCGCGTCCAGCCGGCCATCATGGAACTGCTCGACGGCGGCACCCTGGCCCAGCTCGATGACATCCATGGGTCCGACCTCACCGCCCGTGGGAAGTCCCTGCTGCTGGTCCAGACGGACGGATTCGGGGCTGCCGCGGAGGCCGACGTGGTGCGCCAGGTCCTCGCTGCCGGCGGGGCCACCGTGACCACCGAGGCCAGCGCGGAAGCGGAGCGGCTGGTGGAGCTGCGCCGGCACAGCAGGGGCACTGAGGTGGACGATGAGTACCGGGTCGGCGAGGACGTGGCCGTGCCCAGGTCCCGCCTGGTGGATTACGTGGCAGCGCTCGAAGCCATGGCCGACGCGCAGCGCGTGCACCTCAAAGTCGTGGCCCACGCCGGCGACGGAAACCTGCACCCCACATTTTGGGTCGACCGGCAAGGCGCAGATGTTGATCCGGGCGCGATGGAGCGGCTTCAGGTGGCGCTGGACGAATCGATCACGGTGGCCCTCTCCATGGGCGGCACCATCACCGGCGAACACGGCGTTGGCCAGTACAAGCTGCGGTGGCTGGGCCAGGAGCAGCCTGAGCCCGTCCGGGAATTGCAGCGAAGGATCAAGGAACTGTTCGATCCCGCAGGCATACTCAACCCCGGAAAGGCGATCTAGGACTTAGTCGTCCGAGTCCGGGTACTCGTCCACGGATTCATCGGCGCCATAGCGGGATTCCTCGTTTTCCACCTCGAGGATCTTCAGCAGTTCCGTGTCCGGGTTGAGCATGATCGCCGCCTCATCCCGCCGGTGCCGGAGAATCGAGTCGATGTAGGACTGGACGGCCTCGGCCAGGGGGATGTGCCGCTCCTGCTTTTCGGACATGTACCACCGGTGCTCCAGTACCTCGTGCACCACCTCGGCATGCTCCAGCTTGCCGGACAGGTCCCGGGGGATGGCCCGCACGATGGGCTCGAAGATCTGGCTTACCCACAGGTGGGCACTGTATTCCTCGTCCATTTCCGGGTTGTTGTCCGCCCGGAAGGAGTCCATGTCGTTGAGGAGCCGGCGGGCCTGGTTCTCCTGGGCGTCCAGGCCGGTGAGCCGGAGCAGGCGCCGCTGGTGGTGGCCGGCGTCCACCACCTTGGGCTGCAGCTGGATGGTGGAGCCGTTCTGGGTGGTCTTGATGGCGTATTCCTCGACGTCGAAGCCGAGCTCGTTCAGGCGCCGGATGCGCGCGCCCACCCGCCAGCGCTCGCCCAGTTCGAAGGATTCCTTCTCGGTGAGTTCCGCCCACAGCCGCCTGTAGCTGTCCATGATCAGCTCGCTGGTGGCCACTGGGTCCACCTTTTCCTCGATCAGGCCGCCGTCCAGGAGGTCCATGAGTTCGCCGGCGATGTTCACCCGGGCAATTTCGAGGTCGTACTCGCGCTGCCCGGTGGACAGGTCCGGGTAGAGCTCGCCGGTTTCGGCGTCCACCAGGTAGGCGGCGAAGGCGCCGGCGTCGCGGCGGAACAGGGTGTTGGAGAGGGAAACGTCGCCCCAGTAGAAGCCGATAAGGTGCAGCCGCACCATGAGCAGCGCCTGGGCATCAATAAGGCGGGTGAGGGTGTCCTTGCGCAGCATCTGCGAGAAGAGCGCACGGTAGGGCATGGAAAACTTCAGGTGGCGGGTCACCAGGACAGGGTTGAGCGGGCGGCCGTCGGGGGTAGTGCGGCCGGTGATGACCGCGACGGGTTCCACGCAGGGAACGTCCAGCCGGGCCAGTTTACGGAGCATGTGGTACTCGTGGCGGGCCACGTGTTCGGAGGTTTCCTTAATGGCGATGACCGAGCCGCCCAAATGGGCGAAGCGCACGATGTGCCGGGAAATACCACGGGGGAGCGCGGCCAGGTATTGGGCGGGCCATTCCTCCAGGGCGATGTGCCAGGGCAGGTCGAGCAGTTCAGGATCTGCCGCTGCCGCAGTGATGTTCAGCGATGAGGCGACGGGGGCGGCTTTGTTGTCATCAGCGCTGGCCGCCACGAACCGGGGCAGCTTACCGATCTGGGCGTAGTCGGTGGGTTCGTCGTGCCACTGGGCGCTGTGTTCCTCGGTCATGGGTCAATTCTTCCGTACTCGGGTCGGGGCGCCTAAATCCTGTCCAGGCAGGAGTTAAAGGCCGACGGCGGCCCGCACCATGGTGAAAAGGTGCGGGCCGCCGTTTAGTGCGTAGGTGGGTGGTCCCGGGTTTCGACAGGCTCAACCACCGTTTGGGCGGTGGAGATCAGTCGCCCAGGCGCAGGCCGGTCTTGGTGTCGAACAGGTGCACGTGGCCCGACTGCGGACGGACGTAGATGACCTCGCCCTTCATCGGAGGACGGCGGCCGTCGACGCGGGCCACGATGTCGTGGTCCTTGCCGTCCAGCGTGGTGTGGCCGTAAACGTAGGCGTCGGCGCCGAGCTCTTCGACGACGTCGACCTCAACCTTCAGGCCTTCACCGTGCGGAGCGGTTTCCAGGTCCTCCGGGCGGCTGCCCAGCGTGACGGTGGAGCCGTGTGCCTCTTCGAGGACGTCGCGCGGCACGGGGTAGACGGTGCCGCCGAACTGAACGCCGCCGTCGACGACGGGAAGTTCCAGCAGGTTCATGGCGGGGGAGCCGATGAAGCCGGCAACGAAAACGTTCTTCGGACGGTCGTACAGGTTGCGCGGGGTGTCAACCTGCTGCAGCAGGCCGTCCTTCAGCACAGCCACCCGGTCACCCATGGTCATGGCCTCGACCTGGTCGTGCGTCACGTAGACGGTGGTGACGCCGAGGCGGCGGGTCAGGGACGCGATCTGGGTACGGGTCTGGACGCGGAGCTTGGCATCCAGGTTGGACAGCGGCTCGTCCATGAGGAAGACCTGCGGGTTACGGACGATGGCGCGGCCCATGGCAACACGCTGGCGCTGGCCGCCGGAGAGTGCCTTCGGCTTGCGGTCCAGGTACTGCTCGAGGTCGAGGAGCTTGGCGGCTTCCCGGACGCGCTCGGCGCGTTCTTCCTTGGAGACGCCGGCGATCTTGAGGGCGAAGCCCATGTTGTCGGCCACAGTCATGTGCGGGTATAGCGCGTAGTTCTGGAAGACCATCGCGATGTCGCGGTCCTTCGGCGGAACATCGGTGACATCGCGGTCACCGATCAGGATGCGGCCTGCGTTGACGTCCTCGAGGCCTGCGAGCATGCGCAGGGAGGTGGACTTGCCGCAACCGGAGGGTCCAACGAGGACCAGGAATTCGCCATCGGCGATGTCGATGTTGAGCTTATCGACGGCGGGCTTATCGGTGCCCGGGTACAGACGCGTAGCGTTATCAAAAGTAACTGTAGCCACAGTTATCAATCCCTTCACCGGCAGGTACGTGCCGGACGATCCGTTGTGAATGGTTCATGTTTATTCAGTTGTGTTGCTGCAAAGTGCTCCGCGGTTGGGCGCGGAGCACGGAATGACGCCGCACGCTTCGCTGTGCGCCACATCACACAAAGAGTATGCCAGAGCTTTCTCTTTTTAGCGCAAATGTTACGAACGTCACATGTGCCGCTGGCCACGTCCTAGCCGGACGCTGCCTGCGGGTCCTCCTCTGCAACGGCAATGCTCCGCGCCTGGAGCAATGCTTCCAGCAGTTCCGCAATATGGACCGGTGCCTCCACCCGGTACTGGGCCTGGGTGAAGTCGAGGCCGACCTTGACGCCCACATCACCCGGCTCAAGCCGGCCAAAAGCGTCCTCGTCCGTGACGTCGTCGCCCGCGAACAGGACGGCGGTGGCTCCGGTGGCCTGCCGCAGGAAGGTGACACCCTCACCCTTTGAGGCGTTGACCACCGAGGTCTCCAGGACCCGCTTGCCTTCCTTCAGGTACACGCCCCTGCGGTCCTTGAGCACTGACCGTGCGGCCAGCACGGCGTCCTCTGCCACGTCATCCCCGGCCAGGCGGGTGTGCAGGACAACGCCGGCGGGCTTGTCTTCCAGGGATGTGCCCGGAGCCTCGGCGACGATTGACGCCAGCTCCGCCCGAACTTCCTTAAGGAGAGCCTTCTGGTCCTCATCCAGGGCCAGTTCGGTGGAGCCCGGGCCCAGCCACGCTTCTGCCCCGTGGCTGCCGATCAGGAGGGTGTCCACCGGCGGGGAGGCGACCTCCCGGAGGCTGGCGAGGGCACGTCCCGAGATGAGTGCCGTCGTCGTGCGCGGCAGAACGGCGAGGCCGGCGAATGCCGCCGCCGTGCGCGGAAGGGGCCGTGCATCCTGCGCCCGTCCCACGATGGGGGCCATGGTGCCGTCAAAGTCCATGGCCACCAGCAGGTGCTCTGTGCGGGCTATCCGCCGGACCGCTTCGCGCAGTTCGGGGGACAACGCCAGTGGCGGCTTGGGGTGGCGGCCCTCAGGAGTCATCGCGGACCACCTTTTCGTCCAGTGCGCGCAGGAAGTCTGCGGACCAGTGGTCCACGTCGTGGTCCAGGATCTGCCGGCGCATGGACCGCATGCGCCGGGAGGCTTCGCGTGGGGTGAGCTCGACGGCGTTCATGATGGTGTTCTTGAGGCCGGCGATATCGTGCGGATTGACCAGAAGGGCCTGCTTGAGCTGGTCCGCCGCGCCGGCGAATTCGCTTAGGACCAGCGCGCCGTCGTTGTTGTTGCGGGCAGTGACGTACTCCTTGGCCACAAGGTTCATTCCGTCGCGCAGGGCAGTAACCAGCATGACGTCCGCGGCCAGGTAGAGCGCCACCATCTCCTCCACCGGATAGCTGTGGTGCAGGTAGCGGACGGCGGTGTTTTCGATCGTGTCATAGGTGCCGTTGATATGGCCCACAGTGCCCTCTACCTCTTCGCGCAGCAGCCGGTACTGTTCCACGCGCTCGCGGCTCGGGGAGGCCACCTGGATCAGGGTCGCATCGCCCACCGTCAGCCGCCCGTCCGCCAGGAGCTCCTCGAAGGCCTTGAGCCGGTGGCGGATGCCCTTGGTGTAGTCCAGCCGGTCCACGCCGAGCAGGATGGTCTTGGGATTGCCCAGGTCCTGCCGGATCTGCCGGGCGCGTTCAATGATGTCGGGCCTGGCGGCCAGCTCGGTGATCTGCTTGACGTCAATGGAGATGGGAAAGGCCTGGGCCCGGGCAATGTGCGTCAGCTTGCCGTTGTGGTCCTTGACGTGCACCTGCTGCTGCTTGACGCTGGCGCCGAGGAACCGCCGGGCGGAGCGCATGAAGTTGCCGGCATCGCTGACCCGCTGGAAGCCCACCAGGTCCGCGCCGAGCAGGCCGTCGATAATGGCCTGCCGCCACGGGAGCTGGGCGAAGATTTCCGGCGGCGGGAACGGGATGTGATTGAAGAACCCGATGCGCAGGTCCGGGCGGGCTTCGCGGAGCATCCGCGGTACCAGCTGCAGCTGGTAGTCCTGGACCCACACGGTGGCGCCGTGGTCCGCGTAGCGCACTACGGCGTCGGCGAACCGGCGGTTGACCCTCCGGTAGGCGTCCCACCAGGTCCGGTGGAATTCCGGCGGCGCAATAACGTCGTGGTACAGGGGCCAGAGGGTGGCGTTCGAAAAGCCCTCGTAATACAGCTCCACGTCGTCGGTGCTGAGCTGGACCGGGACGAGGTCCATGCCGCCGTGGGTGAACGGCTTCACGGTTTCGTCCGGCGCTCCGTGCCACCCGACCCAGGCGCCGTCGGTCTTGGTCATCATGGGGGCGAGCGCGGTCACCAGGCCGCCGGGGGAGCGGCGCCAGCCGGACCCGTCGTCGCTGTCATCCCCTGACGCCACGCGGTCGACGGGAAGCCTGTTGGAGACCACCATGAAGTCGTATTTGGTGTGGCCGGCGTGGCTCGAAGCGCTATGGCCGGCCGTCGCCGTGCCGGCGGGTTTTTCCTGGACAGGTGTTTGCATTGCGGCCCCCTGGGGTTGCTTGTGCCTCTAAGCCACCCTAGCCGGACGGAATCATCGGGGCTATTCGTCCGTTGGTCAACCCGGGGAATGGTTGAAACCGCAAGCTCCCAGTTTTCTCCCCTAAAATGTTTGGGGTGCCACCAAGTGGTCCCCCTTCGTCGACCGACCCAAGGAACTCATGAGCCCCGCAAACGAAGTACGTAAGTCCAAGGCTGAGCGAACCGCGGAGGCGCGGGAAAAGGCGCGCCTGATCCGGGAAGAGCAGTTAAAGAAGGACAAGCGCAACAAGCTGCTGATCGGCTGGGGCATCGTTGCAGCCGTGGTGGCCATCCTGGTGGTCGTGGCCCTCGTGGTTACCAACAGCATGAAGCAGAACGCCCCGATTGCGGAGCAGGGGCCCACCCCGGCCAACGCCAACGTGCACGGCGGCGTAACCCTGCTGGCCAACACGGATGTGGCCAAAACTGAGCCGGCCACGGTGGATGCGGCGTCCCTCGGGGACGCCCCGAAGACTCCGCCGGCCCAGCTTGCGGCTCCGGGTGCGGAAGCGGAGGCCGGCAAGCCGGTCAAGGTGGTCCTCTACATCGACTTCATCTGCCCCATCTGCAAGAACTTCGAAACGCAGTACAACGAACAGCTCACCTCGCTGCGCAACGAGGGGAAGATCACTGTTGAGTACCGCGCCCTCGGGTTCCTGGACAGCCGGTCCACCACCAACTACTCCTCGCGTGCCGCCAACGCCGCAGCGTGCGTGGTCAACGAGTCCCCGGAGAAGTACTCCGACTTCGTCAACGAACTGTTCGCCAAGCAGCCGGCCGAAGGCAGTGCAGGCCTGTCGGACAACGACCTGAAGAAGATGGCGTCCGACATGGGCGTGAACATCGATTCCTGCGTGGATGACAAGACCTACCGCCCCTTCGTTAAGTTCACCACCAAGGAAGCCGCGGCCATTGGCGTCACCGGCACCCCCACGGTGTTCGTCGACGGCAAGCAGTGGGGCAAGGGTGACAGCGCCCAGACCCCGTTCCCCGATTTCCTGCAGGCAGCGATCGCAGCCAAGGGCTAGGAACCAGCAGCAGGCAGGGGCCCGTTCCGGATGTCCGGGGCGGGCCCTTGCCGCATCCGGCGCCGGTCCGGCGGCGTTTTTACGCCCGGCGGGACTTGGGCTAACCTTATCTAGCGCCTTCACGGTGCCTGCCCCCAGGGGCACGCCTCCTTAGCTCAGTTGGCCAGAGCACCGCTCTTGTAAAGCGGGGGTCGTCGGTTCGAATCCGACAGGGGGCTCACGACAACCTCCGGGTTTAAGCTGGATCCATCCGAATGATCAGCCTGCTGACTAAAGGAGGATGGGTGCCATGCCCAAGACCGGCAAGAACGACCATGCCCGCAAGGACGAACTTCCCTCGACCCTGCAGCGTTCTGACCAGAAGGCCCAGGACACGTTCGCCAAGACCTATGATTCGGCCCTTGAGTCCTATGACCACGACGAACAACGGGCGGCCCGCGCAGCGTACGCCTCGCTGAAGCACAGCTACGAGAAGGTGGGCGACCACTGGGAGCCCAAGGAAAAACGCGGCCCGTCCGACAAACGTGCGGAGCAGGGCGTCCGTTCATCCGCATCCACCGCCGGCGGGGTGGATGCCAACGCCTCCAAGGAGCACCTGTACAAGCTGGCCAAGGAACTGGACGTCAAGGGCCGGTCGAAGATGGACAAGGAACAACTGGTCTCGGCGCTCCAAAAAGCCAACGACGCCGCTACCCGAAAAGCCCGCAGCAAATAGCCCCCGCTCTTGCCGTCCTGCCCGCCAGGGTGTCGAATCAGAGGACACATCCGGTCCGGTCGGCGATGATGCCAGGAGGTTCCAATGTCGGTGAAGAGCACCCGGGAGTCAGCGCGGGCGGCAGGCGGCAGGAACGGGCCTGAGGCAAAGCGCGCCGACCAGGCCTCCGGCATTGCTGCCCAGGATCCGGCACGGATCCGGAATGTGGCCCTGGTAGGGCACTCGGGCGCCGGGAAGACCCTGCTCATCGAGGCGCTGCTGGCAGCCAACGGCATGATCACCCGAAAGGGCTCCATCGCGGACGGCACGACGGTGGGGGATTCGGACCCCGCGGCGGTGCACCAGCAGCGGTCGGTCACGGTGTCCCTGGTGCCGCTGGTGGTGGATGACATCAAGGTGAACCTGCTGGACACGCCGGGGTACCCGGACTTCATCGGCGAGCTGCGCGCCGGGCTCCGCGCATCCGACGCCGCGCTGTTCGTGGTGTCCGCCGTGGACGGAATTGACGCGACCACCACCGCCCTGTGGGGTGAGTGCGCGCACATGGGGTTGCCGCGCGCCGTCGTCATCACCCGGATGGACCATCCGCGGGCAAATTACGACGGCGCCCTGGCCGCCTGCCAGAAAGCATTCGGCGACGGCGTCCTGCCGCTGTGCGTCCCGGTGCGGACCGGGGGCGAGGCCACCGGCCTGCTGGGCCTGCTCCCGCAGGAGGTGACGGACTACTCCAGCGGGGACGCCGCACCTGAAGTCCGCGCGGCGGAGGCAGGCGAACGGGAGGAGGCCGCGACGGCCAGGGGTGCCCTCATCGAGGGCATCATCGCTGAAAGCGAGGACGAGACGCTGATGGACCGCTACCTGGAAGGCGGCGACATCGACACCGCAGCACTCGCTGCCGACCTGGAGACCGCCGTCGCCCGTGGTTCCTTCTTTCCGGTACTGCCCACGTCCGCCGTTACCGGGCTGGGTACGGCGGAACTGCTTGACCTGCTGGTGCGCGCCGTCCCGGCGCCCGTGGAACGCAACCTGCCGGATGCCACCGGCCTTTCGGGGGAGCCTGCCGGAAGCCTGGCCTGCGATCCGTCCGGTCCGCTCGCCGCCGAGGTGGTGCGGACCTCCAACGATCCCTTCCTGGGGCGCATCTGCCTGGTCCGGGTCTTTTCCGGGACCCTGCGCGAGGATTCGCCCGTCCATGTGGGCGGCCACGGCCTGGCCGACCGGGGCCACCAGGACCACGACACCGACGAGCGCGTGACCCACATCTACTCCCCGCTGGGCGCCACGCTGCGTCCCGTTCCCTACTGCGTGGCTGGCGACCTGTGCGCCCTGGCAAAACTGGGCAGCGCCGAAACCGGGGACACCATTTCGGCGCGGGAGAACCCGCTCCTGCTGGCCACCTGGGAAATGCCCGAACCCCTGCTTCCGGTTGCGGTGGAAGCCGACTCCCGCAGCGACGAGGACGCGTTGGCGCGCAGCCTGGGGCGGATTGCGGCGGGCGATCCCACCCTGCGCGTAGACAGGAATGCCGAAACGCACCAGCTGGTGCTGTGGTGCATGGGTGAAGCCCACGCGGAGGTCGTCCTGGACCGGCTACGGGACCAGGGCGTGAAGCTCCATACCGTGGACGTGGTGACCCCGCTGCGGGAGACTTTTGCCGCGCCCGCCACCGGCCACGGCCGCCACGTCAAACAGTCCGGCGGCCACGGCCAGTATGCGGTGTGCGACATCGAGGTGGAACCGCTGGACAGGGGCGGCGGCTTCGAATTCGTGGACAAGACGGTTGGCGGCGTCATCCCGGGAACCTTCATCCCGTCCATCGAAAAAGGTGTCCGGGCGCAGATGGAAAAAGGGGTTTCAGCAGGCTTTCCCGTGGTCGACCTGCGCGTGACCCTGGTGGGCGGCAAGGCCCACAGCGTGGATTCCTCCGACGCCGCCTTCCAGGCAGCCGGCGCGCTGGCCCTGCGCGAAGCCGCGGCGGCTGGGAAGATCCAACTGCTGGAACCGGTGTCCTCGGTGTCCATCATGGTGGCCGATGAACATGTGGGCACGGTGATGAGTGACCTGTCCGGCCGCCGCGGGCGCCTCACCGGCACCACCTCGTCGGGGGAGGGGCTCACCGAGATCAGCGCCGAGGTCCCGGACCAGGAGCTCCTGCGGTACGCAGTGGAACTGCGGGCCCTCACCGCCGGCACGGGACGCTTCCGCCGGCATTACCTGCGCCACGATCCCGTCCCGCCCAACTTCAGCCCGTCCTGATCCGGCCGGGCAGGAACACCTTCGCAGAGCGCCGCGCGCAGTGAACGCCGCAGCACGAAAGATCCAACGCATCTACCTGACACTGACGCTGGGAAACACCCTCGCGGCGTCGTTCATTTGGGGCATCAATACGCTGTTCCTGCTCGACGCCGGGCTGAACAACCTGGAGGCGTTCGCCGCCAATGCCTTCTTCACGGCAGGAATGGTGCTCTTCGAGGTCCCCACCGGCGTGGTGGCGGACAGCTGGGGACGCCGCGCGTCCTTCCTGCTGGGCACCGTGACCCTGGCCGGGTCCACGTACCTCTACTACGTGCTGTGGCAGTTGTCCGCGCCGTTCTGGTGGTGGGCAGCCGTGTCCGCGCTGCTGGGCCTGGGCTTCACGTTCTTCTCCGGGGCGGTGGAAGCCTGGTTGGTGGACGCGCTGCACTTTTCCGGCTACGACGGCGGCCTGGAAGCGGTGTTGGGCCGCGGCCAGATGGTGTCCGGCATCGCCATGCTGGCCGGTTCGGTGGCCGGCGGGGTGATCGCGCAGGCCACCAACCTGGGCGTGCCGTTCCTGCTGCGCGTCGCAGTCCTGGTGGCCATGTTCGCCGTCGCCTTCCTGCTCATGCACGACGTCGGCTTCACGCCGGAGCGTTCGGCCCACCCGCTGCAGGCCACCCGTGCCGTTCTTCGGGCGTCGGTGGAGGGAGGCCTGGGCAATCCGCCGGTGCGGTACATGATGCTGGCCGCCCCGTTCACCGAGGGCGTTGCCTTCTACGTCTTCTATGCCCTGCAGCCCTACCTGCTGCAGCTCTTCGGCGATCCCAGGGCGTACTCCATCGCGGGCCTGGCAGCAGCCATCGTGGCAGGCGCGGACATCCTGGGCGGATTTCTGGCTCCGCTGGTCCGGAAGCTGGTCCGCCGCCGCACCACCGTGCTGATCATTTCCACCATCACCAGCGCAGTAGTCCTGGTGGTGCTCCTGGCCACCAGTATTTTTTGGCTGGCCCTGGTGCTCCTGGCGCTGTGGGCCGTGGTTGCCTCGGCCGGCACACCGGTGCGCCAGGCCTACCTCAATGACATGATCGCCTCGAAGCAGCGTGCCACGGTGCTGAGCTTCGCCTCGCTTATGGGATCGAGCGGGGGAGTGGTGGTGCAGCCCGTGCTGGGCCGGGCCGCGGACATCTACGGCTATCCCGCCTCGCTGGCCATGGGTGGTGCCATCCAGCTGCTTGCCGCGCCTTTCATCCTGCTGAGCCGGCGGCGGCGGGCCCCCGCCGACGTGGCCAGCGGTGCGGCCGCGCCGTGAACACCCTCGGTGAACGGCGGGGCCACAACGCGAAGGCTCCCGGGGCCCGGGACGTTTTGTCCAGGGCTCCGGGAGCCATCAGGGTGTGCGGCGCGGTGCGGCGTCCTTGCGGGGGCCTACTTGATGCCGGCCTCGACCGTTTCGGTGGGCGCCGGGGCAGGTTTCTCCTCGGCCGGCGGTGGTGAGGTCTTCAGCTTGAAGCGCTTCCCCAGCTCGCCGCCGCCACCGCTGCGGTTCTTGTTGAAGATGTCGAAACCGACGGCGACGAGCAGCACCAGGCCCTTGATGAGCTGCTGGTAGTCCGTGCCCAGGCCCAGGATGGACATGCCGTTGTTGAGCACGCCCATGATGAGGCCACCGATCATCGCCCCGGCCACCGTTCCGATGCCGCCGGTGACGGCGGCGCCGCCGATGAAGGCTGCGGCGATCGAATCCAGCTCGAAGCCCGTTCCACCGGCCGGCTGTGCCGAGTTGAGCCGGGCAGTGAAGACAAGGCCAGCCAGCGCGGAAAGAACGCCCATGTTCACGAAGAGCCGGAAGGTGACGGCCTTGGTCTTGATTCCGGAGAGCTCGGCGGCGTGGAGGTTGCCGCCGATGGCGTAGGTGTGCCGGCCGAAGACGCTGTTGTTCATCAGGGCGGTGTAGGCGATGACCAGGGCGGCAAGGACCACCAGGACGATTGGCGTGCCCCGGTAGGACGCCAGGAGGAACGTGATGATCAGCATGAGCAGCGCGGTGAATGCGGTCTTGATGACGAACCAGACCAGGGGCTCGCTTTCGAGGTCGAACTTCCGGCGGATGCGCCGTTCCTTGAGGGCCTGGATGAGCAGGGCCGCCGTGGCGCCGACGCCCAGGATGACGGTGAGCCATTCCAGGACGGATGTGCCGCCGGAAATATCCGGAAGGAAGCCGCCGCCCAGGGCCCGCAGCTCGGCCGGGAAGGGGGTGATCTGCTGGTTCTTCAGCGTGATGAGCGTCAGGCCGCGGAAAATCAGCATGCCCGCCAGCGTGACGATGAAGGCCGGGATGCCCACGTACGCGATCCAGTAGCCCTGCCAGGCGCCGACGAGGGCGCCGACCAGCAGGCAGGCGGGGATGGCGGCCCACCAGGGCCAGCCCCAGTGCACGATCATGACGCCGGCCACGGCGCCGATGAACCCCGCCACCGAGCCGACGGAAAGATCAATGTGGCCGGCGATGATCACCATGACCATTCCGATGGCGAGGATGAGGATGTAGCTGTTCTGGACCACCAGGTTGGTGACGTTCTGCGGTTCCAGCAGGATTCCGCCGGTCAGTCCCTGGAACAACAGGACGATCAGGATCAGGGCTACGAAGATGCCAACCTGGCGGAGGCGGCTGGTGAGGAATCCGAGCGATTCTCGTAAGGCGGACATTTCGCTATTCCTTCTCTTTGGTCATGTAGTGCATCAGGGTTTCCTGGGTGGCCTCGGCGATGGGCACTTCGCCGGTGATGTGGCCCGCGGCGAGGGTGTAGATGCGGTCGCAAATTCCCAGGAGTTCGGGAAGCTCCGAGGAAATGACGATCACGGCTTTTCCTTCCGCCGCGAGTTTGGCGATGATCGTGTAGATCTCGTATTTGGCGCCGACATCGATCCCGCGGGTGGGTTCGTCGAGGATGAGCACGTCAGGATCCGAAAACATCCATTTACTCAGCACCACTTTTTGCTGGTTGCCGCCGGAGAGCTTTCCGGTAATGGCGGCAACCGAGGGCGCCTTGATGTTCATGCTCTTCCGGTAGCCGTTGGCCACCACGGTTTCCTGGTTCTTGTCCACAAAGCCGCGTTTGGCGAGCTTGCGCAGTGCCGCCAGGGAGATGTTGCGCTTGATGTCCTCGATGAGGTTCAGGCCATAGTGCTTGCGGTCCTCCGTGGCGTACGCGATGCCGTGCCGGATCGCGTCCGAGACGGTGGCAGTGTTGATTTCCTCGCCGTACTTGTAGACCTTGCCTGAGGTGGCGGTGCCATAGGTGCGGCCGAAAACGCTCATGGCAAGTTCCGTGCGCCCGGCGCCCATCAGCCCGGCCAGGCCCACCACTTCGCCTTTCCTGACATGCAGGTTGGCGTTCCGGACCACCATGCGGGTGTGGTCCTGGGGGTGGCGCACCGACCAGTCCTCGATCCGGAGGACTTCTTCGCCGATGTTCGGCTCGCGGTCCGGGTAAAGGCTCTCAAGGTCCCTGCCAACCATTCCGCGGATAATCCGTTCCTGGGTTATCTGGCCTTCGTCCAGGCGCAGGGTCTCGATGGTCCTGCCGTCCCGGATGATGGTGACGGCGTCGGCCACCTTGCGGATTTCGTTGAGCTTGTGGCTAATGATGATACTGGTGACGCCCTGGCCCTTGAGGTGGAGGATCAGGTCCAGCAGGTGGCCGGAATCCTCATCGTTGAGGGCGGCCGTGGGCTCGTCCAGGATCAGCAGCTTCACTTCCTTGGAGAGCGCCTTGGCAATTTCCACCAGCTGCTGCTTGCCCACGCTGATGTGCTGCACAGGCGTGACCGGGTTTTCGTCCAGGCCCACGCGGGCCAACAGCTTTGCTGCCTCGAGGTTGGTCTTCCGCCAGTCCACCCATCCATTGGTGGCCTGTTCATTGCCGAGGTAGATGTTTTCGGCGATCGACAGGTACGGGCTCAGGGCCAGCTCTTGGTGGATGATCACGATTCCGCGCTTTTCGCTGTCCGAAATGCTGGAGAAGTTGCAGGGTTCGTTTTCGAAGAGGATGTCCCCCTCGAAGGTGTTGTGTGGATAGACGCCGGACAACACCTTCATGAGGGTTGATTTGCCGGCTCCGTTCTCTCCGCAGATGGCGTGGACTTCTCCACGGTTCACATCCAGGGTGACGTCCTGCAGCGCCTTAACGCCGGGAAACGTCTTGGTGATTCCTCGCATCTGAAGAATGGGTGTGTTCATCGTCAATTCCCACTGACTGGTCGAAGCTTGGCCTGGCTGCTGCTGCAGGAGGCTGCGGGAGGGGCTGTGGCCGGACGGAGGGTCCGGCCACAGCCCCGGACGCCGGCTACTTGACGTCGGCGTCGCTGTAGTAACCCGAGTCGATCAGTTCCTTCTTGTAGTTGTCCTTGGTGATGATCACGGACGTCAACAGGAAGGCCGGAACGACCTTGACCTTGTTGTTGTAGGTCTTGGTGTCGCTGGTTTCCGGTTCCTGGCCCTTGAGGACAGCGTCAACCATCTTGACGGCCTGGGCGCCGAGCTGGCGGGTGTCCTTGAAGATGGTGGAGTACTGCTCGCCGGCGATGATGGACTTGACGGAGCCCTTCTCGGCGTCCTGGCCGGTGACTACGGGCAGGCTTCCCTTGGCGTAGCCGCCGGTGCTGGTCAGGGCCGAGATAATGCCGATCGAGAGGCCGTCATAAGGGGAGAGCACGCCATTCAGCTTGGTGCCGGAGCTGTAGGCGGAGGTGATGATGTCCTCCATGCGCTTCTGCGCCACGGGTGCCTGCCAGCGCAGGATGGCCGCCTGCTCAAACTTGGTCTGGCCGCTGGGGACCTTCAGGGTGCCGGCATCCATGTACGGCTTCAGGGTGTCCATGGCGCCGGTCCAGAAGAAATTGGCGTTGTTGTCGTCGGGGCTGCCGGCGAAGAGTTCGATGTTGAAGGGGCCCTTGCCCTCCACTTTCTTGCCGCTGGCATCGAGGAGGCCCAGGCCGGTCAGCAGGGACGTGGCCTGCTGGACGCCCACGGTGTAGTTGTCGAAGGTGGTGTAGTAGTCCACGTTCGGGGTGCCGTTGATGAGGCGGTCGTAGGCGATGACCTTGACGTTCTGCTCCTTGGCCTTGGCCAGGACGTCGGTCAGGGTGGTGCCGTCGATGGCGGCGATGATCAGGGCCTTGGCGCCCTTGGTCAGCATGTTCTCGATCTGCGACACCTGCGTGGGGATGTCGTCGTTGGCGAACTGGAGGTCAGTCTTGTAGCCGAGGTCCTTCAGTGACTTTTCCACGTTGGCGCCGTCGGCAATCCAGCGCTCGGATGTCTGGGTGGGCATTGAGATGCCGACCAATGAATCGCTCGGCTTTGCCGTACCGCTGGACTCACTTGCACCGCCGCGGGCGCCGCAACCGGTGGCGCCCACCGTCAGGGCGAGGACAAGGGCCACCGCGCCCATGAGTTTTTTGATTCTCACCATTATCTCCTTCCGCGGCAGCACTGCCGCGAAGTGTTGTTGGACCCGAAAGCAGCGATGCTCGTGGTCCTGGCCACATGGTTGATGTGTCGGTTCAATATAGACTGATTTGTGAACGCTAACAAGAGCCGCCTCCCGGAACCTTCCAAAATGCCGGGCCTTCATTGACTTCTTCTTTGTTAGCGTTCACACTTACTGCAGCACCCAGCTTGACCCCGACCCCTACAAACCCGGTAATGAGGCCGTTGCCTCCCGGGACGGAGGCAACCACATGCCAGACACGTTGTTTACTTCCAGCTCCGAGCCCCGCCACGACCATTGCGTCATCGGGGTGGACTATGGAACCCTTTCGGGCCGTGCCGTGGTGGTGCGGGTCCGTGACGGCAAGGAGCTCGGCAGCGCCGTCCATGAGTATCCGCACGCGGTGGTGACCGATGTCCTGCCCAAAGACACCGCGGGCGACGACGGCGCGCGGCTTCCGGGGGAGTGGGCGCTGCAGGTGCCCAATGACTACCGGGAGGTCCTGCGCACCGCGGTGCCCGCCGCGGTGGCCAATGCGGGGATCGACCCGGCCGCCGTCGTCGGAATTGCCACCGACTTCACCGCCTGCACCATGGTGCCCGTGAAAGCTGACGGTACGCCGCTGAATGAAGTGGCCGGATTCGGGAACCGGCCGCATGCCTATGTAAAGCTGTGGCGCCACCATGCCGCCCAGGGTCAGGCCGACCGGATCAACCGGCTCGCCGCCGAACGGGGCGAGGACTGGCTTCCGCGCTACGGCGGCCTGATCTCGTCGGAGTGGGAGTTCGCCAAGGGGCTGCAGCTGCTGGAAGAAGACCCGGAGGCCTATGCCGCCATGGACCGCTGGGTGGAGGCGGCGGACTGGATCGTCTGGCAACTCTGCGGCACCTATGTCCGTAATGCCTGCACTGCCGGCTACAAGGGCATCTACCAGGACGGCCGGTATCCGTCGGAGGATTTCCTTGCCGCCCTGAATCCGGACTTCAAGGACTTTGTCAGCTCCAAGCTGGAGCACACCATCGGCCGGCTGGGCGATGCCGCCGGAACCCTCACGGCGGAGGCCGCGGCCTGGACCGGGTTGCCTGAGGGCATCGCCGTGGCGGTGGGCAACGTTGATGCGCATGTGACGGCCCCCGCGGCGAAGGCTGTGGACGCGGGGCAGCTGGTGGCCATCATGGGCACCTCCACCTGCCATGTCATGAACGGCGCTGAACTGCGCGAGGTTCCCGGGATGTGCGGGGCCGTGGACGGCGGCATCGTGCCGGGAATGTGGGGCTACGAGGCCGGGCAGTCAGGGGTGGGGGATATCTTCGGCTGGTTCACCACGTACGGCGTCCCGCCCGAATACCACCAGGCGGCAAGAGACGCGGGGGTGGGGATCCACGAATACCTCACCGAACTGGCATCACGGCAGGCAATCGGGGAACACGGCCTCATCGCGCTGGACTGGCACTCGGGGAACCGATCAGTGCTGGTGGACCATGAGCTGTCCGGCATCGTGGTGGGCCAGACCCTGGCCACAAGGCCCGAGGACACCTACCGTGCCCTGCTGGAGGCCACGGCCTTCGGGACCCGCACCATCGTGGATGCCTTCCGCGACGCCGGCGTTCCGGTCAAGGAGTTCATCGTGGCCGGCGGCCTGCTCAAGAACAAGCTCCTGATGCAGATCTACGCCGATGCCACGGGGCTGCAGCTCTCCACCATCGGCTCGGAGCAGGGCCCGGCGCTGGGATCGGCGATCCACGCCGCCGTCGCCGCCGGTGAATACGCGGACATCCGGGAAGCGGCCGCCGCCATGGGTGCCGAACCCGGCGAGGTGTACACGCCGATCCCGGAAAACGTGGCCGCCTACGAGGAACTGTTCCAGGAGTACGAGGCGCTGCACGATTACTTCGGCCGCGGCGGCAATGACGTGATGCACCGGCTCAAGGCCATCCAGCGAAGGGCGGCCGGCTCCCTGCTGGGTTCCGGCGCTGCTGCCGTTGAGGTGTCCGCATGAGCGCCGGAACCGGAGCCGAAACCGTCATCCTGGAAACCATCGGAAGGATCCGCGCGGAAGTGTGTGCGCTGCACGCCGAGCTGACCCGGTACGAACTGGTGGTGTGGACGGCAGGGAACGTCTCTGCCCGGGTGCCGGGCACCGACCTCATGGTCATCAAGCCCTCCGGCGTCTCCTACCAGGAACTGACGCCGGAGCAGATGATCGTGACCGACCTGCACGGCACCCCCGTCAGGGGGACCAACCTTGGTGGAGGCGGCACCGTGGACTGGGGCAATCCGCCGCTGTCGCCGTCCTCGGACACGGCGGCGCACGCCTATGTGTACCGGCACATGCCCGAGGTGGGCGGGGTGGTGCACACGCACTCCACCTACGCCACGGCCTGGGCCGCCCGGGGAGAAGCCATCCCATGCGTGTTGACCATGATGGGCGATGAGTTCGGCGGGGAGATTCCGGTGGGGCCGTTTGCGCTGATCGGGGACGACTCGATTGGCCACGGCATCGTGGAGACGCTGAAGAACTCGAATTCGCCGGCGGTCCTGATGCAGAACCACGGCCCCTTCACCATCGGCAAGGACGCCCGCTCCGCGGTGAAGGCTGCGGTGATGTGCGAGGAAGTGGCCCGCACCGTCCACATTTCCCGGCAGCTGGGCGAACCCCTGCCCATCGACCCGAGCCACATTGATTCGCTCTACTCCCGCTACCAGAACGTCTACGGCCAGTAACTCAACGCCGTCCCCTTATAACTTTTCAGGAGAACCCATGAGTACCGCAGCAAACACCTCCCTCGACGGCTACGAGGTCTGGTTCCTCACCGGCAGCCAGCACCTTTACGGCGAGGAAGTCCTGAAGCAGGTGGCCGCGCAGTCACAGGAGATCGCGAACCAGCTGAACGCCTCCTCCGCCGTGCCCGTGCGGATTGTGTGGAAGCCGGTCCTGACCGACTCGGACGCCATCCGCCGCACCGCGCTGGAGGCGAACTCGGATGACTCGGTCATCGGCGTCACCGCCTGGATGCACACCTTCAGCCCGGCCAAGATGTGGATCTCCGGCCTGGACCTGCTGCGCAAGCCGCTGCTGCACCTGCACACCCAGGCCAACCGCGACCTGCCGTGGGCGGACATCGACTTCGACTTCATGAACCTGAACCAGGCCGCGCACGGCGACCGCGAGTTCGGGTACATCCAGTCCCGGTTGGGCATCGCCCGGAAGACCGTCGTCGGGCACGTCTCCAACCCCGGGGTGGCACGCCAGGTCGGGTCCTGGCAGCGCGCCGCCGCCGGGTGGGCCGCCGTCCGGAGCCTGAAGCTGACCCGTTTCGGGGACAACATGCGCAACGTCGCCGTCACCGAGGGCGACAAGACCGAAGCTGAGCTGCGCTTCGGCGTCGCGGTGAACACCTGGTCCGTCAACGAGCTCGCCGACGCCGTGCACGGCGCCGCGGAGTCCGACGTCGACACCCTGGTGGCCGAGTACCAGGACCTGTACGACGTGGTGCCGGAGCTCCGCGCGGGCGCGGCGCGGCACGATTCGCTGCGGTACGGCGCCCGGATCGAACTGGGCCTGCGGAGCTTCCTGGAGGCCAACGGCTCGGCGGCGTTCACGACGTCCTTCGAGGACCTGGGCGCGCTCCGGCAGCTTCCGGGCCTGGCCGTGCAGCGGCTCATGGCCGCCGGGTACGGCTTCGGCGCCGAGGGCGACTGGAAGACCGCCATCCTGGTCCGCGCCGCGAAGGTGATGGGCGCGGGCCTGCCCGGCGGCGCCTCCCTGATGGAGGACTACACCTACCACCTGGCACCCGGCGCCGAGAAGATCCTCGGCGCGCACATGCTCGAAGTCTGCCCGTCCCTCACGGCGGCGAAGCCCCGGCTGGAAATCCACCCGCTGGGCATCGGAGGCAAGGAAGATCCGGTCCGGCTGGTGTTCGACGCCGATGCCTCCCCGGGCGTCGTCGTCGCCCTGTCCGACATGCGCGACCGTTTCCGCCTGGTGGCCAACGCCGTCGACGTCGTCCCCCTGGACCAGCCGCTGCCCAACCTGCCCGTGGCCCGCGCCCTGTGGGAACCGAAGCCGGACTTCGCCACCTCCGCCGCCGCCTGGCTCACCGCCGGCGCCGCCCACCACACCGTGCTCTCCACCCAGGTGGGCATGGACGTCTTCGAGGACTTCGCCGAGATCGCCAAAACCGAACTCCTCACCATCGACGAAGACACCACCATCCGCCAGTTCAAAAAAGACCTGAACTGGAACGCCGCCTACTACAAACTCGCCGGCGGCATCTGACCCATGCCACCGCTGAGGACGGGACGCCCGCGGCTGCCAACGGCAAGAACCCTGTGACCCGCGGCGGGCGGCGGCTGCCGAGGCTTCAGGACGTGGCAGGGCTGGCCGGGGTCTCGCACCAGACCGTGTCCCGCGTGGTCAACCGGCACCCCAGCGTGAGCACGGCGACCAGGGAAAGGGTGGAAGCGGCGATCGTGGAGCTGGGGTACCGCCGCAACACCGCCGCCAGGAGCCTGGTCACCCGGCGCTCTCAGACCATCGGAGTCCTGGGCAGCGAGCTCTCGCACTACGGCCCCGCCAATACGCTGCTGGGGGTGGAACGCGCTGCCCGGGACGCAGGCTACTTCGTGAGTGTCGCCGCGCTGCGGGAAGTCCGGCGGGACGCCATCCTGGACGCCGTGGGTCATTTCCTGGACCAGTCGGTGGACGGGATCGTGGTGATCGTGCCGCACCTTGCCACGCTGGCCGCGCTCGCGGAACTTCCCATCGGGGTTCCGGTGGTGGCTGTTGGTCCCGAGGGAACCCACACAGTGGGTGGTGTCAGGGTGGACCAGCGGCGCGGCGCCGAACTGGCCATACGGCACCTCATTGGGCAGGGGCATGTCCGGATTGGGCACGTGGCGGGGCCCCAGGACTGGATTGACGCCGTGGCCCGTGCCGACGGCTGGCGGTCCACCCTGGAGGCCGCTGGACTTGCGGCCGACCTTGTCACCGAGGGCGACTGGAGCGCCGGCAGCGGCTACACGATCGGACGGCGTCTTGCTGCTGCGCGCAGCGCGACCGCAGTTTTCGTTGCCAACGACCAAATGGCGCTGGGTGTCCTGTGTGCCTTGAACGAGGCCGGCATCAGGGTGCCCCAGGACGTGTCGGTGGTGGGCTTCGATGACCAGCCGGAAGCCGGCTACTTCAGCCCGCCGCTGACGGTGGTGCGCCAGGACTTTGAAGAACTGGGCCGGCAGTGCGTCCAGATGATGCTCGCGGCGCTGGATGGCCTGGAGGGGCCGCGGACGCTGGTGGTGGAACCCGAACTCGTCCTGCGGAGCAGCACGGCACCGCCGGCCGGCTGAGGCAACGCAGGAGAGTTAATCCGGGGGAGACGGCCACGAAACGTGCCCACAACATTGCCTGCGTACGTTTCAGGCATGACGGCAAACCTGCTCACCCGGCTGCGCGGCTGGGCCCTGGATATCTTCACCTACGAATCGGAGTCCCAGGCTGCCGGCGCCATGGCCGACGCCACCCGGTGGGGTTGGCTGCCGGCCCTGAGTGGCGTGTCCGTCGGGGCCGGCCATGCCCGCTCCGAGCATGCCCGGACAGGGCCTGCACCAGGTGATATGTCTCCTTGACCACACTATTGCGCCGGTAGCGGGATCATGCCCTAAACTGCTGCACTGAGGTGCCTGAAATGGCGCTGCGCAGCAACGAAAGTGAACACGCTATGGCTACCGATTACGATGCTCCACGCAAGCAGGAAGAAGAGTCGCCTGCTGACTCTCTCGAGGCCCTCCAGGCGTCCCGGAGCGGCAACGCGCAGACCGCAGTTATCGATGTCGACGAGAACGACACCGCTGAAGGTATCGACCTCCCCGGGGCCGACCTGTCCAACGAGGAACTGACCGTCATTGTGGTTCCCGAGCAGTCCGACGAGTTCACCTGCTCGTCGTGCTTCCTGGTCCGCCACCGCTCCCAGGTTGCCCGCGAAAAGGACGGCCTGAAGTACTGCCGCGACTGCGAGGGCTAAGCTCCTTCCTGGATTTTCCCTGCGCCGGCCACCTCCTGGAGGTGGCCGGCGCTGTCGTGTCTCCCGCCGCCGTCGTTACCAAAATGCCCCTCGTTTCCCGGTTCGGGGACTCCTACGCTGGAAGCATCCAATGGCTTCTATTCGTGGATGGCACGGCAATGAAGAAGTTCTCCGTCTGGCTTGCGGCAATCCTTTTAGCCGCAGGCCTGGGTTTTGTGGCGGCGGGGCCCGCGTCCGCGGCCACGCCGTACTGCGGGCTCACCTGGGGTTCGCTGATGAAGGCGGACGGCGCCATGACCGGCGCGCCCGTAACCAACGTCCGGACCGGGCAGCATTACTGCTTCGACCGGCTGGTGGTCGACCTGGGCGGCATGCCCGCACCCGGCTACAGCGTCCGCTACGTAGGACAGGTGATCCAGGACGGCTCCGGGGCAGTGGTGCCTGTGCGGGGCGGCGCCCGGCTCCAGGTCGTCGTCAAGGCCCCTGCCTATGACAACAACGGCCAGCCCACCTACACCCCTGCCGACAAGGCCGGGCTCGCCAATGTTTCGGGTTACCAGACCTTCCGGCAGGTGGCGTGGGCCGGAAGCTTCGAGGGCCAGACAACTATCGGCCTGGGCGTGCGTGCCCGGTTGCCGTTCCGGGTGTTCACCCTTGACGGACCCGGGGCGGGCTCCCGCCTGGTGGTCGACGTCGCACACTACTGGTGAAAGCACAAAGGTGCCGTGCCCCTGACGGGGGCACGGCACCTTTGTTTCGCAGCTGCGTTACTCGGGAACCACCAGGGCGGGGGTGTCCCGCTTGAGGGTGTCGCCCTGGAAAAATCCGGGATGGGTGCGTGACATGACCAGCATGACGACGGCGCCCAGAGCCAGGATGCCGATGCCCAGGATGAACACCAGTCCCACGCCGAACACCTCGGAACCGCTGCCGAACTCGGGTGCCAGGCTGTCGATGGCGGTCTGGACGAACACCACGAAGAGTCCCACGCCGCCCACCACCGGGCACACCAGCCGGAGCAGGAAGTGCCGCACGCTGTTGAACAGGCTGTGGCGGAAGTACCAGGTGCAGGCCAGGGCGGTGAGCCCGTAGTAGAAGCAGATCATCAGGCCCAGGGCCAGGATGGTGTCATTCAGGACGTTTTCGCTGACCACGTGCATCACGGCGTAGAACCCCGCGGACATGACGCCGGCGGCAATGGTGGCGAAGCCCGGCGTCGAGAACTTTTTGCTGATCCGGCTGAAGGGCTCCGGCAGGGCGCCGTAGTGGGCCATGGCCAGGAGGCTGCGGGACGGTGACATGAAGGTGGACTGCAGCGACGCGGCGGAGCTGGAGAGCACGGCGAGGGACATCAGGATGGCGAACGGGCCCATGATGGGTGAGGCCAGCGCCGTGAAGATGTTCTCGTGGTTTTCCGCGTTGTTCAGGCCGTTGCCGGTATCACCGACGCCGGCAAACATCATGGTGGCGATGCTGACCAGGAGGTAGATGGCCAGGACGATGACGGCGGTCAGGGTGCCGGCCACACCGGCGGTCTTCTTGCCGTTGGCGGTTTCCTCGTTGACCGTGAGGCAGACGTCCCAGCCCCAGTACACGAAGATGGACAGCGAGATGCCGGCCGCGATTTGCCCGAAGGTTTCGATCTTGGTGACGTCGAACCAGTCCCAGCTGAACGGGATGGCCGTCTCTGAGCTCGACCAGTTGGCGAAGGCCATGGCGACGAACAGGCCAAGCACCAGCAACTGAAAGCCCACCAGGCTGTACTGCACCAGCTTGGTGGTGTGCAGGCCGCGGTAGCTGACCCACACGGCCAGTGCCACGAAGACGAAGCAGGTCAGGACGTTCAGGGCTTTGTTGTCGGCCAGGTCCGCCAGTTCGGCGGAACCGGTGAGCTGGGACAGGAAGAGGTAGAAGAAGTCGACGGCGACGCCGGCCAGGTTGGACAGCACGATGATGTTGGCGGCCAGCAGGCCCCAGCCGCCCATCCAGCCGATCCAGGGTCCGAAGGCTTTGGTCACCCAGGTAAAGGTGGTGCCGCTGTCGGGGGAGTCGGCGTTGAGCTCCCGGTAGGCGAGCGAAACCAGGATCATCGGAATGAACCCGATCAGGAAGATGACGGGCAGCTGGAGGCCGGCTTCGTTGACGGTGGGTCCCAGTGCGCTGGTGAGGGTATAGGCGGGGGCAATGGTTGAAATGCCGAGGACGACGACGGCCAGGAGCCCGAGCTGCCCGCCCTTGAGTCCCTTGGCACTGACGCCGTCCGTGGACGGTGCGTGGGCGCGCGGACCGGGTTTGGCCGTACTGGTGCGGATTGTCTCTGTCATGGCACCACTTTCTGGAAGGCTGTGAGACGGAGGTCACTATATGAATGGCGTTCATTTAGTATGGGGGTGCCGCGCTGCGGATGCAAGATGAAATATGAATCACATTCGTTTATGACTCATCTTCAGAATTAGTAAGCTCACTGAGAAATTCGCGGATACCCTGCCGCCACCCCATCCGTGGCTGGTAGCGTCTGCCTTATTGGACCACCAGAGGAGGATGCATGAAAGCTTCACCGACACTGACCAACAACCTGCAGGCCGTACTTGCCGACCTCATTGAGCTCCACGTGCAGGGTAAGCAGGCGCACTGGAACATCGTGGGCACCAACTTCCGCGACCTCCACCTGCAGCTTGATGAGATCGTCGACGCCGCCCGCCAGTTCGCGGATGACACCGCCGAACGCATGCGGGCCCTGCACGCCCTTCCCGATGGCCGCAGCTCCACCGTGGCCGAAACCACCAGCCTGGCCCAGTTTCCCGACGGACTGATCAGCACTACGGATGCCATCGAGCGGATCGTCGCCGCCATGGAGGCCGCCGTGGGCACCATGCGCAAGGTCCATGACGAAGTGGATGAAGAAGACCCCACTTCGGCTGACCTGCTGCACGAGTTCATCGCCCGGCTGGAGCAGTTCGCCTGGATGGTGCAGGCGGAAAACATGAAGCCGACCGCCAAGGTCACCGCTGCCGACTCCAAGTAGGCGGCCACCGCCATCGGCGTGGCGCCCTTTGCAGGTCAATCCCCTGCAAAGGGCGCTTTTTTCTGCCCCGGCTAGGAAGCCTTCGGCACCCTGCGAAGGACGACGGCGGCCAGGACTGCCGCCGCCGCCATCAGGACCAGCGCAATCGCCGCGGTGATGTGGACGCCGGAGTCGAAGGCGGCGGCTGCGGCATCCCTGGTCAGCTCCGCCAGCGGAGCGGGGAGGCCGGCCGCCGCTTCCACCGCCCCGGCCAGGGTTTCCCTGGCGTTGTGCAGGCCGGGGCCCGGCAGCATTTCCTCCACCCCTGCGGGCAGCCGCAGGTTTTGCTGGTAGGAGGCGGTCAGGATGGAACCCAGCAACGCCGTCCCCAGCAGGGATCCCACCTCATAGCCCGTTTCCGAGATCGCTGCAGCCGCCCCGGATTTCTCCGGTGGGGCTGAGCCCAGGATGAGATCGTTGGATATTGTTTCCGCCGTGCCGACACCCAGCGCCAGGACCAGCAGGGCTGCCAGCAGCAGCGCGGGGCCGCCGTCGTGGTTCCCGAAGGCAACCATGCTGTAGCCCGCGGCGCTGAAAGCCAGGCCCGCCGCCACCACTGCCCCGGGACGCACCTTGCGGACCAGGGGAACCACGACCAAACCCGACACAACCGTGGCTGCCAGTGCCGGAATCATCGCGACGCCGGCGGCTGACGGGGTCATCCCTTCGAGGAGCTGGAGATGCTGGGCCAGGAACAGGATGAAGCCGTTGAAGGAGAACAGGGCGAGGATGTTGGCGCTGATGGCCATGCTGAACACGCTGTTCCCGAACAGCGACATGTCGAGCAGGGGGTGCTCCAGCCGGTGCTGGCGCCGGACGAACACGACGCCCATGGCCAGGCCGAAGAGGATGCTGCCCAGCCCGGCTGCGCCGGGACCCTCGGTGGCCAGCGCCTTGATGCCGTAAACCACCGGAACCATGACCAGCATGGAGAGCAGGATGCTGGGAATATCCACCTTCCCCGGGGCCGGGTCCTTCGATTCCGGAATAAGGGCCGGCCCACCCGCCAGCAGGGGAAGCATGAGGGGGACTGCCACCAGGAACACGGCACCCCACCAGAAGTGCTCCACCAGCCATCCGCCGAAGATCGGCCCCAGGGCCGCGCCGCCCGAGAATCCAGCGGCCCAGATGGCAACCGCAAGCCGGCGGCGGTTGGGCTGGGGAAAAATATTCCGGATCAGCGACAGCGTGGACGGCATCAGCATGGCGCCAAAGAACCCCAGGGCTGCGCGGCCGGCAATCAGCCACTCGGGCGTGGGGGCGAAGGCCGTTGCGGCTGAGAGGGCTGCGAAGCCCAGGCTGCCAATGATCAACAGCCTCCGCCGCCCGATCCGGTCACCCAGGCTGCCCATGGATACCAGCAGCCCGGCCAGCACCAGCGGGTAGGCGTCGACGATCCACAGCAGCTGCACGCCGGACGGATCCAGGGCGCGGGCAATGGCCGGGAGGGCAAAGGTCAGGGCCGTATTGTCCACTGCCACCAGCAGTACCGGAAACATCAGCAGCGCCAGGGCGGCCCAATCACGCCGGCCGGAGAGGGTCGGGCTGGTCTCCAGGGGGGTGGGTGCGGTCGTCGTCATGGAATAACTATACCGTCCAGACGGTATAGTTTGAAAGCGCGAGCATTCCGCTTTCCTGCCGGATGCCGGGCATGATGGGAAGCATGCCCCGAAAGCCTGTAGCCCGTGACGCGGTCCTTGACGCCTTCGAGTCCCTGCTGATCGAAGTGGGGGAGCGGGCTGCGACACTCGACGCCGTGGCGCGAAAGGCCGGCGTGTCGAAGGGCGGCCTCCTCTACCACTTTCCGAATAAGGAAGCGCTCATCGCAGTGCTGCTCGACCGGCTGGAAGGGCTGGCCAAGGCCGACGCCGATGCCATGGCCTCGGCCAGCGAGGGCGCCGCGGCATACTTCATCCGTTCTTCCGTCTGGGCCGACACCCCCCTGGACCGCGCCATCGTGGCCGCCACCAGGCTTGCCGAAGTGGCGCACGAAGAGACCCGCCGCCGTTTCGCGGCCATCCAGCAGCGATGGCTGGACGAAATCGCGGCCGACGTGGGGCCGGAGCTGGCCAAGGCCGTCCTCTACATGGGTGACGGGCTGTACTTCAACGCCATGCTGTCCGTGGCGCCCGCGCCGGAGGGCGGAGGGGCAGCCGACGTTGAGGAACTGCTGGCCGCGCTGGAACGGCTCCGCAGGTAGACTTCGGCATTTGCCGGGAAGGCCTGCCCCGTAGGACAATGGAAAGTTGTGAGGGCTGTCACCGGCCGTCATAAACCCACAACTTAATAGCCTTTGATCTGCGGCGGGAGAGTTCTGCCGGAAGTACAGGCAGGCGCCGTAGGAGCAAATCCTCCCCAGGAATCTCGCAGGCCCCTGTACCGCCGCGGCGAGGCGCCTCTGGAAAGCAGCAGGCAGTCATCCTTCCTCCCAGGGAGGGGCCAAAGGCTGTTGTGCTCACCGACGGTGCAAGCGGGTCCTGCCCAGGCAGGGGACGCGGAAACTCTCAGGTCCAATACAGAGCGGGGAGGAACCCGAATAGCTGTGGCGTACCCTGCGCCGCCTGAGTAAATGGAGTTCCTTGTGTCGGTTACCCCAGCCTCCACCACGTTCGTAGACCGCCATATCGGCGCGCGCCGCCAGGCCGACGTCGACACCATGCTCAAAGCCGTGGGCTACGACACGGTCGACAACTTGGTGGACACCGCGGTGCCCAAGGTCATCCGCCAGGAGACCGCCCTCCGCCTGCAGGACGCCCTCAGCGAGGTCGAAGTCCTCACCGAACTCCGTAAACTGGCGGCGAAAAACAAGACCGCCGTCCAGATGATCGGGCAGGGCTACTACGACACCGTGACTCCGCCGGTGATCCGCCGGAACATCCTGGAGTCCCCTGCCTGGTACACGGCCTACACGCCCTACCAGCCGGAAATCTCGCAGGGCCGCCTCGAGGCGCTGCTGAACTTCCAGACCATGGTGCAGGACCTGGTGGGACTGCCCATCGCCAACGCTTCCCTGCTGGATGAGGCCACCGCCGTGGCCGAGGCCGTGCTGCTGATGCGCCGCGCCAACAAGGCCAAACCCGCCGCGGACGGCAAGACCGTCCTGGACAGCGACGTGCTGCCCCAGACCATCGCCATCGTCCAGGGCCGCGCCGAGGCGCTGGGCTTCGAGGTGGAGGTGGCCGACCTGTCCCAGGGACTTCCCGATGGCGACATCAACGGCATCGTGCTGCAGCAGCCCGGCGCCTCCGGACGCGTCTGGGACCAGTCCGGCGTCATCGCCGCCGCCAAGGAGCGCGGCGCGCTGGTCACCGTTGCCGCCGATCTGCTGGCACTCACCCTGATCACGCCCCCGGGGGAGCAGGGCGCGGACATCGCCGTCGGCTCCGCCCAGCGCTTCGGTGTTCCCCTGTTCTTCGGCGGCCCGCACGCCGCCTACATGGCCGTCCGCAAGGGCTTGGAACGTTCGCTGCCCGGCCGCCTGGTGGGCGTGTCCAAGGACGACGCCGGCGTCCCCGCCTACCGCCTGGCGCTGCAGACCCGCGAGCAGCACATCCGCCGCGAAAAGGCCACGTCCAACATCTGCACCGCCCAGGCGCTCCTGGCCATCGTCGCCTCCATGTACGCGGTGTACCACGGCCCGGACGGGCTGAAGGCGATCGCCGGAACGGTGCACGGCCACGCGCGCACCCTGGCGGCCTCACTTGCCGCTGCCGGCGTGGAGGTCCTGTACCGGAGCTTCTTCGACACCCTGACCGTGCGCGTCCCCGGCCGCGCAGCAGCCCTCGTCGCCGACGCCGAGGCGCGGGGCATCAACCTGCGCCACATCGACGGCGACACGGTCGGCATCTCCCTGGATGAAACCACGACGGCGGCCATCGTCGCCCAGGTTGCCGACATCTTCGGCACCCAGGTCGCCGACGGGGACGGCTTTGCCCTCGAAGCCGCCGTTGAGCGTTCCTCCGACTACCTGCAGCACCCGGTGTTCAACACACACCGGTCCGAAACGCAGCTGCTGCGCTACATCCGCAAGCTCTCGGACCGGGACCTGGCGCTGGACCGCACCATGATCCCGCTGGGTTCGTGCACCATGAAGCTGAACGCCACCGCCGAGATGGAAGCCATCTCCTGGCCGGAGTTCGCCTCCATCCACCCCTTCGCCCCGGACTCCCAAACCGAGGGCTGGCGCGAACTCATCGCCGACCTCGAAGCCGATCTGACCGCCATCACCGGCTACGACCAGGTGTCCATCCAGCCCAACGCCGGCTCCCAGGGCGAGCTCGCCGGGCTGCTGGCGATCCGCGGCTACCACCACTCCCGCGGCGAGCAGCAGCGCAACATCTGCCTGATCCCGGCGTCCGCGCACGGCACCAACGCCGCCTCCGCCGTCCTGGCCGGCATGAAGGTCGTCGTCGTGGCCACCGCCGCGGACGGCACCATCGACCACGATGACCTGACGGCCAAGATCGAGGCCAACAAGGACGCCTTGTCCTGCATCATGATCACCTATCCCTCAACCCATGGGGTCTATGACGGGGATGTCCGGGACGTCTGCGACGCAGTCCACGCCGCGGGCGGCCAGGTGTACATCGACGGCGCCAACCTGAACGCCCTGGTGGGCCTGGCGCAGCCGGGCCAGTTCGGCGGCGACGTCTCGCACCTGAACCTGCACAAGACCTTCTGCATCCCGCACGGCGGCGGCGGACCCGGCGTCGGCCCGGTCGCTGCCAAGGCGCACCTGGCACCATTCATGCCCGGCGACGCCAACAAGGCCGTGCACGAGGCAGGACACGGCGTCGCGATCAGTGCGTCCCGCTTCGGCTCCGCCGGGGTGCTGCCAATTTCGTGGGCCTACGTGAAGCTGATGGGCGGCGAGGGCCTGACCGAGGCCACCAAGTCCGCGCTGCTCGCCGCGAACTACGTCGCGTCCCGCCTGAACGAATACTTCCCGGTCCTGTACACCGGCGAGGGCGGCCTGGTGGCGCACGAGTGCATCCTGGACCTGCGCGAACTCACCGCGAAGACCGGGGTCACGGCCGAGGACGTGGCCAAGCGGCTGATCGACTTCGGCTTCCACGCCCCCACCCTGTCCTTCCCCGTCGCCGGCACGCTGATGGTGGAGCCCACCGAATCCGAGGACCTCGCCGAAATCGACCGCTTCATCGACGCCATGATCAGCATCCGCAAGGAAATCGACCAGGTGGCCAACGGGGACTTCGCCGTGACGGACTCACCCCTGCGCCACGCACCCCACACGGCAGCCGCCGTCGTCAGCTCCGACTGGGACCGCGCCTACCCGCGCGAGCAGGCCGCCTTCCCCGCCCACCACAAACAGGACAAGTACTTCCCGCCCGTGGGACGCATCGACGGCGCGGCCGGCGACCGGAACCTCATCTGCTCCTGCCCGCCGCTTTCCGAGTTCGAGAACTGAGCCACCCCATGACTGCGAAATATACGGCCCTCTACAACGAACACCAGAAGCTTGGCGCCTCCTTCACGGACTTCGGCGGCTGGCAGATGCCGCTCAAGTACAGCTCGGAACTGGCTGAGCACCACGCCGTCCGCAAGGCTGCGGGGCTGTTCGACCTCTCCCACATGGGCGAAGTCTGGGTCACCGGCCCGGATGCCGCTGCTTTCCTGGACTACGCCCTGGTGGGGAAGATCTCCGCCATGGCGGTGGGCAAGGCGAAGTATTCGCTGATCTGCAACACGGACGGCGGCATCATCGACGACCTGATCGTCTACCGCCGTCCGGCGGCCGAAGACGGCACCGACGTCTTCCTCGTGGTGCCCAACGCGGGCAAAGCCGGGACGGTCGCCCGTGAACTGCTGGAGCGGGCCTCAGGCTTCAATGCACTGGTGGACGATGCTTCAGGCCGCACGTCCCTCATCGCGGTCCAGGGACCACTGGCCCAGGAGCTCCTGCTGCGCCTGGTCCCGGCCGCGCAGCACCCGATGGTGACCGAGCTGAAGTACTACGCCGCCGTCGAGGTTCCGTTCCTGGTGGGCGGCACTGGCAAGGAACTGCTGCTCGCCCGCACCGGCTATACCGGCGAGGACGGGTTCGAAATCTTTGTGGACAACGACGACGCCCCCGCGCTGTGGCAGGCACTGCTCGCCATCGCAGAGGACGGGGAGCTGGCCCCGGCCGGCCTCGCGTCGCGGGACTCCCTGCGCCTTGAGGCCGGCATGCCGCTCTACGGCAACGAACTGTCGCTGCAGGGCGACCCGTTCAGCGCCGGACTTGGCGCCGTCGTCGCGCTCTCCAAGGAAGGCGACTTTGTTGGCAAAGCCGCCCTCGCCGCGAAAAAGGAAGCGGGCGCCGGAAGCACCACCGGCCGCCGCCTCGTGGGACTCAAAGGCAAGGGCCGGCGCGCAGGGCGCGCCCACTATCCGGTCCTCAAGGAAGGCGCCGCCGTCGGCGAAGTCACCTCCGGCCAGCCCTCGCCCACCCTCGGCTACCCCATCGCCATGGCCTACGTCGACGTCGACCACTCGGCACCTGGCACAGCCCTGGACATCGATCTCCGCGGCAAGGCAGAGCCCTTCGAAGTCGTCGACCTCCCGTTCTACAAGCGCCTCAAGTAGTCCCAAAGCCGGTGTTCGAGCTTGTCGAAATCCCATGGCTCACCTTCGGGACCGGCGGACCGGACATTTTCACGCGTGCTGCTCGTTCCTCGCTTTGACGCACGCTTTCGAAAAGTCCGGCTCCGCCGGCCCCTCGTGGGCGTGTCGCCCTGGACGTGCGTTGGCGACTGGGCGGATTCCGGAGACGTGCTTCCCACCGTCCCCCTAACCTCGCAAGCTCGGCCAGGGAACGCGGACGGCGTGGGCCCCGAGCACGCGGAGGAATTCGGTCAGGCGGGCACCCAACCCGGCCACTGCGTCACGTCCGCTTAGCGGGCGTCTTCGCGACCGAGCCCGCAGAGGATGTCCTGCCCGCTCCACCCCAGCCACTCAGAGTGACTCGAACCAGAGTTTTAGTTAGGAATTGTCATGGCAGTCGGAGTGTTCGATCTGTTTTCTATTGGTATTGGCCCTTCGTCGTCGCATACTGTGGGGCCGATGCGGGCTGCTGCTGTGTTTGCTGAGGAGTTGAAGGCCTCGGGGAAGCTCGGGGCTGTGGTGTCGTTGCGGGTGGATCTGTATGGGTCGTTGGCCGCGACGGGGCATGGGCACGGGACGATGACGGCGGTGCTGTTGGGGTTGGAGGGCTATCATCCGGAGCTGATTCTGCCGGAAGAGGTGGAGGAGCGGCTGGCCTCGATCGCGGAGACCGGGGTGCTGAACCTGGCCGGGGCGGTGCCGTTGCCGTACGGGGTGAAGGACATGGTGCTGCGGCCCTTGACGGTCCTGCCCCGGCACACGAACGGGATGACGTTCACCGTCACCGACGCCGGGGGAAACGTGGTGCATGCGGCGACGTTTTTCTCGGTCGGGGGCGGGTTCATTGTCCGTGAGGGTGAGGAGGACGCGGCGCAGCAGGAACTGGAGGCGTCCAAGCAGGAGTTGCCGCTGCCGTTCAGGACCGCGGCGGAGCTGCTGGAGCATTGCGCGGTGACCGGGCTGGGCATCGCGGACGTGATGTTCGTGAATGAGAAGGCTTCCCGGTCCGGGGAGCAGATCCGGGCCGGGTTGCTGCAGATCTGGGCGGTGATGGAGGCGTGCGTGGCCACGTCGTTGAAACGGGACGGGGTGCTGCCGGGCGGGTTGAAGGTCCGCCGCCGCGCGCCGGACTGGTTTGAGCGGTTGAAGAAGGAATGCGCGGACGGGCGGGACGTGGATCCGGATGCTGCGTGGGATGCGGGGCCGTTCGATCCCAGGTATTGGCAGGAGTGGGTTAACTTGGTGGCGTTGGCGGTGAATGAGGAGAACGCGTCCGGCGGCCGGGTGGTCACGGCCCCGACCAACGGGGCGGCCGGGATCATTCCCGCGGTGTTGTTCTATGCCCTGCATTTCGCGCCGGGCATGGAGAAGGCCGCCCGGGCGGACCGGGAGGATGTGGTGGTGCGGTTCCTGCTCGCGGCCGGGGCGGTGGGGGTGCTGTATAAGGAACAGGCCTCGATTTCCGGGGCCGAGGTCGGCTGCCAGGGCGAGGTCGGTTCGGCGTCCTCGATGGCCGCCGCGGGGTTGGCGGAGGTGATGGGCGGGTCCCCGGCGCAGGTGGAGAACGCCGCGGAAATCGCGATGGAACACAACCTGGGCCTGACCTGCGACCCGATCGGCGGGCTGGTCCAGGTCCCCTGCATCGAGCGGAACGCGATCGCCGCCGCGAAAGCGATCAACGCCGCGAAAATGGCGCTCTGGGGCGACGGCACCCACCGCGTGTCCCTCGACGAAGTCATCATCACCATGCGCGAAACCGGCAAGGACATGAGCGACAAATACAAGGAAACCGCCATGGGCGGCCTGGCCGTCAACGTCGTCGAGTGCTGACAACCCCTCCAAATGGCGGCACGGCGGACTGAGCCGCCTTCCTGCCGCCGTCCGGCCGGCCTAGTTGTGCACGGCTGCCCACCAGTTCAGGCTCGCAGCGAAGACGAGCCATGAGACATACGGCAGCAGCAGCAGGCCGGCCGTCCGGCTGATCGGGCCGAAGTACATCACCGTCAACGCGACCGCGGCAATCAACACCAGGATGATGGCCAGGCCCAGCCACAGGGCCGCCGTGCCGAGGGGTGGATAGAGGGCGAAAAACGCCGGCGTCCAGGCGAGGTTGAGGACCAGCTGGATGGCGTATACGGTCATGGCCCGGCGGGTCATGCTGCTCCGTTGGCGCCAGACCAGCCAGGCGGCCACAGCCATCGCGGTGTACAGAACAGTCCAGACCGGTCCAAAAACGAAATTGGGCGGGGTCCAGGGGGCCTTGTCAGCCGACGCATACCAACCGTTCACGTTTGCTGCGGACGCCAGGCCGCCCAGGCCTGCCACCAGCAGGGACGCCACCAGGAACCCGGCAAGAGCCGCCGCCTGGACACCTGGACTGTAGGGCCGCCCGCTCTTCACGTCTGTACCGCTCTGTTCCTGGTCCGGCCTCATACCCCCACCCTTGTTGAATGCCATGAGCCGCGTCAAGGTGGCATTCGGCCTGTCCCTGGCGCCATGCCAGGCAGGCCCGGAGAAGGGGCTGGCATCGCTGAGGCTTTAGACTTGAGGCTGCATGTCCGCACGCATCCAGAACCAACGAAACCGCGCACACACCCGATTGGACACGGCCCCCTTGCGAGAATTCACCGCACGTTTTGCCACAGCCGAGGAAATTGAGAACTGGGACAAGCACGTCACGGCCAACCCGAACGGCGGCAACATGCTGCAGTCTGCCGCCTACGCATCAGTGAAGAACGGAAGCGGCTGGAAAGTCCGGTTCCTGGTGCTGGAAGGCCACGGTACCGCCAGCTATAACCTGGTGCTGGAGAAGACGTTCCCCGTCCTGGGGCGGCTGTGGTACCTCATCAAGGGCCCCGACGTCGCGGATGCAGCTGACCTGGGGCCTGCCCTCGAAGCATGCGCAGCCTTTGTCCGCAGCCAGAAGCTGAAGGTCTTCACCATCAAGGTGGAACCGGACATCATCGACTCCGATGAAGCCCGGCAGGCACTCCTTGCAGCCGGCTTCGTCAAGGCCCCGAACATCCAGTCCAACGACTCCACCGCGCTGCTGGACATCTCAGGGCCGGAGGAAGAGGTGTTCAAAGCCATTTCCTCCCGTGCGCGGAACGCAGTCCGGCGCGCGGAACGGGAGGGTTGCCAGGTGGTCCGGCAGGAGCAGGGCCCGGAAACCTATCGGGCCCTCTACGACCTGATGGCTGACACCGTCAGCGCCAAGGGTTCCATGCCCCTCCGCAGCTATGAGTACTACGCACGGTTCTGGGACGAGTTCTGCAACCGCGGCCAGGGCAACTTCTTCTTCGTGTACGAAGACGGCAAACCCAGCGTGGGCGCCTTCGTCATCAACTATGGCGCCAAGGCAACCTACAAGGACGGCGGCTCCACCCAGAACCGCAAGCAGTACGGGGACTCGCACCTGGTGCAGTGGACCGCGATCCGCCGTATGCAGGAACTGGGCTGTACCGAGTACGACTTCTGCGGCACCCCGCCAGCGGCCCGTATCAAGGACAAGACCCACAACCTCTACGGCATGGGCATGTTCAAGACCAGCTTCACGAAGACCGTCACTGACTTCGTGGGGTGCCACGACTACGTCCTGTCCCCGCTCCGGCACCGGCTGTGGGTCAAGGGCGGAGAAAAAGTGTTCCGCCGGATCGAAACCGCCCGGACCGGGCAGCAGTTCTACTGACCTCCGCCGCCAACTAAACCAACGCGCCTGCCGGCCTGCACCCACGGGTGCGGCCGGGGCATGAATACCGTCCGTCCAGCGCCTGCCCCAGGCTGCGAAGAGCCAGAAGAAGGTAACCCCTTGAATCCAGATTCCGCCGCCGGCGGGCTTGAATATGCCAACCTCAGTGACGCCGAATTTGAAGCCTTCGCGCTGAAGCACCCCCAGAACAGCTTCCTGCAGTCCATCGACTTTGCCCGCTTCCAGCGCGCCCGCGGCCAGCAGGTGGAGCTTTTCGGAGTGAAACGCGACGGCGAACTCGTGGCCGCAGGGAAGCTCAACTACACCACCACCCGGCTGGGCTACACCGTTTGCGAATGTGCCAAGGGTCCCCTCATGGACTATGCGGACCGTGACCTGGTGCGCGCCGTCGTCGAACTTCTCCGCAAACATGCGGCAGGGCGTAAAGCCGCTGAACTGAGGATCTCACCGAACCTTCGGTACATTGCACGGGACGCCGACGGCGCCGAACACCCCGAAATCGAGGACAACAGGCCGCTTGTTGCGGACCTGGAACGCCTGGGATTCCGCCACCAGGGTTTGGACATGAACTTCGTCAACGTGAACTGGATGTTCGTCAAGAACCTCGTGGGCATCCAGGACGCCGAAGAACTGATCATGGGCACCAGCTACCGGACCCGGAAAGCCATCCGCAAGGCCGAAAAAAACGGCGTCTTCCTGGAACAGGCCACCCTGGACACCCTGGATGACTTCTACGGCGCTCTGAGCCGGGCCGGGGACGAAAAAGGCTTCGTCTACCGCGAACGCGACTACTACGAGCACCTGCTGCGCACCACTTCCAGCGAATTCACCAAGCTGATGATGGCCAAGATCGACATCCCGGCCTACCGCAAATCCATCACCGAACGCCTGGCCGCGGAATCAGCCACCGCCGCCGACCTCCGCCGCGACGTCGAGGAGACCGGCAGCAAGAAGAAGGCCAACCGGCTCAAGGTGGTCCAGGACCTGGTGGACAGCTACCAGCGCAGCCTGAAGGACATCGAAAGGTTCCCCGATTCGGTGGGTACCGCCACCGTGGCCGCGATCCACTTTGTCTGCTACGGCGATGAGGTGGTGTGCGTCATCGGCGGCACCGTCCAGGACTACATCTACTTCAACGGCGCAACGTCCCTGTACTGGGGCATGATGCTGCACGCACTCGAGAAGGGGTACCCCCGGTACAACTTCTACGGCACCTTCGGCATCTCCGGACAGGACGAGGAAGGACACGGCGGCTACGAATTCAAGAAGGGATTCGGCGGCGAAGTGGTCCAGCTGGTGGGGGACTTCGTCCTCCCGGTACGGCCCGGTGCGTTCCACGCCAACCGGCTCGCCAGGTCCGCGGCGGCAGCCGCCCGCACCCTGCTGGGCAAGCTGCCGCTGAAACGTGCAGCCTGACCGTCCATAATCCGCAGACAGGGAGGAATCGGGCATGACTGACCGGCCCGAACGGCCAGGGTCCAGGCCGAAGACTGACGGCCTGCCCAAGACTGAACCGCTGACTCCTGCGCAGCTCCGGCAGGACGCTGCTGCCAGGAGAATGCTCCGCCGCCTGGTCCAGGGGGAGAACCCGCCCACGGCGCCCTTGAGCATCGTGGACCGGCTCGCCGGGAGCCCCTACGCGAACCCCACCATCCAGGTGGGCGGCGTGGACACCTCCGCCCGCAAAACCCTTGACTTCGCCCTCCACCTGGCCGAAACGATGTTCCGCTACGGCGCCGGCGCCCTCGAAGTGGAAACCAGCATTATTGCCGTCACCGCGGCGCTGGGACTGAAGAACATCGAGGTCGACATCACCAACCAGTCCGTGGGGATCAACTATGCCCCCAAGGACCAGACCCCCATCGCGCTGCTGCGCGTGGTGCGGTCCTGGACCAACAACTACGCCGGCCTCGCCAAGGTCCACCAACTGGTCACGGACATCGTGGCCGGCGGGGTGGGGCGTGATGAGGCGGTCCGCCGGCTCAACGAGGCCATCACCAGCCCCAAGCCGTATCCGCGCTGGATGGTGACGGCGGCATTCGGTGTTTTCGCCGCAGTGTTCGTCGGGGTGCTGGGCGGAGGGCCCGTGTCCTCGGCGGTCGCATTCGTGGCCAACATCGGCATCAGCCTGCTGGCCAGGCAGTTGGGACGCTGGCGCGTCCCGGACTTCTTCATCACCGCGAGTTGCTCATTCGTGGTCACCATGCTGGCCCTGCTGCTGTGGCAGTTCGGGCTCACCGCCTCACCGTCGATCGTGGTGGTGGGCGGCATCCTGCTGCTCCTTCCCACCGGCCGGCTGGTGTCCTCCGTGCAGGATGCCATTAACGGCTTCCCGGTGACGGCGGCGGGGCGGTTCCTGTCCACGCTGCTGACCTTCGGCGCCATCGTTGCCGGCATCGCCGTCGCCTTTGTCGTGGGGGAGCTGACCGGCCTGCAGCGCATCGACGTCACGCAGACCTTTCCGCCCGCCTACGATCTGTGGGTCCTCATCGTCTTTGTGGCCGCCGCCGTGATGGCCATCGGCATCACCGAGCAAACCACCTGGAAGCTGCTCCTGCCCACGGCCGGGGTTGGCGTGGCGGGCTATCTGGTCCTGCTGGGCTGCGGCCTGCTGGGCATTGGCGACCGCTTCGCCCCGGCCATCGCCGCCGTGGTCATCGGCCTCCTGGCGCGGGTGGTGGCCCTGCGGATGGGGGCACCGCAGCTCGTGGTGGCTGTTCCCGCGGCCCTGATCCTGCTGCCCGGCCTCACGATTTTCCGGTCCATGTACGTGCTCACCGTAGAGGAGTCGGAAATCCTCGCCGGCGCCGGTGGCATGCTCAGCGCCGGCGCGATCGTCCTCGGCACTGCCGGAGGGATCGTCCTGGGCGATGTGCTGGCACGGCCGCTGACACGGAGCCTGGCAAGCAACGAGCGGCGCCGGGCGCGCCGCCGGTAGCGCGGGCGCCGGGCCGCCTAGATTTGGCCGACCGGCAGTTTCTTTTCGGCCTGGAAGACGTCCTCCACCCGGCCCTGCGCCCAGTAGCCGGAGAGTGAGACCTGCCGGCGCTCGAGTCCGCGCTGCTTGAAGAAGACCTCGCGCAGCGCCTTCATGTAGCCGCGCTCGCCGTGCGCAAAGACGTCCACGGAGCCTCCCGGCCAGTCCGCATTCGCCACCGCCTTGATCAACAGGTCGCTGGACCCCGCGGGGACGCCGTTGCGCGGCAGCCAGGTGAGGTCCAGCCCTGCGGGGGCGGAAATGGGCTGGATTTCGGCCTCGGACCCGACCTCCAGGAAAGCCATCCCCGCAGCTTCCGGCGGCAGTGCCTCGATGCAGGCGGCGATGGCGGGCAGCGCTGCCTCATCGCCGGCGAAGAGGTACCAGTCCGCTTCCGGGTTGGGGTTGTAGGCCCCGCCGGGACCGGTGAAGGTGAGGGTTTCGCCAGGCTCTGCCCTGGCCGCCCAAGGGCCTGCCAGGCCTTCGTCGCCGTGGACCACGAAGTCGATGGCCAGTTCCTGCGCTCCAGTGTTGACCCAGCGCAGGGTGTAGGTGCGGGTGAACGGCCACTGTTCGCGGGGCATGGTTTCCCGGATTTCCCAGAGATCCAGGGGCGAGGGGTACTCGACGCCGGGCTGGGGGAAGACAATCTTGACGTACCGGTCCACGAACCCGTTGTTGGTGAAGTCCTTGAAGCCGTCCCCGCCGGCGACGATCCGGACCATGTGCGGCGTCAGCTGTTCCTTGCGCAGGACAGTCAGATTGACCTGCGGGCGGCTCTTCTTGGTTGCGCTGGTGGCGGCAGGAACGGTGCTCATGAGGCAAGCCTAAGCTAGAGCGACGGCGGGAGTTCCCAGGTTACGTCCGTTGCCCCCTGGTCCCGCAGCAGCTGGTTCGCACGGCTGAACGGCCGGGAGCCAAAGAAGCCGCGGGAGGCGGACAGGGGACTGGGATGGGCGCTGGTGATGGCGGGGACGCCGGCCAGGAGCGCCCGGACGCCCTCAGCCTCCTTGCCCCACAACACGGCCACCAGGGGCAGCCTTGCCCCGTCCGCTGCGGTGCGGGCCGCCAGCGCGGTGACTGCCGCCGTCGTAATCTCCTCCCAGCCCTTGCCCCGGTGTGAACCGGCGGCTCCGGCGCGGACCGTCAGGACGCGGTTCAGCAGCAGCACGCCTTGCTCCGTCCAAGCCGACAGGTCGCCGTGGACGCGTGGCGGAATGCCCAGGTCCGATTCCAGCTCCCGGTAGATGTTGGCCAGGCTGCGCGGGATGGGCCGCACGTGCGGGTCGACGGAGAAGGAAAGTCCGACGGCGTGGCCCGGCGTGGGGTACGGATCCTGCCCCACAAGAAGGACTTTCACGCCGGCCAGGGGCTGGCGGAAGGCCCGCAGGACGTTCGACGGCGACGGCAGGAGCTGGTGCCCGGCCGCCTCTTCCGCGGCCAGGAACGCCAGCACCTTCCGGAGTTGGCCTTCGACGTCCTGCAGGGCAGCAGCCCAGTCCGGCGCCATGAGGTCTGCCAGCGGCAGGGCGGCGAGGTCGGCGAAGCGGAGGGTGTCCGCGGAGTCCTGCTGCAGCTCGAACAGCGCATCCGATTCAAACATCGTTCCATTCTTGCAGGACCGGGCGCGGGCAGCCGGGGGGAGGGGTGCCAGGGCAGGGGGACGAGGCACGCGGCCAGGTGCGAATGACACCAGTGTTATTCGGCAGCTAGCATGGGGGTAAGACATTTACCGTAACCAGCGAAGGAGTGTGCCGTGGCGGAACCGGCCCGGGAACACCTGCCGGAGCAGGATCCACGGAAACCCCTCCTGGCGGATTTCGCCCTCCGTGAGTCCTCCCTGTCGGAGCGGGAGCAGCAGATGCTGGCCCTGGAACGGCAGTGGTGGAAGTACGCAGGGGCCAAGGAACAGGCCATCCGGGAGCTCTTCGATCTCTCCGCGACCCACTACTACCAGCTTCTCAACGCGCTGATCGACCGCGAGGACGCACTGGCCCACGATCCCATGCTGGTCAAGAGATTGCGTAGACTACGTACGTCGCGCCACCGTGCGCGCACCGCCCGCCGCCTGGGATCCGACGCTTAGGACGCCGCGGCGGGGACAACAGCCGCACTCTACAAGGATGTCCTTCCACCATGACCAGATACGCCCGCGATGAATTCGACAAGGTCCCCGAAGCCGCGTCGCGACAAGGTGTCCACCGGACGGCCACGGCCCCGTCCCGCGTGCGGCTCTGGCCCATCCTCGCGGTGGGCGTGGCGGCCCTGGCCATCGGGCTGGTGTCCTTCCTGATCCTTCCCAAGCTTGGTTTCAGCACTGCTGCGACCCAGGCATCGGCGAGCGTGGAGTCAACTCCGCTGGCCGGAACCGGATCCACGCCGCAGGCGACGCAGGCTCCCTCCACCGCTCCGGTCTCCCCGACGCCGCCGGCATCTGCCGGGCCAACCCAAAGCACCAGTGCCGAGCCTGAGCCCACTGCCTCTGCCACCCAGCCGGCCGCCGTCGACCGGACCCAGCCGGTGGCGGTGTACAACGCTGCGGGAACAGCAGGACTGGCCGGCCGCGTGGGCGGAATGGTCCAGGCTGACGGCTGGCGCTTGGGCCAGGTGGGCAACTGGGCCGGCGCTCCGCAAAAATCTTCCGTGATCTTCTACGCCGGCCCCCAGCAGCTGGCAAGCGCACAGGCGCTGGCGGCCCTGCTGAACATCCCCACCGTGGTCAACAGCACCGAGTTCCAGGTTCCGCTGGTCGTGGTGCTGGGACCCGGATACCGGTAGCGGCAGTCCCTCCCGTTACGCCTGGATAACGTTCCGGGCTCCAGGCGGCTGCCGCCCGCGGCCCGTGGCGGCCATTGGCTAGAGTGGGTGCCAGGCTACGGCCGGCCGCGGTTTCCGCCGGCGGTCCGCGCCCGCCCGGCATCCAACGGAAAGAGTTGTTCATCATGGCACTGGGAACCGTCAAATGGTTCAACGCTGAAAAAGGCTACGGCTTCATCACCGTTGACGGCTCCGGCGACGACGTCTTTGTCCACTGGTCCGCGATCCAGGGGGAGGGCTACCGGGCCCTGGACGAGGGCCAGCGGGTGCAGCTGGAGGTCGGCGAGGGCGAAAAAGGGCCCCAGGCAGAAAACGTCCGGCCGGCCCAGTGATGCTGTTGTCCCGTTCCTCCGTACACCCCTTCCCGCTGCGTGCCGGTGCCGCCCTGGCCGCAGTCCTGGGAACCGTTCTCGTTGCCACGGGGTGCTCCGGCGCCGGTGGCAATGCCAGGGTGGAAACCGTTGAGGCATCCGGTGACGGTGTCCTGCGGGTGGGCCTGATCCTGGACAACTCCGGTGACGCGGCCTTCCTCAATGCACCGCAGTTGGCCGCCGCCAAGGCCGCCATCCAGGACATCAACGCCGCCGGCGGGCATAAGGGCAGGCCGGTGGAACTGCTTCCGGTGCATCCGGAGGAGGAGGCTGCAGGGCAGGCAAAGGACCTGGTGGCCGCCAAGGCGGACGTGGTCATCGGACCCACGGATTCCAGCCATGCGGCCCCCGCCGTCGATGTGCTTTCCCCGGCCCGCGTACCCCTCATCTCGCCGGCCAACACCGCAGCCGGCCTATCCGGGATGGCCAGCGGGGGCTACTACTTCCGCACCGCTGCAGCAGATGTGGCGCAAGGGCCAGTATTGGCCAAACTCGCCAAGGACGGCGGGGCCTCGACCATCAGCGTCCTGTACCAGGAGGGTCCGTACGGCAAGGACCTGTCGGCGGCGGTTGCCGAGGCGGCGCAAAAGTCCGGACTCGCGGTCCTTCCTGCCGCCTCTTTCAAGCCCGGTGACGCAGTGAACGCCGCACGCTCCACCGCCAAGGCACAGCCGGACGCGGTGGTCCTGGTCGCGCGCGAGGGCGCCCAGGCTGCATTGGCCCAGCTGAACAACGCCGGCCTCGCGGGGTCGCGCCTCATCCTCAGTGACGGCGCCTTTGCCCGCTACGGATCCGGGCTGCCTCCACGGGCCCTGGAGGGCGCCCGGGCGCTGGTTCCGGGCCAGCTGCCCTCGGCCGCGCTGCAGGGAAAGCTGCTGAAGGTGGACCCATCCCTGAAGGACGTTTCATACGCGGCCGAAACCTATGACGCGGTGACCCTGGCGGCCCTGGCCGCCGCCCGTGCACAGGACGACGCCGGGCGCTCCATCGCCGCCAACCTGATTGCGGTTTCAGGCGGTCCGGCGGGTGGCGGTGCGGCAGAACCCGCCGCGCCCTGCACGGGCTACAAGGAGTGCCTTGGTGGCCTGGCCGCCGGCCCGGACATCAACTACGACGGCGAATCGGGCCCGGTTGCCTTCGATCCCAACGGCGACATCACCTCAGCCGCTTTCTCCGTGTTCAGCTACGGAGCGGACAACAACCCCGGCCTCACCGGCCGGGAGGTTGCCGGCCGGTGAGCTGATCGCCCTGGGCGAAGAGGCTGCTCCAGGCGCCCGCCAGGCGTCATTTCGCTTGCACTCTCACCTGGGGAGTGCTAATTATTGAGTTAGCACTCTGACGTACCGACTGCTAAAGCAAAGCCTGGTTTCCGCCGGCGGAGCGCGGCACCGGTCGAGGAGCGAAAGAAACACCTTACTTCAGTGAGATCCCCGTCCGGAGGCATACAGAGGCCGCCGGGTACAGGATCGTCCGTCGCGGGCACTGCAGCGAAGGTTCATTCTTAACGACTGTCCCGAAAGGACTACTGCCGTTATGGCCAAGATCATTGCATTTGATGAAGAGGCACGCCGCGGCCTTGAGCGTGGCCTGAACACCCTCGCCGACGCCGTTAAGGTCACCCTCGGCCCGCGTGGACGCAACGTCGTCCTCGAAAAGAAGTGGGGCGCCCCCACGATCACCAACGATGGTGTTTCCATCGCCAAGGAGATCGAGCTGGACGATCCCTACGAGAAGATCGGCGCAGAGCTGGTCAAGGAAGTTGCCAAGAAGACCGACGATGTGGCCGGCGACGGCACCACCACGGCCACCGTCCTGGCACAGGCCCTGGTCAAGGAAGGCCTGCGCAACGTTGCCGCCGGCGCCGACCCGCTGTCCCTCAAGCGCGGCATCGAGAAGGCCGTTGACGCCGTCACCGCCGAACTGCTGAACTCCGCCAAGGAAATCGAAACCAAGGAAGAGATCGCGGCCACCGCCTCCATCTCCGCCGGTGACGACGAAATTGGTGCCCTCATCGCCGAAGCACTGGACAAGGTGGGCAAGGAAGGCGTCATCACGGTCGAGGAATCCAACACCTTCGGCCTGGAGCTCGAGCTCACCGAAGGCATGCGCTTCGACAAGGGCTACATCTCCGCCTACTTCGTCACCGACGCAGAGCGCCAGGAAACGGTCCTCGAGGATCCGTACATCCTGATCGTCAACTCCAAGATCTCCAACGTCAAGGAACTGGTTGCTGTCCTCGAGAAGGTCATGCAGTCCAACAAGCCGCTGCTGATCATCGCCGAAGACATCGAGGGCGAGGCCCTGGCCACCCTGATCGTCAACAAGATCCGCGGCACCTTCAAGTCCGTCGCCGTCAAGGCTCCGGGCTTCGGTGACCGCCGCAAGGCCCAGCTCGCCGACATCGCCGTCCTGACCGGCGGCCAGGTCATCTCCGAGGAAGTTGGACTCAAGCTGGAGAACGCCGGCCTGGAGCTCCTGGGCCAGGCCCGCAAGGTTGTTGTCACCAAGGACGAGACCACCATCGTCGAAGGTGCAGGCGACGCCGACCAGATCGCCGGCCGCGTTTCCCAGATCCGCGCCGAGATCGAAAACTCCGACTCCGACTACGACCGCGAGAAGCTGCAGGAGCGCCTGGCCAAGCTGGCCGGCGGCGTTGCAGTCATCAAGGCCGGGGCTGCCACCGAGGTGGAGCTCAAGGAGCGCAAGCACCGCATCGAGGACGCGGTCCGCAACGCCAAGGCTGCAGTTGAAGAAGGCATCGTCGCCGGTGGCGGCGTGGCCCTGATCCAGGCCGGTGCCAAGGCATTCGCCAACCTTCAGCTGTCCGGCGACGAAGCAACCGGCGCCAACATCGTCCGCGTTGCCATCGACGCCCCGCTGAAGCAGATCGCCTTCAACGCCGGCCTCGAGCCCGGCGTGGTCGTCGACAAGGTCCGCGGCCTGCCCGCAGGCCACGGCCTGAACGCAGCAACCGGTGAGTACACCGACCTGCTGGCCGCCGGCGTCAACGACCCCGTAAAGGTCACCCGCTCTGCCCTGCAGAACGCGGCGTCGATCGCCGGCCTGTTCCTCACCACCGAGGCAGTAGTTGCTGACAAGCCGGAGAAGGCTGCAGCCCCTGCCGGTGGCGATGACATGGGCGGCATGGGCGGCATGGGCGGCTTCTAAGCCTCCCGGCCGGGACCAGTCCCACCAGCCATAAAAATGCGGCCCCCTCGAAAAGAGGGGGCCGCATTTTTGCGTTCCGGATATATAACCCTGGCGGGACTCTATTTGCGGGCCGAGTCCAGCATCCCCTGTACTTCCTTCTTGAAGGCTTCCGCCGCCGCCTGGGGCGTCAGCCGGTCATACAGCACCTCATCGGTGTAGCGCTTGATGACGTTCTGGACGCTTCCGGCACCCACCGGCGGCACCGGCGGTGCCTCCTTGATGTCCGGCGCTATGTCCTTCAGGAAGCCCACGACCGTGGTGTCGGCCGGTTTGAGTGAGGGGGTGATGCCGGAAACGATCTCGCTGTTGGTGGGCACGCCCCTGTCCGTCATCAGGATGGCACCGGCCTCCGGACTGTTGGCGAGGTAGTTGATGAATTCCGCAGCCTGCTGCGGATGCTTCGAGCGGGAGGAAGCGGACCAGAACATGGTGGGCTTGTAGTACATGCCGTTGGCCGCCGACGCACCGTCGAGGCTCGGGGCGCGCAGCATCTTGATGCTGCTGCCGGTGGTGGCTTCGAGCGAACCGAGCTGGTTGGTCCACCACCAGGCCATGCCCACGCGGTTTGTGCCGAACAGGCTTTCCTCCAGTCCCGCCCCTGAGTCCTCTGTGGCCACGGTGGCCGGCGGGCTGGCTTTGGAATCGCGCTGTTCCTTCAGCCGCTCCCAGAAGGACGCGGCCGTGTCTGTCCCGAAGTCCAGCCTGCCGTCCTGGGAATAGAGGTTTTCGCCGTGCTGGCGAAGCCAGATGATGAGGTCCGCCTCGTTGCTCCCGTAAGCGGCGCCGTAGCTTTTGCCGTCGCCGGCGGCGCTGATCTTCGCCGCGGTGTCCACGAAGTCCTTCCAGGTCCACGTCTTGTCGTCCGGCACCGGGACGCCTGCGGCTTCGAAGACCTTGGTGTTGGCCATGATGACGTAGGCGTTCTGGCCCGTGCTCAACCCGTATTGGGCGCCGTCGTACTGGCCGGAGGCCAGGGCCTCCTTGTCCAGCTTGGAGGTGTCGATGCCGCCCTGCTTGGAAAGGTCAGCCAGGGCTCCGCGGCCGCCGTATTCGGCGATGTACTTCTGGTCCATCTGGATGACGTCCGGAGCGTCATTGGCGGCAGTCTTCGTTGCCAGTTTGTCCCAGTAACTGGACCATTCTCCCGGCTCAGCCTTGATCTTGATGTTCGGGTGCGAGGCCTCGAACGCCGCAATCACCTTGTCGGTCTGTGCGTTCAGGTATTCGTTGCCCCACCAGGCAAACCGCAGGGTCACCTGTCCGTTGTCGCCGGATCCGCCGGGGGCGCCGCAGCCGGTGGCCAGGATGGACAGGGCCAGGGCGGCAGCACCGAGCTGGAACCTGCGCCGGGATACTGGGGGAATCGTCATTGATGTTCCTTCCGGATGCGTGTCGGCCGTCCTCCCCCAGCAGCGATGGTTCAGCGGGAGGATGCCAGAAAGCGTTTTCTCATAGCAATGCTGCGATTGTTTCGCGCCTCCGGCACGTTCGTCAAGAACTTTGGTAAACGTTTTCCCATTTTTCCAGAACAGGTCCTCCCTTGCGCTGCGGCACCGCTTTGTCAGCACCTTCTGGCAGGATGGATCAGTGACGATTACTGCAGCGGCTGACGGTTCGGCCTTGGGAAACCCCGGCCCGGCCGGCTGGGCCTGGTACGTGAACGATGAATGCTGGCGCGCAGGCGGCTGGCCGCACGGGACCAACAACCAAGGGGAGCTGATGGCCGTCCTTGACCTGTTGCGTGCCACGGCGCACGTGCCGGGGGAGGACCTCCGGATTCTGTGCGACAGCCAGTACGTGATCAACTCGATTACCAAGTGGATGCCGGGCTGGAAGCGCAAAGGATGGCGCAAAGCGGACGGCAAGCCGGTCCTGAATGTGGAGCTGCTGAAGGAACTCGACCGCGAACTGGCCGGCCGGACGTACACGTTCGAATGGGTCAAAGGCCACGCCGGCCACGAACTCAACGAGGCCGCCGATGAACGGGCGCGGGCAGCTGCCACGGCCTACCAGCAGGGGGTGGCGGCACGCTCCGGTCCCGGATTCCCCGGCTCGCACCACCATCTGGCCGCCAGCCAGCCGGCAACGCTGGACATCCCGGCCGCCGGGCCGGTCCGTCCCGCAACCGCGACTGCCGGCACGGTGCCTGCAGCCACCGGCGACGTTCCGGCAGCCCGCGGCGCTGATGCTTCGGGGAGGCCGCGGGCCACTCCGGCGCCGGTCCCGGCCTACGAAGAACCCGACCTGTTCAGTGAATTCGATGCTGACGACCTTGAGGTGGCCGAGGCAGCGCAGCACGCCGGCTCCATCCCGCCCGAGGCGCTGGTGGAAGAGCTCGAACGTGAACTGCTGGGTCCGTTGGTCCGCGGGGACATCGGCCGGACCGCCGTGCTGCTCCACCCGGACTTCATGGAAATCGGCAGCTCCGGACGGGTCTGGACCCGGGACGCCATGATGATGGCACTCGAGGAAGACCCCGGTGAGCGGACCGAGATCGAAATCCTCGGGGCCGACCGCGTTGGCGCCGGCGCGGTCCTGCTGACCTACCGGAGCTATGCGCGTTCCGGCACCACCCTGCGCAGCTCCCTGTGGGTCCTGGACGGCGACCGGTGGCGGCTGCGGTTCCACCAGGGCACGCCTGAGGCCTAGGGCCAAGGGGTCAGCTGAAGCGCTGCGTGTTGCCCTGCTCCGCCTGGGCGTACGTGGCTGCTGCCGAGGCCAGGGCGGTATTGATGGAGGCCAGGGACGCCTCGACCCGGCCCTGCGTGATGGTCCACTCGGTGATCAGTGCCTGGAAGTTGGTGGCGGCCGAACCCCGCCACGAACCCTGCAGCTCATCCAGGCCGCGCTTCATGGCGTGGACGTCGGCGTTGATGCGGTCCACAGTGGCCTGAACGTTGGCAGACTTCAGCTGGAGTAATTCGGTGTCGACGGAGATCATGCTCATGGCTGTGCCTTTCGGTACGGCGGGCCGGACCCGCCCCGCTCCCGGCGGTTCCGGGCTGCTGCAAGGAGCCTATGGGGCCACGGCAGGTGCCGGCCATGCCGGGGCGGCTATATGTGGATAACGGACCCGTTGCCGCCCTTGACCCCCGCAGCGCTGCCGGAAGCAGCTTCCTGCCCGCCCCCGGCGTCGGCCGCCAAAGGGTCTTCCCGCCGTGGAAGGCTGACCACCAGGGTTGCCCCGCCGCCGTCGGTCTTTTCCACCCGCACGGTCCCGCCATGGGAGCCGACAATGGCCGCCACGATGGCGAGCCCCAGGCCGCTGCCGCCCGTCTCCCTGGTGCGGGAGGTGTCCGCCCGGTAGAAGCGCTCAAAAACCTTGGCCGCGTCCTCGTCGGAGATACCGGGCCCGTGGTCGCGTACTTCGATGACCGAGCGCTCGCCGGCGTCCGTCGGACGGACGCCCACCGCGAGCTCGATCGGGCTTCCGTCGGGTGTGTAGCGCAACGCGTTGCCCATCAGGTTCCCCACGACCTGGCGCAGCTTGGCCTCATCGCCGAGGACAGGTGCCGGTCCTGCCGGTCCGCCGTCAAGCCCCGTCAACGAGATAACCCTTGAACGGTCACTGGCCTGGGTATCCACCACGGCGTCGTGGGCGATCAGCTGGAGGTCCACCGGTTTCTGCTGCAGGGGCCGCTGCTCATCCAGCCGGGCCAGCAGCAGCAGGTCCTCCACCATCGAACCCATGCGCTTGGCTTCGCTTTCGATCCGGCCCATGGCCGTGGCCACGTCCTCCTCGGTGGACAGGGCGCCGTGGCGGTAGAGCTCGGAGAAACCACGAATGGTCACCAGGGGAGTACGCAGCTCATGCGATGCGTCGGCGGCGAAGCGGCGCATCCTTGCCTCCGAAGCGGTCCGGGCCGCGAACGCCGTCTCGATGTGGGCCAGCATGGCGTTAAGGGAACTGCTCAACCGCCCCAGCTCGCTGGCCGGATTCTCAACCTCCACACGGCGTGAGAGGTCGCCGGCGGCAATGGCGGCCGCGGTCTTTTCCACCCGGGCCAGCGGCCGGAAGGAACGCGACACTGTCCAGCTGGCAATCAGGGACGCCAGCAGCAGGGTCAGCAGGCCGACGCCGGTCACCACCAAGGTTGCATGCTTGAGGACGTCATCAACGCTTTCCAGGGGCAGCCCAATGACCACCACAGCCGTGGTTTGGCCGTTCTGCACCGTCACGGCCACCACCCGCCAGTTCTCCCCGTCCGTCCCCCGCACCTGGAAGGGGGCCAGCCCGCGCGCCTGTGCCTGCTCCACCGTGATGGCGCTGATGTCCGGATGGTCGTCCGGATCGCCGCCGAAGGTCAACGGCTGCTCGCCCGGGGCGAAGAGCATCAGCGAATAGTCGGTGGGAACCGGGCTCGGTGCCTGCAGCTGGGTGAAGGAACGCTGCTTCCGGGCAGAGTCGACGGCGGCGTTCAGCTTGTCATCCACCTGCCCCTGGAGATAGCTGTGCAGGAGCGTCAGCGTGACGGCACCAGTCACGGTCAGGGCCACGATCAGCAGGCCCATGATCATGGCCACCAGCTGCGACCTGAGCGAGGCCGACTTCCACCGTTTGAGCAAGGTCAGCGCTTTTCGGCCGTCCGCAGCACATAGCCCACGCCGCGCTTGGTCTGGATCAGGGCCGGCGCCTCGGGATCAATGTCCACTTTGCGCCGGAGGTAGGAGATGTAGGACTCCACGATGGACGCGTCGCCATTGAAGTTGTACTCCCAGACATGGTCCAGGATCTGCGACTTGGACAACACCCTGTTGGGGTTCAGCATGAGGTACCGCAGCAGCTTGAACTCCGTGGGGGAGAGCTCGATCACGGTGCCGCCGCGACGGACCTCGTGCGCGTCATCATCGAGTTCGAGGTCGTCAACGCGGATGATGGCGTCGTCATCGAGCATCGGCTGCGTGCGGCGGAGCACGGCCCGGATGCGGGCCACCACTTCGTCGAGGCTGAAAGGTTTGGTCACATAGTCGTCGCCGCCCACGGTCAGGCCCGTGACTTTGTCCTCGGTGTCATCCTTGGCCGTCAGGAAAAGGACAGGGAAGTGCTTTCCGGAGGCTCGGAGCCGCCGCGTCACGGTGAAGCCGTCCATGTCCGGAAGCATGACGTCCAGAACTGCCAGGTCGGGCGCATGCGTGTCCGCAGCGGCGAGGGCATCGCGACCGTTTGCTGCCGAGACCACCTCAAAGCCCGCGAACCGCAACGACGTGGAGAGGAGCTCGCGGATGTTGGGTTCATCATCGACGACGAGCAGCCTGGCTTCTGGACCGTTCTTGTTCATGCTCCCATCATGCTCCCAGTCTCTGGGAGTTGTCTGGATATTCGTTGTGAGCATGATGATGGCCCGCTTGCCGTTACCAGTCCATCGTCCCCGGCTCGCCCTTGAAGGGACCCACCACCTTGCTGGTGATCCACCCGCCGTAGAAGCGGCCCGGCTGGGCAACCACCCGCTCCCCGTCCACTTCGCAGTAATCCATCCGGCCCGGGTACACGGCCACCCGGCCCGCGAGGGCCTCGAAGCCAGAGGCCGGTTCAGGATAGGACCACGCGGCGCTCTCCACTTCCTTCCCCCCGCCGCGGACTGTCAGGTACTTGGCAGCACCCTTGAACTCGCAGAAGCTGCTGCCGGCACCCGATTCCAGCGACCCCGGGACGAAGGCCTCCTCCGGGACGTAATACACCGGCGGGTGGCTGGTCTCCAGGACGCGGAGCGAGTCCGTGGTGTCGAGGATCAGCTCGCCGCCCAGGACGATCCGGATGCGCTCCGTGCTCGGTTCTATCCTCGGCGGCCGGGGATAATCCCATACTGACTCCTGCCCGGGGCCGGGCACGGCTGGAACAATTCGTGGACTCATGTCTCCAGTGTGCGTCCGCCCCCGCCGTTTCGCACCCGGGAACCCAATTTGCGGCAAGAACGTTCCGGGTCCCGGATCTTCCCCAGCCCAGCGTGCCGGAATACAGTGATGCTTGCCGGGCTGCCAGCCCGGCACCAGCGTTCCAATGGGCCACCGGCCTCTCTCTTCGTGTGCCCGGTGGCCCTGCGCCAACAACGGTAGTTATCCGATAGTTCCTGGCCCATCGAAGGGGATAGACCATCATGACTGACCTGAGTGCCACCGAAAACGCAGCCGCAGGCGACCGCACCATCCGGGACTGGGCGGACCTTGCCGAAGAGATGTGGTCCTATCTCACTGGCAAGGGTGCGGCCATCAATTACCAGTTCATCGACATGGCCGTTGAAGTCCCCCGCGACATTGGCCCGGACGCACCGCGCGCCACGTGGAAGCTCAACGGCACGCTCCGCGTCACCACCAGCGACCGGGATGCTGCCGGGTCGGACGCGAACCGCGGCTGACGGACATGGCCGGGAACCGTCTGGACGTTGATCTGGACTTTTCGTACACGGATGAGTCCGGGGCGGTCACAACGGGCAAGGCGAGGGCCGCCGGCACTGAGGTCACGGTGTCACTCGAAGGGCTGGCGCCCCTGACCGGCGGCGGGCTGCCATCGCTGGAGGAGATCAAACCGCTGGCCGAATTGCTGGCCCGCCAAGGGTTGAGCGTCACCGTGGCCGGACCGGACGGCAACATCCTCAGCCTCGGCAAGGTGGACATCCCGGCGTCGCAGCGGCTGGTGACGCGTTCGCCGTACATCAAGCTCGGCAAACTCGGCTCGCTGCTGCCGCTGGTCCGGCAGGGCAGGCGGCGGCCCAGGGGCATGCCGCTGCTGCCGCCATCCACGCCCCTGCCACTGGTCCCCACCGTCCAGCGGAAGATCGTCCGACGCATCACCACCACGCACTACGCCAGGGGCGGCGGCAGGCCCCGGCTGATCTTCGTCCAGGACGCCGCGACGTGGACCGGCCAGATTCCGCGGGAGGTTGCCCTGACGGCAGAGGTCACGACGATCGGCAGTGCCCCCGGGTCCGACGTCCGGCTGGAAGGCCTGGACGGGCTCCACGCCGAGATCAGGCACGACGAGCAGGACGAATACGTCCTGGTGCCGCACGGGGCCGTCAGCGGCAGCGTCCCCCGCACGGGCCCGTCGGTGCTCCGGACCGGCGCAAGGATCCAGATGGGGCAGTGGTGCCTGGCGTTCTTCCGGGAGGAATTCGCCGACCACGGCCGTCCCTTCGGCGGCCGGAGCGGCGGGGAACTTGCCTATGAGCGCCCCCAGCTGGACCCGCGGACGGGGAAGATGGAGCGGGACAGTTCGGAGGGCGTGCGGTGAAGATGTGCAGGCCGCGGACTACTCCGCGGCGTGCACGTCCTTGGCATCCATGATCCGGTAGGCGTATCCCTGCTCGGCGAGGAACCGCTGGCGCTTGGCAGCGAATTCCTGGTCCAGGGTGTCACGCGCCACCAGGGAGTAGAAGCGCGCAGCCCTGCCGTCCTTCTTGGGCCGCAGGAGCCGCCCCAGCCGCTGGGCCTCCTCCTGCCGGGACCCGAAGGAGCCGGAGACCTGGATGGCCACCGAGGCCTCCGGAAGGTCGATGGAGAAGTTGGCCACCTTGGACACCACCAGGGTCTGCAGTTCGCCGGCGCGGAATTGGTCAAAGAGCTTCTGCCGTACCTTGACGGAGGTGTCGCCCTTGATCACCGGAGCCCCCAGGCGCTCGCCGAGCTCGTCCAGCTGGTCGATGTACTGGCCGATGACCAGCAGCTGGTCGCCGGCATGCCGGGCCACCAGCTGTTCCACCACCTGCGTCTTGGACTCGGACGTGGCGCACAAGCGGTACTTGTCGGCGTCGTCCGCCATCGCATAGGCAACCCGCTCATCCTTGGGCAGGTCAACGCGGACCTCCACGCAATCAGCGGGCGCGATATACCCCTGGGACTCGATGTCCTTCCACGGCGCGTCATAGCGCTTGGGCCCGATCAGGCTGAACACCTCGCCCTCGCGGCCGTCCTCGCGGACCAGCGTGGCGGTCAGCCCCAGCCGCCGCCGGGCCTGCAGGTCCGCCGTCATCCTGAAGATCGGAGCCGGCAGGAGGTGGACCTCGTCATAGATGATCAGCCCCCAGTCGTGGCCGTCCACCAGCTCCAGGTGCGGGTAGAGGCCGCCGCGCTTGGTGGTGAGCACCTGGTAGGTGGCGATGGTCACCGGCCGCACCTCCTTGAGGGCGCCGGAATATTCGCCGACTTCGTCCTCCGTGAGGGAAGTCCGCCGCAGCAGCTCGTCCTTCCACTGCCGCGCCGCCACCGTGTTGGTGACCAAAATCAGCGTGGTGGTGGAACCCGTGGCCATGGCGGCGGCCCCGACCAGGGTCTTGCCCGCGCCGCAGGGCAGCACCACAACACCGCTGCCGCCCGCCCAGAAGTTTTCGCTGGCCAGCCGCTGGTACGGCCGGAGCTGCCAGCCGTCCTCGTTGAGGGAAATCAGGTGCGGGGTGCCATCCACGTAGCCGGCCAGGTCCTCCGCCGGCCAGCCGAGCTTCAGCAGCAGCTGCTTGAGCTGGCCCCGCTGCGACGCGTGCACCACCACCGTCTCACCGTCGATCCTCGGCCCCAGCAGCGGTGCGATCTTCTTGGCGCGGATGACTTCCTCCAGCACGGGGTAGTCGTCCGTCCGCATGACCAGGCCGTGCCGCGGATCCTTTTCCAGGCGCAGCCTGCCGTACCGGGACATGGTTTCTTCGATGTCGATCAGCAGCGAGTGCGGCACGGGGAAGCGGGAGTACTTCAGCAGCGCATCCAGCACCTTTTCGGCATCGAGGCCGGCTGCCCTGGCATTCCACAGCCCCAACGGCGTCAGCCGGTAGCTGTGCATATGCTCCGGCGCGCGCTCCAGTTCGGCGAACGGAGCGATGGCGTGCCGGGCCTCGGTGGCCAGCTCGTGGTCCACCTCGAGGAGGATGGTCTTGTCGCTTTGGACGATCAGGGGCCCGTCGGTCACGGAGTGGATTCCTTCACTGGCGCAGTTCTTCTGCGGCCTCGATGTCGATGATGCGGTGGACGGACAGGACCCGCTCGGTGTCCTTGGCAGGATCGAACACCCGGACCCGGCCCCCGCTCACAGATAGCGGAACAACAACCTCCAGGCTGGCATTCCCCAGGCTGTCGACGACGTTCATCTGGATCCGCTGCTTCAACCGGATGGCCGTTTGCAGCGCTTCAAGGCCAAGCTGGGTGGCGGCCTCGCTGCCGGCCGCAGCAAAACCGGTGGAATGCCCGACGGCGGCGTCCGCCTTCCGCAGGACGTCCAGTTGGGCCTCCACTTCCTCCGCCGCGGGCGCCGTCCCAGGCGCGGTATAGACGGGGCGCAGGCTTTCGTGCGGAGCGGAAGGACGGCGGGGCCGGCCGGCCGGCTCCATCCCGTCCACGGACGGGGACAGGCCCAGGCTGCGGAGGGCGGCGGCAAGTTCGCGGGGCGGAGCCGAGGACGTGACAACCGTCGGTGCAAGCATGGCCAGGCCAAGCTGGGCAGCTTTTGGTCCTGCCACCAGGTCCCGGAGCATCGCCTCGTCATCGCTCTGGATGAAGCTGACAGACTGCCCCACCCGGAGCCTGCCGTGCCGGGACGCGGTGTCCTCCACCAGGTATTCCAGCGGCTGGGGGACCGCCGTGGCGGAATGCTCGCGGAGGAACGCCAAAAGCCCCGCCGCATCGTAGCCGTGCTCAAGCGCGCGCTTGATGGACCCCGCCGAGAACCGGTAGATGGTTGCCGGCCCCTGCCCTTCGGCGTCGGCCATCACCAGGAGCTTTCCGGCCAACGAAGGGTCAAGGTACCCCGGGGCCACCGCGGTCAGGTCCGCCTGCAGCAGCACGTGATTGAGTGCCGCCGGAAGATGCTCGCCAAGGATGGCCAGTGCGGCGTCGGGGTTGTCCTCCGCGAAAGCGCTGCCCAGTTGGCTCAGGGCACCGGAACCGACCAGGCCCAGCATCTCCGCCTCGGCGAGGACACCGCGGATCAATGAACTGAACCGCCGGGCCATCCGCGGCTGCGACCACTCCGCGCGCTGCAGGACGGAGGCTGCATCAAGCATCGGAGCGGCGCCGTCGCCGGCAGCGGCTTCAACCGTCAGCTCATGCAGGATCTCAAGGATTCGCTTGCGGACCACGGGAGCGTCGGGCCGCTGGGCGCCCGCTGACAACGCCGCGATGGTGGTCCCGGCGGCCGACCGGCCGGCCGGTGCTCCGGGCGCAGCGTTCACGGGCTGGCCCACCATGGAGGGAACCCGTTCACTGGCCAGCCAGGCATTTACCAGCCACAACCACTGCTCCTGCCTCGGAAGGACCAGCCACTCCAGCTCGGGCGGCTGCACCCACGACGACGAGTCCACGTCCAGGCGGATCAATCCCGCCAGGCCGCACAGTTCCAGCAGCCGGCCTACGGTGCCCTGGTCCACTCGCAGCACCTCGGACAGCCGGCGCATTTCGCGGACCCCCACGCCGCCGCTGCGCAGCGTTGCCAGCGGGTGCTCACCCACGGTGTGCACCAGCTCGGAGGCAAGGCGGAGGGTCTCCGAAATGGCGCTCAGGGCTGCGTTCCTGCGCCGTGCCGCCGTAGTGCTGCCGAGCTCCGGAAGCGGTGGCTTCAGCGTGAAGTCGTTGACGATCGCCCCGCCGCGCAGGGCCAGCCCCACACTGTGTGGCAACTCGACGTGCGCCGCGTCCAGCGGCACCAGCAGCCCCCGGGCGAGGAGCCAGTCCACGGGCCCGACGTCGGCGCCCTCCGAGGTGACCGATGCCTTCCGTTGCGCCTGGGGGACGGCACCCATGGCCCAGTTGCGGAACCGGGCGAGCAGCGCCGTCGTCCGTTCCGGAGCTCCGGCGAGGATTTCCTGCAGGGCCTCCGGCGTGGCCGTCCAGTGCTGGAGTGCCAGCGCAGCCTCCATGGGTGTGGTGGCGTCCTGGATGGGAAAGCCCTTGCGGTGCAGTTCGGACACCAGTTGCACGGCCCGCTGGGCGAATGCCGGCTGCAGGCGGACCAGCTCGGTGTAACTGCGGCCGAGGCCGGCGGGATACAGGCCTACCACGTCCTTGAGGGACCCCACCGGGAGGTAGAAAGGTTGGTCCGCGGCAGGGGGAGGAGTTCCATGCGGGGGAGGCACGGGGTGCACCAGGGCAAGCTCCTGCAAGGTTCCCAGGATGTCCTGGACTGTGGCCAGCGAGGCGCCGCGGATCAGGTGCTGCAGGCCCTCCGCCGAGGCGCTGTGGCCGGTGTCTGTATTCGTGCACAGGTGCAGCGTCTCAAGGACCTGCATCTGCGGGCGGTTGAGCCGCTCCAGCGCCCGCTGCACGCTGACACGGGAACTGGCGCGTGCCGCCAGGGCAGCGAAATCCGGAACGGCGGGGGAAATGAGGTCCGGCCGCGCGGCGAACAGGGCACGCAGCGCATCGTTGCTGCGTGCCTCCAGGTCCTTGCCAAGCGCACGAATAAGGGACATCAGTCCAACGTTACCGCTGCTGTGCCCGTCCCGCCCGGTGCCGGGCTGCCACAGCGTCCAGGACCAGCAGTAGCATCAGGATGAAGGCTGCCGGCAGGCCGTAGAGGGCTGTGTAGGTGATCCAGGCCGGCGCAGCCGTGCCGGCAAAGGCCATCGCCATGACCGCTCCCACGGCTACGAGCGACAGCACGGCAATAACTGCGGCAAGGACCGTCAACGGCCGCCGGTAACGCGAGGAAGTCATGGACGTAACGCTACAGCGGGGCTGGATGCAAAAGTGAGCGGCCATGGCGGGAACGGCCCAAGCCTTGCGCCTGCGGCGGAACAAAGCCGGCGGAAGCGGGAACAGGGCATGCGGCAGGATAACCTTGAAGGATACAGACCAACACGGTTTGCGCCGGCCATACCTTGAACCCGCACAACACTGCGGATGCGGTGGCCGCGGGCCGTGTCTCATGACAGCAGAACGAAGAAGGTTGATTACGTGCCTACCGGCAAGGTCAAGTGGTATGACAAGGACAAGGGCTTTGGGTTCCTCGCGGGCGAAGACGGCCAGGAAGTCTTCCTGCCCAAGTCGTCACTGCCTGAGGGCGTGACAGAACTCAAGGCGGGCACCCGCGTGGAGTTCGGTGTGGCGGACGGTCGCAAGGGCGCCCAGGCCCTGGGCCTGCGCGTGCTGGACAAGACCCCGTCCATCGCCAAGGCCAAGCGTCCCAGTGCGAAGGATCTCGCGCCGCTGGTGCAGGACTTGGTGACCGTGCTGGACAACCTGTCCGGCACCCTGTCCAAGGGCAAGTACCCGGACGGCAACAAGGGCAAGGCCATTGCTGCCGCGCTGCGCAAGGTTGCCGACGAGCTGGACGTCTAAGCGCCCATGAGCCCCCAATCTGAACAGCCGGGCACGCCAGTGCAGGAGCAGGCTGCCAAGACTCCGCCCAAGCGCAAGGCAGGCGTGCCCGTGTGGCGTACGGGCAAGCCCGACGCTTTCCTGGCCGCGGCGGTCGAAACTGCCCGGGCCGCGGTGGAAGGCATTACACCCGCCGCCACCATCGGGGCGCACCTGGCAGCCAAGAGTGAGGGCGACCGCCTGGTCACGCACCTGTTCGAGTCGCGGCTGCCCGGTTACGCCGGCTGGCAGTGGTACGCGGTGCTGACCCGCAACTCGCGCTCCAAAGTGGTGACGGTCAACGAGCTTGGCCTGCTGCCGTCAGAGGATTCCATCCTGGCCCCCGAGTGGGTGCCGTGGGCCGAACGCGTGCGCCCCGAGGACGAGCAGCAGCAGGAACCGGACGAAGACGCTCCCGGAGCAGGGGTGGCCGTGGAACCGGTCGCTGTCGAGGGGGAGCCGGCTGAGGAGGCCGTCCCGGCCATTGAGGCCGGCGATGGGCCGCACGACGACGATGGACCGCAGGACGACGATGGACCGCAGGACGACGGCGGGCAACCAGGAGCCTGACGCGCCCGTCAACGTGCTGCTGCCGGAAGACCGGCCGCGGCCTGCGGAACCAACGAAAAAGGCGCCGTCCGGGACAAACCCGGGCGGCGCCGTCGTACGTTAAGGGCTGCTTACTTGCGCAGCTCGCCCACCACGAAATCGATGCTGGACAGCAGGGCTGAGACGTCGCTGGGCTCGATGGCCACGAAGGTGGCAATCCGCAGCTGGTTGCGGCCCAGCTTCCGGTAGGGCTCAGTGTCCACAATGCCGTTGGCGCGCAGGACTTTGGCCACAGCTGCGGCGTCAACCGACTCATCAAAGTCGATGGTGGCAATGACGTTGGAGCGTTCCTCCGGCTTGGCCACGAACGGGGTGGCGAACTCGGAGGCGTCAGCCCAGCTGTAGATGCGTCCGGCGGAGTCCGCGGTCCGCGCGGCCGCAAAATCAAGGCCGCCGTTGGAGTTCAGCCACTCCACCTGGGCGTTCAGTGTCACCAGCGTGGACAGCGACGGAGTGTTGTACGTCTGGTTCAGGCGGGAGTTGTCAATGGCCGTCTGCAGGTCCAGGAAGTCCGGAATCCAGCGACCGCTTTCCTTGACCCGCGCGGCCCGCTCAATGGCGGCAGGGGAGAAGAGGCCCAGCCACAGGCCGCCATCGGAGGCGAAGTTCTTCTGCGGGGCGAAGTAGTAGACATCGCTTTCCGCGACATCGACGTCCAGGCCGCCGGCTGCCGACGTGGCATCAACCAGGACCAGCGAGCCCTCGTCCGCCCCGGAAACGCGCTGGACCGGAGCGGCCACACCGGTGGAGGTCTCATTCTGCGGCCAGGCGTAGACGTCCACGCCTGCCTCGGCCCGTGCTTCCGGCCGGGTGCCCGGCTCCGACTTGACGATCGAGGAAGCTTCCAGGAACGGCGCCTTGTTGGTGGCGGCGGCAAACTTGGATCCGAACTCGCCGAAGGACAAGTGCTGGGCCTTCTTTTCCACCAGGCCGAAGCTTGCGATGTCCCAGAACGCGGTGGAGCCTCCCACGCCCAGGACCACCTCGTAGCCTTCGGGAGCGCGGAAGAACTGGCTGAGCCCTTCCCGGACTGATCCGACCAGGTTCTTGACCGGGGCCTGCCGGTGGGACGTGCCCAGGATGGTCCTGGAAGCTGCTGCCAGGGCGTCGATCTGCTCCTGCCGGACCTTTGACGGGCCGGCCCCGAACCGCCCGTCCTTGGGCAGGAGGTCGGCAGGGATCGTGATGCTGGTGTCGCTCACAGGGGCTCCAATTCGGCGGGGACGATAGCTTTGGTCCGGACGGGCGGGTCGTGGTGGCCGGCAGCCGGCGTTGGGCTGCAATACAGGCCGTCCCCATTCTGCCTGAACTGCTGTGCAGGCGGGAGTTGGCGGCGTCAAAGTCCAGACATTGAGACAGGCGGAGACCAGCGCGGCTATTCGGACAAAGTCAAAATAGGCTAAGCTTGCCCCCGGACTACCTCGCGGGAAGAGGCGATACGGTGGGACAACGCAAGGTACTGCGCTCGAGGAGCTGAGCTGGATGACGGATCTGATCGACACTACGGAGATGTACCTCAGGACCATCCTGGAGCTTGAGGAAGAAAACATCGTCGCCCTGCGGGCCCGTATCGCCGAGCGTCTGCGCCACTCCGGGCCCACAGTTTCCCAAACCATCGGCCGGATGGAACGCGACGGCCTGGTTGTCGTCTCGGGCGACAGGCACCTGGAACTCACGGACACCGGCCGCAAGCGCGCCACCGAGGTGATGCGCAAGCACCGGCTGGCCGAACGCCTTCTCGCCGACGTGATAGGGCTGGACTGGGCCTACGTCCACGACGAAGCCTGCCGTTGGGAGCACGTGATGAGCGAGCGGGTGGAGCGGCGCATCTACGAGCTGCTGGACCATCCCACCGAGTCGCCATATGGCAATCCCATTCCCGGCCTGGCCGACCTGGGCGGACAGCCTGGCCCCGGCTTCGCGGACGGCGCCGTCAGCCTGGTGGAAGCCATGAAGGCCTATGGACCGGCCTCGGGCGTCACCGTTGTCCGGCTGGCGGAGCCCATCCAGGTTGAACCGGAACTGCTGGCCCAACTCGACGAAGGCGGCATCCGGCCCGGTGCCGCCGTGGCACTGGAACGCGTGGGTGATTACATCTCCGTGCGGGTCCCGGGAATCGAAGGCGCCCTCGAACTGCCGCCCGAAGTCGCCGCGCACGTCTTCGTTGCCGTCGCCCCCTCCTGAGGCCGGCCGCATACCTTAAACCGCGCTTCCCACCAAAGATAACGGAATTGTTACCTAGGGTCTTAAGCCCCTATAGTGGAAGCGATCGTTGATACTTAAGCGTTACCTGTCCCGGAGCCGAGCTCTGCCAGCGGGACAGGTGCACGAGTCGTTACTGGCAGAGGCGGGGGAACCACAAGCGGCAGCGGGGGACTGCCTTGGGGTGAAGTCCGTCAGCAGCAAGCCTCTCCAGTGAAGGATTCTTCCGGGAATACCCCTGTGCAGAAGCTTGCCCATGACGGGCCGGGTCTTTGAACTCTCTGACCCGAATCCGACAGCTAACTCCGCAGGCTTTTCCAGAGAGGAACCCTTCTTGACCATGCAGACCTCCCGGGGCCGCCGCCGCGCGGACGGCCCTCCTGCGGTGCGGAGTGCCGAGGTTGCCGCAGTGGAGCGCCCCCGCGACCTGCACCGCGACGCGCGCCGCCGCCGGGGTCCCTTCCGGCAGATGACGGATTTCGCCGCGGCCAGCGGCATCGGCCAGAAGGCCGGCATCGCCCTTGCCGCCACCGGCCTGGTGCTGACGGTGACCGTGCCCGCAACCGGCCCCGTCATGGCTACGGATGCTGCCGGCAATACTCCCGTAGCTGCCTCCGCTGTCAGCCCTCAGCCCAGGATTTCTGCGGATATTGGCGCGCAGATCGACTTCAGCCGTTCCGCCGTGGTCACCCAGGCGGACCCCGACGGCAAGCTGAAGCAGCTCCTGAGCGCCCAGTCGGCCGGATCGGTGACGCGGGCGGCTTCTGCCGGCACCCTGGCAGCGCCCCTGGCCACCCTCACCACCGCTTCCCCCTTCGGCTACCGGGTGAGCCCGATCACCGGCGGTTCCGGCGACTTCCACCGTGGGCAGGACTTCGTGGCTCAGTGCGGAACGTCTGTCCTGGCAGCGGCAACGGGAACCGTGACCTTCGCCGGCTGGCACCAGTTCGGCGGCGGGAACCGGGTGGTCATCGATCACGGCAACGGCCTGGAGACCACCTACAACCACCTCTCATCCTTCAACGTCAAGGTGGGCCAGACGGTCTCCCGCGGGGACGTCGTCGCCCTCAGCGGCACCACCGGCGCCTCCACCGGATGCCACCTCCACTTCGAGGTGCAGGTCAACGGCGAAGTGGTCGACCCGATGGGTTGGCTGTAGCCCAAATGAGTGCGCAGTCTCAGATCACCGTGACCCGCCGTGACCTGAATGTGACATTGAAGCAAAACTGCTGTACCGTCTAACTCGCGTCAACTTTTCCGAAGTTGACGCTCTTGAGTGGATTGCCTAACTCTGCCACCGCTCAAGGTCCGTTCGCATTTCATCGTCTGGCAGGGGCGGGGGAACCAATTTTGGCCTTCATTCCATGGAGGCCTTGGGGTTAAGTCACGAGCTTTCCAGGAAAGCAAAGTGGCCGGGTGACTCCCATCCGAATCCGACAGCTCACCTCGCAGGCATTGGGAGAGGCTACCTTCGTGTCTTCACGCCATCATGCTGCGCGCCACCGTGCGCAAACGGTTCGCACCAACCCCCTGGATGCCATGTCCAAGGCCGTTAGTGCCAATGCCGGGACCGTGGGCCGCCAGGCTGCCGTTGTGGCAGCGGCATCGGGCCTCATCCTGAGCATGGGCCTGCCGGCGACGGCTGCCGACACCACTGCCGGTGTTTCTGCATCCACCGAGTCCGGCTCCGCCCAGACCGCCCTCGCTGTCACCGCCGCACCCACGGCGACGGTCTCCTTCGAGCGTCCCGTCGTCAAGACCACCGCTGCACCCAAGGTGGAAACGGTCCGCACACAGTCCACCGCTTCGGCCGACCGCGCCGCAGCAACCCAGGACGCGTCGGCCGCCAAGACTGCCGAGACTGTTTCCGCCGTGTCTTCCGCGGCAACGTCGGGAATTGCAGCCATCGCCTACACCGGCATCGGCCACTCCTACGTCTGGGGCGGCACCAGCCCCGTTACCGGCTGGGACTGCTCCGGGTTCGTTCAGTGGGTCTACGCGCAGGCCGGCATCAGCATCCCGCGCACCAACGCGTGGAGCATCATGACTCCCACCTCCACCCCCCAGCCGGGTGACCTGGTCGTCCAGAACGGCGGCGCACACGTCGGCATCTATGTCGGTAACGGCATGATGATCAGCGCACTGAACCCGTCGCAGGGCACGCTGCTCCACTCCCCGGCAGCCACCGGTTCATCCTCGTACTACCACTACGGAAACTAGTTCTTGGGCTCCATGCTCCAAGGGCTATTTCTTTACCCACAGCTTTTTCGCTAGATCACATCCCCGTTCGGGACGCGCCGGCGTACCCCCAAGATGCCGGCGCGTCCAACCTTCCCTGCCTGCCTACAAGCGGACCAGGGGAAACACGAAAGAGAGAACTGATGACGACACGTGCTACCGCGCGCCACCGTGCCGAGGTCACCAAAACCAACTCGATCGCTGTCATTGCCAAAGCGGTCAGCGACAACGCCGGCGGCATGGGCCGCCAGGCCGCAGTTATCGCCGCTGCCTCCGGTCTGGTCCTGACCAGCGGCATCGCAGCCAACGCTGCCGACGCCAACGTCAAGCGGGACTCCGCTCCGGCCTCCGCACTGGAAGTTGAATCCGCCGTCGACGCCCCGATCTCCGCGGCGTCCACCATTGCCATCAGCTACGAAAAGCCTGCCGTGACCACCACGCCGGCTCCCGTGGCCGAGCCTGAGCCCCAGGTCGAGGTCCAGGAAGCAGCTCCCGCGGCCCAGCCCGTTGCTGCTCCCAAGGTCACGGCGAAGGTTGCCACCGCCGCCGCTCCCGCCGCCCCCGCCGCGCAGGCATCGGCCAGTGGCAAGGGTGCTGCGATCCTTTCCGCCGCTTACGCCCAGCTTGGCGTCATGCAGGACTGCACCATGCTGGTCACCAACTCCCTGGCAGCCGTAGGAATCCACTTCCACGACTGGCCCGCCGGCTACCTCTCTTTGGGCCGCACGGTCAGTGCAGCCGAAGCGCAGCCCGGTGACCTTATCTACTACGCCGACGGCGGCGCAGGCATGGCGCACATCGCTGTTTACGCCGGCAACGGCATGGCGGTCCACGGCGGCTACAACGGAAACCAGACTGTGGTCTTCAGCGCCAACGTCGGTTCCGGCCCCGTTTTCATCCGCGTCAACTAAGCTGCCGTGGGCCGGTGCACCGTGTGTGCCGCCGGTCGGTAAGCCGGAAAGGACCCCGCCACGCCTGGCCGGGGTCCTTTCTGTTTAGTCAACGGGGGCTCGCGCGCCGCCGTCGAGGGTAGCCGCCGGTTTTGCCGTCCAGGGGCGGCGATTACCTGATATTGCACTTCTTTGTTTACTCTTGTCATGTCGATCCATAGCCCGGACATGCCGAGGGCAGCCGGCCCTCGTGCCCCTGACGGGTGCGGCCGTGAAGAGGTAAGTGCATGCGCACTCTCGTTCTGAATGCTGGATATGAACCGCTGGCGGTTGTGACTTTCCGCCGGGCGCTGGTGCTTGTGCTCGCGGGCAAGGCGAGCGTGGTGGCCGAGGGTGACGACCCCGTGGTGGGCCCCACTGATGTGCTGGGCCGTCCGTCCGTGATCCTCCTCAACCGCTACATCAGGCCCCGGTACAACCACTCCACGGCCGTCAGCCGGCGGGGAGTGCTTCGGCGGGATGGGCATAAGTGCGCCTATTGCGGCAAGGCGGCCCACACCATCGACCACGTGCACCCCAAGTCGCGGGGCGGCGCCGATTCGTGGGAAAACCTGGTGGCCGCCTGCCTGCGGTGCAACAACGTCAAAGGGGACCATACGCCCGCGGAGATGGGTTGGACCCTGCGTTTCGTCCCGGAGCCGCCGCATGGAACGATCTGGCAGATCAAGGAACTCGAGAAGCCAACGCCAGCGTGGGATCCCTTCCTTCTTCCGGAGCGGGCTGCCTGACCCAGCCCGGCCTGTCCTCCCGCCGGATTCGGCGCTGCCGGCCCTGCCTGTCGCTAGGCTGGGGTCATGCAAGCGAACACGTTGGCGTTTGATGCCCTGATCCTGGCCGGCGGCCGGTCTTCACGGCTGGGAGGGGTGCCCAAGCAAACCCTCGTCTTCCGCGGCAAGACTCTCCTGGAATGGGCTCTTGCCGCTGCGTCCGGGGCATGGCGCACTGTCGTTGTTGGTGACGCCGGCCTCCTCGGGGTCACCGCGGCGCCAGTGCCGGGGACTGCGCCTCCGGCCGCGGTCCTTTCCTGCCGGGAAGAGCCGCCGTTCTCCGGTCCCGCCGCTGCCATCGCCGCCGGATTGGAAACCCTGGCCAATAACGGTGGTGGTTCGCCGGTCACGCTCGTGCTGGCCTGTGACATGCCGTTGTCCGCCCAGGCCGTGGCCGCCCTGCGGCACGCCCTGGCTGCGACCCCGGTGGAAGCCGCCCGCGTGCGCAGTGTCATGGCCGCTGCCGAAGACGGGAGGCCGCAGCCGTTGGCCGCTTTTTACAACACAGCTGAGTTAACACATGCCTGCCGGGAGCTCGCCGCCCGGAACGCGCTGGCCAACGGCTCTGTCCGGGCGCTCCTTGCTAATCTGGACGTGCAGCTTGTCACAGTCCCCGCCGGGTCCACCTCCGATGTGGATACCTGGGATGACGCTGCTGCGCTGGGGATGGCCGCCGGAAACCAGCGCGGAAGGCAGGACCGGCGCACGGGCGACACTAACGTGGGAGGCAATTCGTGAAAAGCCAGGACGAAACGCTGGAAGAGTGGTGCCGGGCCCTGCTCCAGGCGTACAAGCTGGAAAATGTCCAGGTCGACGTCAACGCTGTGCTCTCCCTTGCCGGCGTTGCCGCCCACTCCGTGGTCCGGCCGGCCGCGCCGCTCACCACCTTCATTGCAGGCTTTGCCGCGGGCCTGGCCGCGGCCCCGGGCAGGGAGATGGACGCCGCCGCGATGGACGCAGCGCTGGCCGTCGCCCGTTCCCTGGCACAGGACTACGGCACTGAAACCGCCGGGACTCCCGGCGAATGACCGCAGAACCCCATAGTGTTCCGCATGCACCACCGCGCAGCGAAGGGGAGGTGCTGACCGCCCGGACGCCACAGGACACAGCCGGACACGTCGGCGTGGTGGGCGGGGCAGGTACATCTGCCCAACACTCCGGTCCCGGGATGGACGACACCGGTCCTTCCGCCGGAGGGCAGGGCGGCACCGGCCATCACGATGCGGCCCACACCTGGGCAGAGGCCCGGCAGGTGGCATACGACTCCGCCACTCCCATCCCGCCCGGTCCCGTGGCGCTCCGGCTGGCGCTGGGCCGGAAACTTGACCGGGACATCGTGGCTCTTCAGGACATGCCCCACTATGCGTCCTCGGCCATGGACGGCTGGGTGGTTAACGGAAGCGGCCCGTGGATCCCGGTGGAGCCGGGAGTCCGGCTGGCGCCGCACCAGGCCAGTCCCATCGCCACCGGCGGACTTATTCCTCCCGGCGGCAAGGCCGTCCTGCGCACGGAAAGCGCCGTGCTTGGCCGGGACGACGAGGGGCTTCCCGTCCTGCTGACCGGAGGCAAGGCGCGTCCCGGAGAACCCCGCGCCGGCGAGCACATCAGGAAAGCCGGTGAGGAGGCCCTGGAAGGCGATGTCCTGGTGCAGGCAGGGGTGAAGCTCAACCCGGCACACCTGGCACTGGCGGCGCTGGCCGGCCACGACGAAGTGCAGGTCCAGGGCAAACCCGTGGTCCGTCTGGTGCTGACCGGATCGGAGGTGGTGGAACAGGGCAGGCCCGCCCCCGGCCAGGTACGGGACACGTTCGGGCCGCAGTTGCCGGACGTCGTCGCCATGCTGGGTGGAATCCCAGGGGGCCGGCAGAGGATCGGCGACTCCTACGCCGAGTGGCTCGCGGCACTCGAAGACGTGCTCCCCGACGTGCCGGACGCACCCGACCTGCCGGCCGACGTCGTTATTACCACCGGGGGCACCGGGCGTTCGGGAACAGACCACCTCCGGCGTGCGGTCGCCGAACTGGGCGGCCGGCTCATCATCGACGGCGTGGCCATGCGCCCGGGCCATCCCGCAGTCCTGGCAGAACTTCCGGACGGGCGGTTTGTCCTCGGACTTCCCGGCAACCCGCTGGCGGCCATGATGGCACTTTCCACCATGGGTGGCCCCCTCCTTGCCGCGCTGGGGCACGGGGCCATGCCGCCGGTGCAGGAAGTGCCCTGCGGAACAATGATCGAACCCGACCCCGGCCGGACCCGGCTCATGCCCTTCCGGTTGCTTTACGGCATGGCGTCCCCGGCGCAGCATACGGGCCCGGGAATGATGCGCGGACTGGCCGCCGCCGACGGGGTGCTGGTGGTACCCCCGCATGGCGTGCAGCTGGGCGAGCCGGTGCCGGCTTTTGCCCTGCCGTGGGGACCGCCCCTGCCGCAGCCCGGGGACGGGGCACCCAAGGCAAAACCGCGCAGCAACCCCCGCGCCGGCCAGCCCAAAGCGAAGCCGGCATCCGGCGGCCCGGTGGACTGGAGTGCGCTCCTGGGCTGAGGCGGGGCCCCATGGTGCCATGATGGAGTTATGAACAGGCAGGGTGGAACATGGGACGCGTAACCCAGCGCCGCAAGGTGCACAAGTATGTCCTGGATGGTTCGCCCGGTGCCCTCGAGTACCCGGTCCGCCACCGCGAGGACGTCCTGGCGGTAGAGGAGCCGCTGGAAATCCGGCTGGGCAGGCTTTCCTATTCGGTCACCATGCGCACGCCCGGGGACGACTTCGACCTGGTGGCCGGCTTCCTGGTGTCGGAAGGGGTCATTTGGGCTCCCGAACACCTGGTGTCCCTGCGGTTCTGCGCCGGAGAAGACGAAAACGGCGTCCAAACGTTCAACGTGGTGGAGGCGCAGCTGCGGCCGGACGTCCCGGTTCCGGACACCGGCCGCAAGGTCTACACGTCCAGTTCCTGCGGCATTTGCGGAACAGACTCCATCGAGGCGGTCCAAAAGTCCTCCCATCACAGCCCCGCAGCTGACCCCCTCACAGTGGACGCGGAGGTACTGGCCTCCCTGCCCGGGCTGCTCAGAAAGTCCCAGCGCCTCTTTGATGACACCGGCGGAGTCCACGCGGCGGGCCTGTTCAAAATTGACGACGACGGCGAGCCCCGCCTGCTGTGCCTGCGGGAGGATGTGGGCCGGCACAATGCCGTGGACAAAGTGGTGGGCTGGGCGCTGCGTGAAGGCCTCCTGCCACTGGCCGGCACCGTTCTCCAGGTGTCGGGAAGGGCGTCCTTCGAACTGGTTCAAAAGGCATCCCTGGCAGGGATTCCCATCCTGGCGGCCGTGAGCGCCCCGTCGAGCCTCGCCGTGGAGCTGGCAGAGGCGAACGGACTCACCGTGGCTGGATTCAGCCGCGGAACAAGCTTCAACGTCTACGCCGGTGATGCCCGCATCCGTCGGCCGGCCGCGGTGCCCATCAGTTAGCTGCGCCCATGGCCGACGTATGTTCGTTTTCCGCGGGGGGTTGGTTGCCGGGCAGGCGGCGGGTAGATTTGTCCATCGAATGGACGCAATGATCCAGTTCCGAGCCTAAAAGAGGACCTATATTGCATGACGACCGGACCATCACGGAAGTCCGACTGGCCAGGTTTGTGCGTGAACGCATTGCTCCTGCCATTTACGCCAGGACGGTCCCGCTTTCCCTGAGCAGTTGGGATGTCCCCGACGAACCGGTCCCAGCGCTCGAAGCGATGCGGCAGGAGTTCCAGCCGCAGGAACACGGTGCCGCCTGGGGCCGCCCCTGGGGCACCACCTGGCTCCGGTTGCAGGGCGAGGTGCCCGAATCATGGGGAAGTGGCCCCGACACCGCGGTGGAGGTGGTGGTGGACCTGGGATTCACCACGGAAGCGCCAGGATTCCAATGCGAGGGGATCGCATGGCGCCCGGACGGCAGCATCATCAAGGCAATCTCACCCCGCAACCAGTACATTCCGCTGAAGCTGCTGGGCACCGGCATGGCAGTGGACTTCTACGTGGAGGCTGCCGCAAATCCGGACATGGCCCAGGGGTGGACCTTCGCGCCCACTCCGCTGGGCGACAAGGAGACTGCCGGGGGAGCGCCGCAGTACCGGCTGGGAACCATCGCCATTGCTGAACTCAACCAGTGCGTATGGGAGCTTCAGCAGGATGTCTGGACGTTGGCTGGACTCATGGAACAGTTGCCGCCGGAGCTGCCGCGCCGCCATGAGATCCTCCGCGCCCTTGAGCACATGATGGATGTGATGGATCCGGATGACGTTGCGGGCACCGCTGCAGCGGGCCGGGAAGCGTTGGCAACGGTCCTGTCGCGGCCCGCCTATGCGTCGGCGCACCAGCTGGTTGCCACCGGGCACGCGCACATCGATTCGGCCTGGCTCTGGCCGGTGCGGGAAACCATCCGCAAATGCGCCAGGACCTTCTCCAACGTGGTGGCGCTCATGGATGAAGACCCCGATTTCGTCTTCTCCTGCTCCTCTGCCCAGCAACTAGCTTGGATCAAGGAGTTCTACCCCGAGTTGTTCAGCCGGATCCGGGAGAAGGTCCAGGCGGGCCAGTTCGTTCCCGTAGGCGGCATGTGGGTGGAATCCGATACCAACATGCCCGGCGGCGAAGCCATGGCCCGGCAGTTCGTCGAGGGCAAAGGCTTCTTCCTGGCGGAATTCGGTGTTGAGTGCAGGGAAGCATGGCTGCCGGATTCCTTCGGCTACAGCGCTGCGCTGCCGCAGATCGTGAAGTCCGCCGGCAGCCGCTGGTTCCTCACCCAGAAGATTTCCTGGAACCAGACCAACAGGATGCCCCACCACACCTTCAACTGGGAGGGGATCGACGGAACGCGGCTGTTTACCCACTTCCCGCCGGTGGACACCTACAACTCGGACCTCAGTGGACGGGACCTGGCCCACGCCGAACGCAACTACCGGGACCACGGCCGGGGCACGGTGTCGCTGGTACCGTTCGGCTTCGGTGACGGCGGCGGTGGCCCCACCCGCGAGATGCTCGCCGCTGCTGCCCGCACGGCAGACCTGGAAGGATCGCCGAAAGTCAGGATCGGCTCCGCGGAGAGCTTCTTCCGACAGGCCGAGGCAGAGTACCCGGCACTGCCGGTCTGGGTGGGCGAGATGTACCTGGAGCTGCACCGCGGCACGTACACCAGCCAGGCCCGGACCAAGAAGGGCAATCGCCGCAGCGAACATCTGCTGCGTGAAGCCGAGCTGTGGTGCGCTACGGCAGCGGTCCGCGCAAGGGGCGGGTTCGAATACCCCGCGGCCGAACTCAGGCGCCTCTGGCAGCTGGTGCTGCTGCAGCAGTTCCATGACATCCTTCCCGGCAGCTCCATAGCCTGGGTCCACAAGGACGCCGAGCGGAACTACCAGGCCGTCGAGGCCGCCCTGGAGTCCCTGATCAGCCAGGCTGCCACTGCCCTGCTGGGCTCCGGCGACCGCCAGTTCCTGCTCAACACCGCTCCGCACACCCGTGACGGCGTCCCGGCGCTGGCGGCGGGGGAGCCTGCACCGCACCCGGCACCGGCACAGGCAACGCAGCGCGACGGCGGGTACCTCCTGGACAACGGGATCATCAGCGCCCTAGTGGACGCCGACGGCCTGCTTGCCTCGCTGCGCGACCACGCCACCGGCCGCGAAGCCATCGCACCCGGCCAGCGGGGCAACCTGCTGGAACTGCACCGGGACACACCCAACGAGTGGGATGCGTGGGACATCGACGAGTTCTACCGGCGCAACGTCACTCCGCTGGTCCATGCCGAGTCGGTCAGCCTTACCAGCGACGACGGCAAGGCCGTGGTGGAGGTGGAACGGCGCGTGGGCATGTCCACGCTGACCCAGCGCATCACCCTCGCTCCCGGCAGTCCTTCGCTGGAAATTTCCACCTCCGTGGACTGGCAGGAGCGCGAGAAGCTGCTCAAGCTGGGCTTCGCCCTCGACGTCAAGGCGGACCGATCAGCCGCCGAAACGCAGTTTGGCCATGTCTTCCGGCCCACCCACACCAACACCTCATGGGAGGCTGCCAAGTTTGAGATCTGCGCCCACCGCTGGATCCACGTCGGCGAACCGGGCTACGGGGTTGCGTTGTCCAACTCCTCCACCTACGGCCATGATGTAGGCAGGAGCGTCAGGGAGTCCGACGGCGGAACCACCACCACGGTGCGTCTGTCCCTGCTGCGGGCGCCCAAGTTTCCGGACCCCGACGCCGACCGCGGCCGCCACGAGCTGACGGTGACCATCCGTCCCGGCGCGAGTATCGCCGACGCGGTCCAGGAAGGCTACCGCACCAACCTTGCACCCCGCGTGGTCAGCGGCGCAGCTCCGGTGGAGCCGCTTTTCTCCGTCAGCAATCCCGCGTTGGTCATTGAAGCGGTGAAGCTGGCACAGGATGGCTCGGGCGACGTTGTGGTCCGGCTCTACGAGTCGCTCGGGGAGCGTTCGGCGGGCAGCATTACAGCTCAATTCCCGGTGAGCAGGGTTCTGGTGACCGATCTTCTGGAGCGTCCCTCCGAGGCTCCAGGAGTGGTTGCGGGCGGCCGGGGTGCCGACCTCTCGCTCAGGCCGTTCCAGCTGGTAACACTGCGTTTCGTCCGCGGGTGAGAGCCAAGAGAAACTGACAGGGGCCCTTAAACAGGCTGAGTGGGGGCGGTCCCCAACGATCCGCCACCACTCATCCCCCCAATGTGTGCGAAGGCCCCCGGAGCTGCCCGCGTTCCAGAATTTATCCCCGTTCGAAAACGCTCGGCGGCCCCGCCTTCACACATTCATGATTGTTTCACATTCTAATGATTTTGTGAAAGCCGGAAAGGTTACTTTTCGGTAGATTTCCTGCGCGGTCCAACGGTCCTGCCATTAACCACCTTGGCAACCCAGATCAGGGCCAGCCCAATGACGAAGCAGAGCACCGCCGTGTAGTTGATGATGAATTCGATGGATCCCATAGTGGGCGGGATAACCGGAAAAAGTAGTGTGAGCCCAACGGCTACTCCGCCCAAAGCCAGCAGGGCCGCTGCGATGCGCACCAGGATGGGGAGCCGCTCCCGCACGGCCCGAACCATGGAGGGCACCAGGACCAAGGTGACATAGGCGGGGTAGGCCCTGCCTGCGGCGCCATAATATTCGACGAGCGCGAAATTACGGTCGTCCTTCGCGGACACGGCCTGGAGCCCCGCGGAGGATCCCTCCGTGTCCATGGAAAAGAACAGGGCGACCAATACGGCCGAGACTGCAAACAGGACGATTATGCCTGTCTTCCCCGTAATCAGGCGGTAGGCGCCGTCGGCACCAAATCCTTTGGCGATTCGGATGCCCATGAAGAAGATGGCACCGAAGATCACGAAGCGCAGCAGCAGGTTGGCGAGGTTAATTCCGCCCAGCGCCTGGTCGATCACCAGGTACGGGCCCTTGATGCTCAACAGGATCGCCAGTGTCATTGAAGCGAAGATGCCGAAAAGGGAGCGGTTCTCACCCCGGAGGGTGCTGGGGATCCGCGCGGCGGCAACCAACGCGCATATCGCCAGCGTGCTCCATTGAAGTGTCTCGATCATCCCAGGTTCTCCCAAATCTTGTCTGTCTGCGCTTGGTCCTGCTCCTGGCGGCGCAGCACTTTGCCCATTGCCTGGAGCCGGTCTCCGGCAAGGGCGGTTAATTCTCCGTCGGAAAGGCTGTCCAGCGCGGCCTGCCGCGCACCGGGCGGCCAGCCGGCCTCCTCCTCCGTCACAACCCCCGTGGCCACCAGGCCGCCGGCCGGTCCCACTCCCGCTGCCATCGCCGTTGCCACGGCCAGCTCGGGGGACAGCCGGTTGGCGGTCAACTGGGCGGAATAGTTCTGCGGGGCCACGCCGGTGGCTGTCGACACCCGGTGCCGGAGTTCGCCGTCATCAATTGCGTCCACCCAGTTCTTCACCGAGGTGGGGTGCGGGGCGAAACTGAGGGCTGGAGCGGCGCCGCCCTGTCCCGGTTCCATGGCAGGCCGGACCAGAAGTGCCCGGAGAAGGTCTGCGGTGGAAATCTGGCTCACCAACTCGTTCCTGGTGGGCGGCGGCGGCGGTCCTGCCAGGACGTTGAAGGCCTCGAACCCTGCCAACGCGGTGACCGGATTGATGTTGTAGGCGCGGCTGATGCTGACCACCGTGCTGACGGAGACCTTGCCCCGCACCAGCTGCTGTGCCAGTGTGGTGCGCTTGATCCCGGAGACCCGGCAGACATCCGCGGTGCTGGCATCGGGCGCGATGCTTTGCAGCCAGCGCTGGAACGCCTTGGCGGGAATGGTCATGGGGGACTCTCTGCATAACGGGAGGGGTGTGACCGAGTTTACCGTGCCTGTCCGGCACCGGCCGTGCCGGCGATTTTGCCCGTGATGCAGGTTCGTCTATAGTTGATGGTCGAGCCCGTTGGTCCGTACACCCCCCAAGTCCGGACCAGCGGGTTCTTCTATGTCCTGCAGCCCCAGCGGCGCCGCGGCCCTTCCTGCCGCCTCTGCCGGCCGTCAACGGCTGCCCGGGCAGCGGCGAAAGGACCAACCGATGACTGCAACCCTCGTTGCCAAGGACCTCTCCGGCGGCCACGGCCACCGCACGCTATTTTCCGGGCTGTCGCTGACGGTGGCTCCCGGCGATGTGGTGGGCGTGGTGGGCGCCAACGGGGCCGGGAAGTCCACGCTGCTGCGCCTGCTCGCCGGCGTGGACCAGCCACAGCAGGGCTCGGTCAGCCTTGCCCCCTCGGACGCCTTTGTCGGCTGGCTGCCCCAGGAGCACGAGCGCGTCCCCGGTGAGACAGTAGCCGCCTACATTGCGCGCCGGACCGGCTGCGCGGACGCAACCGCCGAGATGGAATCCACCGCTGAAGCGCTGGGCTCCGGGGCTCCGGGCGCTGACGATGCCTACTCCAGGGCCTTCGACCGCTGGATGGCCTCCGGCGCTGCCGACCTGGATGAACGCATCCCGGCCGTCCTCTCGGACCTTGGCCTGGACGCCGGCCCCGATGCGATGATGACCGGTCTCTCCGGCGGCCAGGCTGCCCGGGTGGCCCTCGCTGCGCTCCTGCTGAGCCGGTTCGACGTCGTACTGCTCGATGAGCCCACGAATGACCTCGACCTTGCCGGCCTGGCCACCTTGGAAAACTTTGTGCAGGGGCTGCGCGGCGGGGTGGTGCTGGTCAGCCATGACCGCGAATTCCTGGCCCGGTGCGTCACCCGCGTGGTGGAGCTGGACCTGGCCCAGAACAGCGTGGCGGTGTACGACGGCGGCTACGACGCCTTCCTGGAGGAGCGGGCCGTAGCCCGGCGGCATGCCCGCGAAAAGTTTGAGGAATTCGCGGCCACGAAGGCGGACCTGGTGTCCCGTGCCCGCACGCAGCGTGAATGGAGCTCCCAGGGCGTCCGGAACGCGATGAAGAAGAACCCGGATAACGACAAGATCCGGCGCGCCGCCAGTACCGAGTCGTCGGAGAAGCAGGCGCAGAAAGTCCGGCAGATGGAGTCCCGCATCGCCCGGCTGGATGTGGTGGAGGAGCCGCGGAAAGAGTGGCAGCTCCAGTTCACCATCGGCCAGGCACCGCGGTCCAGCGCCGTCGTCGCCACCTTGCGGAACGCCGTGGCACGGCAGGGTGCTTTCACGCTGGGACCGGTCAACCTCCAGCTCAACGGAGGCGAGCGGGTGGGCATCACCGGCCCGAACGGGGCCGGCAAGTCCACCCTGCTGCGCCTGCTGCTGGGCACCCAGGCGCCGGACGACGGCGACGCGTCCGTCGGGGCTTCGGTCGCCGTCGGCGAGATTGACCAGGCACGCGGGATGCTCGACGGCGGCCTGCCGCTGGGCGACGCGGTCGAGGCCGTGCTGGTGGACTGGACCGGCGCCGATGTCCGCACGCTCCTGGCGAAGTTCGGCCTCAAGGCGGACCACACGTCGCGGACCGTGGATTCCCTCTCGCCGGGGGAACGGACGCGGGCCGCCCTGGCCCTGCTCCAGGCGCGGGGCGTGAACCTGCTGGTGCTGGATGAGCCCACCAACCACCTCGACCTGCCGGCCATCGAGCAGCTGGAAGAAGCCCTGGAAAGCTACGATGGCGCCCTGCTGCTGGTCACCCACGACCGCCGCCTGCTGGAAAACGTCAGACTCGACTATCGGTGGCACTTGGACAACGGCACGGTCCAGGAACTCCACCACACTGCAAGCCAGGAGAAGTAACCATGAGCATGGACCGCGTGGCCTGGAGTTCGCTCTACAACATCAGCACCGCAAAGAGCGCCTCCAAGCCGTTTTCCAAAGAGACCCTGAAGCGGGTGCTGGCCTTCGCCGCACCGCACAAGGGCAAGCTGATCGCCTTCGTGCTGTCCTCCATTGCGGCTGCCTTCCTGGCCGTCGCCACTCCGGTGCTCGCCGGCCAGGTGGTTGATGCCATCATCGCCAAGGCTGCCGCCGGAACGGTCATCTGGCTGGCGGTGCTGATCGCCATCGTGGCCGTGGGCGAGGCCGGGGTGGGCCTGCTGACCCGCTGGCTCTCCTCCACCATTGGCGAAGGCGTCATCGTGGACCTGCGCACCCGCGTGTTCGACCACGTCCAGCGCATGCCCATCGCCTTCTTCACCCGGACCCGCACCGGCGCGCTGGTCAGCCGGCTCAACAACGACGTCATCGGCGCGCAGTCCGCCTTCGCCGGAACCTTGTCCGGCGTGGTGAGCAACTCCGTGGCGCTGGCCCTGACACTGGCCGTGATGCTCAATACGTCCTGGCTGGTGACAGTCCTCGCCATGGTGCTGCTGCCGATTTTCCTGATTCCCGCCCGCCGCATGGGCTCGAAACTGGCAGACCTGCGCCGCGAAGCCGCCGCGCACAACGCTGCCATGGGAACCCAGATGACCGAGCGGTTCTCGGCCCCGGGCGCCACGCTGGTCAAGCTGTTTGGCCGGCCGGACGAGGAATCCCGTGAATTTGCTGCCCGCGCGGGACGGGTCCGGGACATCGGCGTCCGGATGGCGATGCTGCAGTTCACCTTCGTGACCGCCCTGACGCTGGTGTCCGCGCTCGCGCTCGCCCTGGTCTATGGCCTGGGTGGCTGGCTCGCCCTGGGTGGCCAGCTCGCCCCGGGCGACGTGGTGGTCCTGGCGTTGCTGCTGACCCGGCTCTATGCCCCGCTCACGGCGCTGTCCAACGCCCGGGTTGAAGTCATGAGCGCGCTGGTCAGCTTCGAACGGGTCTTTGAAATCCTGGACCTGAAACCGCTCATCCAGCAGAAGCCTGATGCCGTGCCGGTCCCCGCCGGTCCGGTGTCCGTTGAGTTCGACAACGTCCGCTTCGCGTACCCGTCCGCGGACAAGGTATCGCTGGCGTCGCTCGAGGAGGTCTCCACCCTGGACACCCGGGGCGGCGAGGAAGTCCTCCACGGGGTCAGTTTCCGGGTGGAGCCTGGCCAGACCGTCGCCCTGGTGGGCTCTTCAGGGGCCGGCAAGTCCACCATTGCACAGCTGCTGTCCCGGCTGTACGACGTCGACTCCGGCGCCGTGCGGCTGGGTGGCACCACCCCGGGGGCCGGGCTGGACGTACGGGACGCCACCTTCGATTCGCTGCGGGACACCCTGGGCATGGTGACCCAGGACGGCCACCTGTTCCACGAAACCATCGCCTCCAACCTGAGGCTGGCCCGGCCCGATGCCACCGAGGAGGACATGTGGGACGTCCTGCGCCAGGCGCGACTGGAAACCATGATCCGGTCGCTCCCCGACGGGCTGGAGACCGTGGTGGGGGAGCGCGGCTACCGGCTTTCCGGCGGTGAACGCCAGCGGTTGACCATCGCCCGGCTCCTGATTGCCCAGCCCCGCGTCGTCATCCTCGACGAGGCAACCGCCGCGCTGGACTCCACGAACGAAGCCGCTGTGCAGGCAGCCCTGGGCGCTGCGCTCGAGGGCCGGACCGCCGTCGTGATTGCGCACCGGCTTTCCACCGTCCGTGCCGCCGACGCCATCCTGGTGGTGGAGGACGGCCGGATCGTGGAGCGCGGAACCCACACCGAACTCCTGGCCGCGGGAGGCCGCTACGCCGAGCTTTACCGGACGCAGTTTGCCGAGGCCACCGCGGTGGCGGAGGAAGCCGTTCCGGAGTTCTAGGGTCCGGACTGCGTGGCCTGTGCCGCCAGCAGAGGCAGGATGTGGTCCGTCAGCAGCGGGGCGAGGTCCCGGGGGAGGGGCGAACCCTTGGCCGGCCCGCTGAAGTCCAGCCAGCGGATCTCGGCGATTTCGGCCGCCGGGGTGGCCTGCCACGTCCCCGGGGCGGTGAAGACGGTGGCTTCAATATCGGTGGCCGCCTCGTTCGCGGCGTCGGCGATCCAGACTCCCAGCAGTTCAAGCTCCTGGGGCCTGACCACGATGCCCACCTCTTCGGCGAGTTCCCGGGCGGCGGCCTGGACGGCCGTTTCGCCGGGCTCGGGCTTGCCGCCCGGGTGCATGAACATGTCGGTGCCGCGTTTGCGCACGGTCAGAAGCCGACCGGCATCATCGAACACGCAGACGGCGGAGACCACGATCCGGTCCCTCATCCGGCCATCCTCGCCAGGTGGGATGTGAGCAGCAGGTCTTTGCGCGGGCCGGTCACGTCCCAGCTGTAGCTGAAAGCGTCCGGGCCCTCCCACAGGTAGGACACCCGGTAGGTGTCGGGGTCGCACCAGTGGGCGTCCCGGCTGGCGTCCGGGGTGAAACCCATGCGGTGGAACGGCCTGCCGTCGGGAAAGAACACGTCCAGCGCATCCGGCCGTACCGCGGGTTTCAGGAGGTAGTCACGTGAGGCGGGTCCGGTGAAGGTAGGCCAGCGCATGGTGCCTTCCTCATGAAGGGTCAGGCCGCCGTCGTCCGTGGGGGTGAAAAGCACGACGCCGGTAAAGGCCCCGCGCGTGCCGTCCGACCTGTCCAGCAGGTTGCGCTCCACCCGCCAGCGGCCCGCGGGCAACGGCTGCCCGGCGTTGCTGCCCAGGAGGTAGTCGCGGAGGCTGGGCTCCGGCAAAGGAGAGTTCAAGTGCCCTCGATTGGAATCGAACCAACGACACCGGCTTTAGGAGAGCCGTGCTCTATCCACTGAGCTACGAGGGCTGGCATCCGGGGGTTCGGCGGGGCCGGTCCGTCCGGACACGGTTACAAGCATACAAGGTACCGGCGCGTACTACGCTCAAGGCATGAGTCCAGCCCCAACTGCCACTCCCGCCGCAGCCTTCATCCCGAACGTTGCGTCCACCCGGCAGTACATCGGCGCCTGGGCGGTGCTGAGCGTGCTGCAGTACTTCTTTGCGGAGGCCGCCGTGGCGATGGCCTGGGCCGGACCCCGTCCCTATGACCTGCGGACCGGATACATCAGTGACCTGGGCGCGTTGAGTTGTGGAATCTATGCCGGCCGGGAGGTGTGCTCGCCGCTCAACTGGCTGATGAACGCATCGTTCGTGGTCCAGGGCCTCGGGCTGCTGCTGGGGGCGGTGCTGCTGACCTCCGGGCTGCTGCGCGTGGCGGGCCGGCCCGGGACGCGCGTGGACTGGGGCCGCAGGAAACCGTGGATCGCGGCGACTGCGGTCCGGCTGCTCACAGGCGTTGCGGGGGCCGGAACGGTGGTGGTGGGACTGGTCCCTGAGGATGTCGGCTCGCCGTGGCATTACGCGGGCGCCGTAGCGTATTTCCTCACCGGTGGCGCTGCCCTGCTGGTGCTTGGGCTGCTCTGGCTCCGGAAAACGGGAATGGCGTGGTTCCTCCTTGCCTGCGGCAGTGTGTCGCTGGCCGCGCTTGCCACCGGTGGCCTGACGCACATGATGGTTCCCGAGCCTGGCACCCTGGAACGGCTGATGGGTTATCCGGTCACCGTGGGAATGGCTGCCGCCGGGCTGGTCATTGCCAGCCGGGTGCACCGGCACCGGAAGCAGGTGAGGGCTGCGGCCCGCGCTGTTGCCCTGGCCGTCCACAATGGAGCTTCCCGCAGATAGGCCCCAATGGTCGCCAGCTGGATGGCTTTGCGATTCTTGACCATAAATTGAGCCCTTTTCAGCCCTCGGCCGGCTGGGTTGAGGCCTAGGCTTGCGCCATGTCGATGCCGTCTGCGGCCTCGCCGGTGGGGGACCGGTCCCAGCACCGTCGTTTGGCTGGCTCCACTCCTTCAGCACCTGCGCGTCCCGGGGCGCTTCCATGAGTACCTACCTGGCGGAATCAACGCTTCGGGAGTCCGACGGCGGGAGCCGGCTTCTGCTCGAATCTGCACTGGGAGCCACCCCGAACGGTTTGGTGCAGAATCCGAGTTTCTTCCGCGGATTTGCTGCCCGTCCGGACGTGGTGGCGAACGCCCTTCTTGCCGTGGCAGACGTCGCGGCGTCGAGGTACTTCGATGCGGCCTTCCGCCTCAGCGACGTCCTGGACCCAGTCATGACAGCCGGCGGAGACCGGCTGCGGTGCGAATCGTTCTCTGCCTGCAACGGTGTCTATGCGCGGCTCGACCTCCTGGAGGCAGGCCTTGACGGGGGCGAGATTGGCTTCGGAACAACCAACGTGGACATCAACAGTGCCCTGCGGTCTGCACTGGCGAACGTCCACAGGAACGAGCTGCTGCACCTGGCTGTGGGCCGTGATGGGCTGCTGGTTTCCACCCCGGCAGAGAGCCACCTGGAGCGGAAAGTCGAACTCCCGGACCGGTGGGTGAGGGGTTTCGCCGAGACCCCCGGCATCGCTGCGGGAATGTCCCACTTGGCCACCATGGGCGGACCTGCCATGGCCCAGTTTCTGTCGTCTCTTCCGGCAGCGCGGCCGGGCCGCACACTTGTATTGCTGCCATCTGCACGAGGGTTCCGTGAAGTGACAACGGCAAGGCCGCACTCAGTAACCTTGGCCGGGACCGGACGGCTGGCTGCGGCACGACGTGTCGCACGGTTTGCCACCCGCGTGGACATCTTCAAGCATGGCAGCGGTTCCAGTGCCTGGGTGTTCCAACTGCCCGGAGCCAACTTCACGCTGCTGCTTTCTCCTGCCGCGGCGCGGGGCTTTTCCGGGGAAGGCGGGATCCCCGAGTCGCTTGCGGCGCCCGGGGCGGAGGCTGACGGGCAGACTGTGCTGAAGTTCCTGTCATGGCACTCCGTTGTTTCCGCCGGTGAGCTCCAGGCGAAGACAGGGTTGGCTGCGCCCCGGATTAACCATGGACTTGCCTATTTGGGCGCCTCCGGCAAAGTCGGATTCGATCTGTATGAGGGGGAGTACTTCCACCGGGAACTGCCGCTGGACCGGAAACGCACTGTGAAGGACTACCCAAGGCTTGCGGCTGCCCGCAGCGTCCTTGCCGGCGGAGGCGTGGTACGCAGGGAGCACTGGTGGGAAGTCCGCAGTACTGCAGGAACCTATGCGTACCGGATCAGCGGGTCTGACGGGTCCTATCGGTGTACGTGTCCCTGGTGGATGGACAACCGGGGGTCCAGGGGACCCTGCAAACACGTGCTGGCCGTCCGGCTGCACCTGCTGGACGCTGGCGGGAACCGGGAGGGTGATCTCTATGGCGATTGAGGAGCGCGCCGATCCGACAGCAGTGCAGGTCATCCGGCGGCTTGTCACACAGGATGACCGGAAAGCGGTGCCGGAGTACATCAGGAACCTTACTTCGTCCGATCTGAAGGAAGCCACCGCCTGGTTTGCAAAAAGCGGCCGCACCCTCCTTCGGGATGATACGGACTACCGCTCCGTGGGCAACATAACCATGGAGAACCTTTACGCCAACCTCAGCATCAGGGACGTGGTCACGGTTATGGCCAGTTCTCCGCGAAATGCTGCGCGGCTCCTGCCCTGGCGAAGTCTGGCTTCGAGCAAGAGCCAAGCTGTCCTGCTGCTGGTCGATGCCATGGTGGCGAAGGGCGAAGCATGGTGCCGGGAATTTGTGGCAGCAGCGATCGTCCGGAATGCAACAGCGGAACGGGAGACGGCCGCCGCCGTCATCCGCCATTGCCTGCCGCTAATTCTCCATTTCAATATCCCCACCATGGATTTGGAGGCATATCCCCGCCTGTGGGCTTTTTATTATGGCTGCCTCCGGCAGGTCCACGAGGTTTGGGACGAGGATGCTGCCCGGACGTACGAATATCCCAGCTGGGGAGGGCTCCAATTCCGTATCGGTCCGGCAGGATGCTGCGAGGTTCTGCCACGTACCCAGACACAGCTCATGGACCTTTTCGACCTCGATGACACTGCACCCGACGCCTTGATTCGCTGTTTCGACACTGCCGACGCGCTCGCCCCTTTGAAGGATTCCGGGGTTGGCGCCGCCCTTTGTGGCTATGTGCAAAGGGGAACGCTGACCCGCGCCGACGTACTTTGCCGCGTTGAAACGGCCCTGTCACGCTGCGACGGAACCCCCAACCAACGCCTGCTGGCCGAAGTCCTGAACGCCTTGAAACCGACGCAGGAAGAAACAGGCAGGATCATCCCCCTCCTGCTCTCGGTGGTGGCAACGGCGCCCGGATTCATGTCTTTCCTGGCGTTGGAACTCCTCTTGGGGGCCCCGATGAGCGGAAGTGACCTGCAGGAACTCAGCAGCGCAGTGTTTGCAAGAAGCGAGAAGAAGCCGCAGGTATTTTTGGTCCGGCATCTAAAGGCACTCCAGCCAGCCGAAGGTTGCGACGGCGTTCTGCGGATGTGCTGGGAGGCCGCAGCCGGATCCGCTGACCTCAAAATCCGGTCAATGGCGGAAAAGGTGCTGGGTGTTCCCGCCATTGTCATCCGGGAAGACCCACTTTCAGGGCAGTCGCTGTGGGCTCCGGATACGGTGGAGCAGCCGTTCATTCCACCGTACGTGGCGCCCGAGGTGAACCTTGAATTCCCGCTTCCCTGGTGGGACCGGCATTCACGGCACACGGTGGTTGAGGAGCAGTACCTGGACCGGTTCCTTCGTTCGGCCTTTCATGCTCCCCGGGAAGTACGCGAGTGGTACGGTCGCCGTCATCCGCTGACCGACCCGCAATTCGTGGGCCCTGCCCCGCGGCTGCCGGATCAACTCGCATACCCGGACCCGGAAACTGTTGTGAAGCTGTGGGCGTCAAATGGGTGGGACGTGGCCGCTCATCATTTTCTTACCGCCAAAGTGCGAAGTGCGCGCTCCGGGCCTTTCGACCCGTTTGACTGGTTCTCCCGTCTCGACGCCCTCTCCGCAATCCGCGTCTTCCGCCATAGCGAATTGGCCCTCCAGGCCGGCAGCGTCCCGTATTCCCTCGCTACGCCCAGCTACTCCGATTTCCGCGTCGACCTGGGCCGACTGGTGTCGGTGCTCAATCTCTATGCGCGCGAAGGTTGGCAGTACGGGGAAGCGGACTTCTTCCAGGCACTCCTGCGTCTGGGGCCAACGGACGGGGAACTGGCATCGAGCCTTCCCGACATCCCAGTGGGCCCCCTCGGCGGCGCCGACAACCCGGAACGGCAGGCCGGAAGAATACTCCGGGATTGGGTCGCAGGAGGCGGCTTTACGCCTCCGGCCGTGAACAAAGCACTGGTCCTGCCAGTTCCGCTGGACCGGTTCCCGTCCCTTCCCCAGGAGCTGCTGTCACCAGACCTATGGGGCGGCGGTGGCAAGGAGTGGCCACGGGGCAGTTGGCTGGAGGTCGCCACCATCGTGCCCTTCTGGCCGGACCTGGGCGCCGTCTGGCACCGCGAACGGGCAGTCCACGACGGGCTGGTATGCCGGCGTAATGGGGAACTGGCAGGCGCAACCGCTGGTGGAATCGGTCTCTGGACCCACGAGTGGCTGATTACGCAACTCGCTGCCAGCGAGCCGACAGATGCCGTTGGCACTGCACTGGAGCTGGCGAAGAGGGGACTGCTGCTCGCAGACCAGCTGGCCCAGGCGGCCCGAAACCAGTTGAATGTCGGCGGGCTCGCCGTGGGGCGGCTTACCCGCAACCTGGCGTTGGTGGCGTACGAAGGGCATCTGGACAGGGTTTGGCCCGCGCTGACTGCCTTGGCCGAGGTTGCCGCAGCACGGCCACGGCTGCCTGCCGGTACCGACGAGCTCTTGGCCACCTGCACTGAGTTGTGGGCAGCAATTCCACGCGGGCAGAGGACACCGGCAAACGTGCCGGCGGAATTTGTTGCCGCCGTGCTGAAGGTGGCGGGATCTAAAAGCGGAACGAAAAGCGCGCTGGAAGCGAAACGGCTCGCAGCGGACATGGGGATCAACGCTTAGCAGTGCCGCCCGGGGAACTGCGGCTTAGTGGTCTTTCCGCGTCCGCCTGTTGAGGAGAACTACTGCAGCTCCGGCCAGCAGGCTCAGCACCAGAAGCACCCAGCCTGCGATGGTGAGGCCGGACGCCATAGCCACCTGGCCGGCGTCGGGACCTTGCGTGCCCAGCATGGCATCAATGGCCACATTGCCCCACAGCCGAACCACCACGAACAGCAGGGGCAACGCCCAAAGCGCCCAGCGCAGTGCCTTCCGCGCAACGTTGGTGCCGATGAGCAGAAGCCAGGTGAAGCCGAAGATCAGCGGGAACAGGGTCCCGGCGGTCTTGTGGACATAGTTCAGCTGGCCCAGCGCATCGCTGTTCATCACGTCCTGCAGCCGGCTGATGTAGGCGGGATCGAAGCCGCCCACCAGCGAATCCGGCATGGCCAGTCCTTGGGTGAGTTGCGTGAGCTGGTCCAACGTCAGCAGGTGCAGGTACCAGAAGAGGAACAGGCTGGCCACGACGCCGGCGATGACGATCAGGTTGCTGTTGCCCTGCGCCTTTTCCGGCGTGCGCTCCGTGCTGGGGTTGACCACCGGCGGCAGGTGATGCTGGGGCACCACCGCGTTGGCGCCGTGTTTCTTGATCCGCTGGGCAGGGGTTTTGGCCATGGCACCATTATCCCGCCCCATAAACTGAAGCCATGACCACTGGCCGACACAGCGCAGCTGTTCTTGACCCATCCCTGGACGACTACGAACTGGCGGCGGCCCTGGTCCGTGAAGCCGGGCAGCTGGCGCTCCTCATGCGCATGGCCGGCCTGCAGTCTGAACAGAAGACGTCAGTCTCAGACGTCGTGACCGCGGCGGACCACGCAGCCGAGGCCTACGTGCTGGAGCAGCTGCAGCGCTGCCGGCCGGAAGACGGCATCCTGGGGGAGGAAGGGACCGCCGTCCAAGGCGCCAGCGGCCGCACCTGGGTCATCGACCCCGTGGATGGCACCTACAACTTCCTGCACGGCTCAACCTACTGGTGCTCCGCGATCGCCCTCAAGGACCGCGACGATGTGATGTTGGGTGCCATCTTCCAGCCCGAGGAGGACAAGCTGTGGCTGGGCGGCCGCGACCGGCGGGCCACCCTGAACGGGGATGTCCTGACCGTATTCAGCGACGACGGCGGCAGGCGTAACGGCACCAGCGTCGCCGAGCTTGGTGCGGCCACCTACATCCACCCCACCTGGCTGATGGACCCCCTGTGCGCCATGCCGTGGCATGCGGCGGCCACATCCGCAGCCTCCCTTCGCATGCTTGGGTCCGGTTCGTGCGATTTGGGCCGGGTGGCGGACGGGCAGCTGGGGTGCTGGTTCCAGCACAGCTGCCCGGAATGGGACTGGCTGCCGGGCAAGGCGATCGTCCGGGCGGCAGGCGGCGCCGTGGACACGGTCCGGGTGAACGGGCTGGAGTGGTTCCTGGCAGGAGGTACGACGGCGGTGCGCCAGTTGCGTGCCGCCCTTGAGTCAGCGTCAGTGGCCTAGGCATTTCGCTGCCCTGACATGGGCGCTTACGGTTTTGGCCGGTGGATAAGGGCTGGTAATCCACAGGCTGGAAGGCGTTGTCGGTCCCACCGCCTAGACTTGTAGGCACCATGGATATGTTGTTTGACCCGTACTCTGACGGACCCTTCAAGGCCGCTCCTGCAGCCACTGCCCGTACCAAGTCGCCGTCAGAAGGCGTTGTGGGGGCACCTGGCAGTGGCGGCCACGTCCACGCAGAGCGGGCACCGGAAGGGCAACACCGGAGCCACCGCCCGGACGCCAAGGCCCTGCTGCAGGGGTTGAACCCGCAGCAGGAGGAAGCGGTCAAGCACGCAGGTTCGGCACTGCTGATCGTCGCCGGCGCCGGCTCCGGCAAGACCCGCGTGCTCAGCAACAGGATCGCGTACCTGATCGCCACCGGCCGCGCCCACCATGGCGAGATCCTGGCCATCACCTTCACCAACAAAGCCGCGGCGGAGATGCGGGAGCGCATCGAGGCCCTGGTGGGCGGCCGCGCCAAAATCATGTGGATTTCCACGTTCCACTCGTCCTGCGTGCGGATCCTTAGGCAGGAAGCCGCGAACGTAGGGCTGAAGTCCAACTTCTCCATCTACGACTCCGCCGACTCCCTGCGCCTGGTCACCCAGGTCTCCAAAGCCCTGGACCTGGACCCCAAGAAGTTCGCACCCAAGGCCATCCAACACAAGATTTCGGCGCTGAAGAACGAACTCATCGACGCGGACTCCTTCGCCTCGGCCGCAAATTACAACGACCCCTTCGAGCAGGCCGTAGCGGACGTGTACAAGGGGTACACGCAGCGACTCCGCCAAGCCAACGCCATGGATTTCGACGACCTCATCGCTGAGACCGTCTACATGTTCCGGGCTTTCCCCGCGCTCGCCGAGTCCTACCGGCGCCGGTTCCGCCACGTCCTGGTGGACGAATACCAGGACACCAACCACGCCCAGTACGCGCTGGTCCGCGAGATAGTCGGCGAAGGCCCCGGCGCCTCTGAACTCACCGTGGTGGGTGATTCGGACCAGTCCATCTATGCCTTCCGCGGCGCAGACATCCGGAACATCGTCGAGTTCGAAAAGGACTACCCCGAAGCCCGCACCATCAAGCTGGAGCAGAACTACCGCTCAACGCAGAACATCCTCAATGCCGCCAACTCGGTGATCTCGCGCAACCCCAACCGGCCGGAAAAGCGGCTGTGGACCGCCGAGGGCGAAGGCCACAAGATCATTGGCTACGTGGGCGAAAACGAGCACGACGAGGCGCAGTTCATCGCCAAGGAGATCGACCGGCTCCAGGACGAGGAGAACCTTCGGCCGGGCGACGTCGCCATCTTCTACCGCACCAACGCCCAGTCCCGCTCCATCGAAGACGTTTTGGTCCGCGTCGGCCTGCCGTACAAGGTGGTTGGCGGAACACGCTTCTACGAGCGCAAGGAAATCAAGGACGCCCTCGCCTACCTCCGCGTCCTGGTGAACCCGGACGACGACGTCAACCTGCGCCGCGTCCTGAACGAGCCCAAGCGTGGCATCGGCGACAGGGCAGAAGGGGCCGTCGCCGCGCTGGCGGAGCGGGAGCGGACGTCCTTCATGGCAGCTGCACGCCGCGCCGACCAGGCACCCGGCATGGCCACCCGGTCGGTCAACGCCGTCCTGGGCTTCGTGAAGATGCTGGACGACCTCGCCGAAGTGGCTGCCGGGTCCGGCGCCGCCGCCGCGCTCGAAGCCGTCCTGGAACAGACCGGCTACCTCGCTGCGCTTCGCTCCAGCACCGACCCGCAGGACGAGTCCCGGGTGGAGAACCTGGCCGAACTGGTGGCCGTGGTTCGTGAATACGAGCAGGAAAACCCGGAAGGCACACTGGCCGCGTTCCTGGAACAGGTATCCCTCGTGGCCGACGCCGACCAGATCCCCGACGCCCCCGGCGCCGACATTGACGCCGCCGTGGCCGAGGCCAAGCGGCTCGGCGTGGTGACGCTGATGACCCTGCATACGGCCAAGGGCCTGGAGTTCCCGGTCGTGTTCCTTACCGGCATGGAGCACGGACTCTTCCCACACCAGCGCTCCGCCACCGACCCCAAGGAACTGGCCGAGGAACGCCGGCTGGCCTATGTGGGCCTCACCCGCGCCCGCAAGCGGCTTTACGTCACACGGTCCGAGGTCCGCAGCATGTGGGGCCAAAGCCAGTACAACCCCGCCAGCCAGTTCCTGGAGGAGATTCCCGCCGAGCTCCTGGAATGGAAGCGCGAAGGGACCAGCCGCCAGTCGTGGGCAGGCGGCGGCTCCATCGGATCCGGCCGCTACAGCGGCTCGTTCTGGGGCGCCGGAACTGCCCGGGGCGCTGCGGCGGACTCCTCCGCCGGCTTCAACGCCGACGTCCCTGCATTCATCGCCAAGAACCGGGTGCAGCCGCAAAAGGAAATCATCGCCGTCAGCGTGGGGGACAAGGTCAACCACACAAGCTTCGGCAACGGAACAGTCCTGGCGCTTGAAGGGGCCGGCGACAAGACCGTGGCAAAGGTCAAATTCGACGTCGGCGAGAAACGCCTGCTGCTGCGCTACGCCCCGCTGACCAAGCTGGACGCCTGAGCCCGCCGCCCCGGTTCCCCCGCTTCGGCACGGTGCGGTGCGGAGCCGCAAGGTGCGGTGGCGGGGGAGCGGCAAAGGCATAATGGACGCCATGCGACGGACTGTACGGGGGATGCTCGCCGCCCTTTTCCTTGCCACCATGGTTTCCACCGCCACAGGGTGCAGCGTGACCACTGCGGACCCCTCCTACATCCCGCCCGATCCGCCCCAGCCCATGGAGCAACTGGAAAAGGCTCCCCTCGCCGAGGCCAAGGCGTTCTCCAGCGGCACCGGCGTCCTCTCCTTCATCACCCAGGACCGGGCCATCGCGTGCTCCCTGACGTCCGCCCGGGGCGACCACGTGGACCTGCCCTATGAACAGAACAGCTACGGCGACGCCGCCAACAACAAGCTGCCCATCGTTCCGGTGGCCCACTGCGAACTCGCCACCTACCCGGCGCCCCGGCCGGGGGACGTCACGGACGACTGCGCCGGAACCCACCTTGGCTACCTGGGCGGCACCGCGCTGCTCTCGCCCGACACGGCACACTACGGAGGATGCCGCTCCGGCGTCACAAGCATGGAGGCAGCCTACGGACCGCGGGGCACCAAGGCCGGTCCCCTTGCGGAGCTGCCGGTCCTCATGGACGGGCAAAACCTCGAACGCAACGGTCTGCGATGCTCCGCCTACAACGGCGGTGTGGCGTGCGGAAACGTCTCGGCCGGCGTCGGATTCTTCATCTCTCCGGAACGTTACGAACTGATCCCGGGCGCGGCCAAAAGCAGCCCGCCACCGCAGCCGGAGGCGCCAAAAACCCCGTAAATCCGCGGTTTTTCTACGCCCCATAGAATAGTGTGCTTACTCACATAAGCGGTAGTCTGGGACGGCCCGGTCCCTCCAAAGGACTAGAGTTCCCCATGGAGCATTACGCCGCGTGGCTCGTTTCCAACAGGCCGCCGGTGCGTGCAATCCGCAGCCCGGTCATCGTCTTACCGATGGTGTCCGACTGTACAGAAACTACTTCGACGTAGAAGGACACTAAACCGTGGACCTGTTTGAATACCAGGCGCGCGATATGTTCGAGGCGCACGGTGTACCCGTGCTTGCCGGCATCGTGGCGTACACCCCAGAAGAAGCAAAGGCAGCTGCCGAGAAGATCGGCGGCGTTACCGTTGTCAAGGCACAGGTCAAGGTAGGCGGCCGCGGCAAGGCCGGCGGCGTCAAGGTCGCAAAGTCCGCCGACGAGGCGTTTGAGCACGCCTCCAACATCCTGGGCATGGACATCAAGGGCCACACCGTCAACAAGGTGATGATTGCCCAGGGTGCGGACATCGCCGAGGAGTACTACTTCTCCGTCCTGCTGGACCGGGCCAACCGCAACTACCTGGCCATGTGCTCGGTTGAGGGCGGCATGGAGATCGAGCAGCTCGCCGTCGAACGTCCCGAAGCGCTGGCCAAGATCGCCATCGACCCCGCCGTGGGCATCGACCAGGCCAAGGCCGACGAAATCGTCGCCGCCGCCGGCTTTGCTGAGGAACTGCGCGGCAAGGTCGCCGGCGTCATCCTCAAGCTGTGGGATGTCTTCAAGAAGGAAGACGCCACCCTGGTGGAGGTCAACCCGCTGGTCAAGACCGGCACCGGTGACATCCTGGCGCTGGACGGCAAGGTCTCCCTGGACGAGAACGCCGACTTCCGCCACCCCAAGCACGCCCAGCTCGAGGACAAGGACGCTGCCGATCCCCTTGAGGCCAAGGCAAAGGCGCAGGACCTCAACTACGTCAAGCTCGACGGCGAAGTAGGCATCATCGGCAATGGCGCCGGCCTGGTCATGTCCACCCTCGACGTTGTTGCCTACGCCGGTGAGAACCACGGCAACGTCAAGCCCGCAAACTTCCTCGACATCGGTGGCGGCGCCTCGGCCGAGGTCATGGCCGCAGGCCTGGACGTCATCCTGGGCGACGAGCAGGTCAAGTCCGTGTTCGTCAACGTCTTCGGCGGTATCACCGCGTGCGACGCTGTCGCCAAGGGCATCGTCGGCGCGCTGGCCGAGCTGGGCCACTCCGCCAACAAACCGCTGGTAGTGCGCCTCGACGGCAACAACGTCGAGGAAGGCCGCCGCATCCTCACCGAGGCCAACCACCCGCTGGTTACCCTGGCCGCCACCATGGACGAGGGCGCCGACAAGGCCGCCGAACTCGCCAACGCAGCGAAGTAAAGGGACGCACCATGTCTATCTATCTGAACAAAGACTCCAAGGTCATCGTCCAGGGCATCACCGGCGGCGAAGGCACCAAGCACACCGCCCTGATGCTCAAGGCCGGCACCAACATCGTGGGCGGCGTCAACGCCCGCAAGGCCGGTACCACCGTCCTGCACGGCGATAACGAAATCAACGTCTACGGCACCGTCAAGGAAGCCATGGCTGAGACCGGCGCCGACGTCTCCATCGTCTTCGTGCCGCCGGCATTCACCAAGAACGCCGTCGTCGAAGCCATCGAGGCCGGCATCGGCCTGGTCGTCGTCATCACCGAAGGCGTTCCGGTCCAGGACTCCGCCGAATTCTGGGCCCTCGCCCAGTCCAAGCTGGACGCCGACGGCAACCAGGTCACCCGCATCATTGGCCCGAACTGCCCCGGCATCATCACCCCCGGTGAAGCCCTGGTGGGCATCACGCCCGCCAACATCACCGGCAAGGGCCCCATCGGCCTGGTGTCCAAGTCCGGCACCCTGACCTACCAGATGATGTACGAACTGCGCGACCTGGGCTTCTCCACCGCTATCGGCATCGGCGGCGACCCCATCATCGGCACCACCCACATCGATGCCCTGGCCGCGTTCGAGGCTGACCCCGAGACCAAGGCCATCGTCATGATCGGCGAAATCGGCGGCGACGCCGAAGAGCGCGCAGCCGACTTCATCAAGGCCAACGTCACCAAGCCGGTTGTTGGCTACGTGGCCGGCTTCACCGCCCCCGAAGGCAAGACCATGGGCCACGCAGGCGCCATCGTCTCCGGCTCGGCCGGTACCGCCCAGGCCAAGAAGGAAGCCCTGGAAGCTGCCGGCGTCAAGGTTGGCAAGACGCCGTCCGAGACCGCCAAGCTGCTCCGCGAGGTCTACTCAGCCCTCTAGGACGACGGCAGCCTCAGCGCGGGGCCACCCGGTCCGTCCCAGCCATGGGACGGAACACCGGGTGGCCTCGCGTTCGTTTTTAACGAACGGCGACGGCGGCGGGCGGCTCCTGCCCAACCCGGTCGAGTAATGTTGGGGAAGGAAAATCATGGCGCCGCGGGCGCGCAGGCAGGGGAACAACGATGGCAGAGAAGCGACCCACCCTGGTCGACGCTGTCGTGGACAAGGTCCTCGAACACATCATCAGCGGCGACATCAAGGCCGACGACGCCCTGCCGCCCGAAGCAGACATCGCCAAGGAATCGGGTGTCAGCAGGCTGACGGCCCGGGAGGCCATGAAAGTGCTGAAGGCGCAGGACGTTGTCTACGTCAAGCGCGGCCTTGGCACTTTCGTCAATCCGCCCGAACGCTGGACCGGACTGGATGCCATCATGCGGGCAGCGTCGAAGGGAGTGGCCTCCGACCAAGTGGCCCTCCGCCTGCTTGAGGTCCGCCGCATGGTGGAGACCGGGGCAGCCGAGCTCGCAGCCTCCCGCCACCGCCCGGCCGATCTCACTGCCCTCCAGGACAGCGTGGAGCAGATGGAAGCGGCGCACCAGGCGGGGGACGTCGACGCCCTGACAATCGCCGACATCGCCTTCCACGACACCGTGCTGCGCGCCTCCGGGAACCCCTTCGTGCCAGCACTGCTGGGCCAGCTCTCCACCCTGCTGTATGCCATGCGGCGGGAGACCTCCGCTTTCCCGGACGTGCAGCGCCACGCGATCCATCATCACAAGATGGTCCTCGCTGCCATTGCCGCGGGCGATCCTGCCACCGCCCGTTCCACCATGGACGCCCACATCACCCAAACCTTCGAGGATTACGAGCACTACCTCGCGGTCTCCAGCCGCAGCGGCGCAACTGCCGGCTGAGGACTGTTTCGCCCTGTCGGCGACGGGCAGCTGCTGGACATGGGGACGCCGTGCTTCCCTATCCCTCTCAATAAGCTGCAACCCCTTACGCGGCACCATGACCTGTGTTGACGGTCCCACGCACCTGTGACTAGAATCTCAGTCAGACATCAGACATCTGATATCAATTTCCCCCCAATGCCGCCAGCCAAAGGAGTCGTTATGTGCGCGCATTCCCTTTTCAAGGGTTTCCACACCCCGGCGGGAGGCCCGCGATGACCTCCCGTACTTCCGCCCCTGCACTCAGCGAACTGGGCGAGACTACCCTCCGCAAGGTCCGCAGGAGGCTCATGCCCCTGATCGTCCTGCTGTACTTCATCGCCTACCTTGACCGTAACAACGTGGGCTTCGCAAAACTCGGAATGCAGGGCGACATTGGTTTGACCGAGGCCGCCTACGGCCTGGGTGCCGGCATTTTCTTCCTGGGCTATGCACTCCTGGAGATTCCCAGCAATGGCGGCATGTACCGGTACGGTGCCCGCAAGTGGATTGCCCGCATCCTGATCAGCTGGGGCATCTTCGCCACGGCCATGTTCCTGGTCAACGGCGAAGCCACCTTCTACGTCATCCGCTTCCTACTCGGGGCGGCAGAAGCCGGTTTCTTCCCCGCCATCCTCTTCTACCTGACGCTCTGGTTCCCCGCAGCGCAGCGGGTCACCGTGCTGGGCATCTTCATCCTGGCGCAGCCCATCTCGAACGCCCTGGGCGCACCCGTGTCCGGCATGCTCCTGAACCTGGAGGGCGTGGCCGGCCTGCACGGCTGGCAGTGGCTCTACATCCTCGAGGGCATTCCGGCCATCATCCTCGGCATCATCACGCCGTTCGTCATGACCGACCGCCCCGAGCACGCCAAGTGGCTCAAGCCGGAAGAGCGTGAATGGCTGTCGACCACCATGGCCGCTGAGCTGGCCCACAAGCAGAAGTCCGGAAACCACAACTTCCTGGCCGGCCTCAAGGACCCCCGCACCATCGCCTACTCCGCGCTGTACTTCGGCCTGGTCTGCGGCATCTACGGCCTGGGGCTCTGGCTGCCCACCATCGTCAAGGCACTGGGCAAGTTTGACTCAACGCAGGTGGGGTTCATCGTCTTCATCCCCTATGCCATCGCGGCCGTCTTCGTCTATTTCTGGAGCAAGCGGTCGGACCGTACCGGCAACCGCGTGTGGCATGCCAGCATGAGCATGGTGCTCGCTGCCGTCGGCCTCCTGGGCGCTGGCTACCTGCTCCCGGTCAATGCCGTGCTTGCCATGGTCTTCCTGACCCTGGCGGCAATGGGCATCTACTCGGCCATCGCGCCCTTCCTGGCCATGCCCTCCGCTGCCCTCACCGGCGCCGCGGCCGCCGCGGGCCTCGCCATGGTCAACTCCCTGGGCAACCTGGGCGGCTTCGTGGCTCCCTACATCGTGGGCATCCTCAAGGATGCCACCGGCAACAGCCAGACCGGCCTGGTCTTCCTGGCCGCCTGCCTGGCGGTGACCGCTGCCGCCACCTACCTCTACGCCCGCAAGCGGCCCGAGGGTGTCTCTGCCCCCGGAGTCACCGTTCCCGCCGCCGAAACCCACTAGGAAAACAGCAATGACAACACAGCACACTTTTCCCGCAGAGCGCACGGCGGTCCTGACCGGCGCGGCCTCCGCCCGCGGCATCGGCCGCGCAACCGCCGACCGACTGGCCAGCGAGGGCTGGTCCATCGCCATCCTTGACATCAATGCCGAAGACGCCCAGGCGGCGGCAGCCGAGATCGGTTCCAGCCGTGCGGTCAAGGCCCTCGGGGTAGGCGCTGACGTCTCGGACGAGGCGTCGGTGGACCGCGCCATCGCGGAGATCGAGGAGTCGCTGCCGCCCATCGTCGGACTCGTCAACCTGGCCGGGATCAGCTCGCCCACCCCCTTCATGGAAACCACCGTGGCGGAATGGGACAAGGTCTTCGCCATCAACATGCGCGGCACTTTCCTCGTTTCCCAGCGCGTCCTCAAGGGCATGATCCAGCGGGAACTGGGAAGGATCGTCAGTATCTCCTCCATCTCCGCCCAGCGCGGCGGCGGAACCTACTCCAAGGTTGCGTACAGCGCCTCCAAGGCCGGAATTTTGGGGTTCACCCGTGCCCTGGCCAGGGAAGTGGGCGAGCACAACATCACCGTGAACGCCATCGCCCCGGGCCCGATCGACACCGACATCATGGGCGGAACCCTGACCGATGAGCGCAAGGCCCAGATGTCCGAAGGGATCATGATGGGCCGCGTTGGAACGCGGGAGGAAGTTGCCGCCCTCATCGCCTTCCTGTTGGGCGAGGATGCCGGCTACATCACGGCCGCCACCTACGACATCAACGGCGGCCTGCAGGTTTCCTGACGCGGCAGCCCGCCGGTGCCGTGCTGCCTGGCAGCACGGCACCGGCGGGGGTGTGCCCGGAGACACCTGCCCCCGGCGTTCCCGCACCTTCACCGGCTATAGGATTTCTACATGGCAACCAAGAACCAGGCCTCCGGCGGCGTGAGCAGGCAGGTCCTCGCCGACCACGTCTACGAAGCGCTCCTGGTTGCCCTGATGGACGGCCGGCTTGAAGCCGGCACGCCGGTCAGCATCGATGGCATGGCCCGGGAGCTGGACGTTTCCCCGACGCCTGTCCGCGAGGCGCTCGCCCGGCTTGAAGCCACCGGGATGGTCCGGAGAATGGCCCTGCGCGGCTACCGCGTGGCGCCGCTGTTCACCCCCGATGAGCTGGCGGACCTGATGGACGCGAGGCTGGTCATCGAGCCCGCCAATGCCTTCATGGCCTGCAGGCACGCGGGCAGCGAGCTGACCGGGCAGCTTCAACAGGCCATCGAGGACCTGAAGGCCGCACCGCGCGGTCCGTCGTTCGCTGAGTTCCGTGCGTACTGGGAAGCCGACGAGCGGTTTCACCGACTCATCGCCGAATCGGCGGACAACCAGTTCCTGCTGTCCGCATACAACGCCCTGGGCGGCCAGGTGCAGCGCTTCCGCTTCTTCGGCGGCCTGGGCGTCACGGATGCCGATTATGCCATCGCCGAGCACACTGAAATCCTCAAAGCATTTGAGGCCGGTGACGCCGAGCTTGCCCGGCAAAAGATGATCGACCACATCGAAGGCGTCAAACAGCGCTCCCAGCACGACAGCGAAGTGCGCAGCTAGCAATAGCGCCGGCGGCCGCCCCGCACCACCCCTGGCTTCCCCGCGAGGCCGTCCCCCAACCCCTTGACAGGGACACGTACAAGCATAGATCCTATAGGAAATGCGATTCGAGATCTGGAGTGACAATGCCGTACACCGCCGATAACTGGCCCATTGCCGCCGCCCTGCTGCAGTTCCCCGGAACCCGGCCGGACGGAACCACTGCCCAGGATGCCCCTGCCAGCGACTGGCAGCGGGTCTTCGAGGAAGTGGCCGATGCCGGTTTCTCCAACGCCGACCTCACCGACAGCTGGGTCCGCCCCGGCGATCTTTCCAGCGCCCGGCTGGACGAGCTGAAGGCTGCGGCCACCGCCGCTGGCCTGGGGCTTCCCTCCATCTCAGCCATCCGCCGCAGCGTGATCGAGGAAGGGAAGTGGGAGGAAAACCTGGCCTACACCCACCGCACCCTCGAAGCCGCGGCGCAGCTTGGCTGCGAAGTTGTCTCCATCGGCCTGCACCAGGCGATCACCCCCGAGCAGCAGAAGCAGCTGTGGTTCTGGACCGTCGAAGGCCACAAGGATCCCGTCGGTGACAAGGAAAGCTGGAACAACGCCGTCAGCCGCATCCGCGAAGTGGGCAAGCACGCGGCCGAGCTCGGCCTCCTGGTGTCCCTGGAGATGTACGAGGACACCTACCTGGGCACGGGGGACTCGTCCGTGCAGCTGGTCCAGGACATCGACCTGCCCAACGTGGGACTGAACCCGGACCTGGGAAACCTGATCCGCCTGCACCGGCCCATCGAGGACTGGCGTGAACTGGTCCACAAGACGCTGCCGTACTCCAACTACTGGCACGTGAAGAACTACATCCGCGATGAGGACCAGGCCCGGGACCACTATGTCGCCATGCCGGCGCCGATGGAATCAGGCCTCATCAGCTACCGCGAGGCCTTCCAGTTCGCCCTCTCCGTAGGTTTCCAGGGCATCATCTGCACCGAACACTACGGCGGGGACGGCCTGAGCGTCACGGCCGCCAACCAGGACTACCTGCGCCGCCAGGTCCTGCCCAAACGGGACAGCTATGCACTGGGAACCAGCATGGTGGCCCAGGGCCGGCAAACCCCGGCTGCCGTCCCGGCACGCTAAGTCCCGCAACCACCCCAAGCGGTTCAACGAGGAATCATGACAAAGATATTTGACGATCCAGCGCAGTTTGCCGACGACGCCCTCGACGGCTTCGTCGCGGCCAACCGCCAGTACGTGGCCCGCGTTGACGGCGGAGTGGTCCGTTCAACCGAATCACCTGACGGCCAGGTGGCGCTGGTCATTGGCGGCGGTTCCGGCCACTACCCGGCCTTCGCGGGCCTGGTGGGTGCCGGGCTCGCGGCCGGAAGTGCCTGCGGCAACATGTTTGCGTCCCCTGCCGCCGGTCAGGTTTACCGGGTGGCCAAGGCATCCCATACCGGCGGCGGCGTCCTGCTGAGCTACGGCAACTACGCGGGCGATGTCCTCCATTTCGGCCAGGCACAGGACAAGCTGAACGCCGAAGGCATCGAAACCCGGACCGTCCTGGTCACCGATGACATCGCCAGCGCCCCCCTCGAAGAGATCGGCAAACGCCGCGGCATCGCCGGGGACCTTACGGTCTTCAAGGTGGCCGGGGCGGCAGCAGAAGCGGGCCTCAACCTGGACGAGGTGGAACGCCTCGCCATCAAGGCCAACCACCACACCCGCTCGCTTGGCGTGGCCTTCGCCGGCTGCACCCTTCCCGGCGCGGAGGAACCCCTGTTCACGGTGCCTGAAGGCATGATGTCCGTCGGACTTGGCATCCACGGCGAACCCGGAATCTCGGAGCAGCCGCTGCCCACCGCCAGCGAACTCGCCAAGCTGCTGGTGGACGGACTGCTGAAGGACAAGCCTGAAAACGCCGGTACCCGCGTGGTGCCGATCCTGAACGGCCTGGGCACGGTCAAATATGACGAACTGTTCCTGCTGTTTGGCAGGATCGAGTCGCTTCTGACCTCAGCCGGCCTTGAGATCGTGGAGCCCGAATGCGGCGAACTGGTAACCAGTCTGGACATGTCCGGACTGTCGCTGACGCTGTTCTGGCTGGACGGGGAACTGGAGAAATTCTGGGCCGCGCCGGCTGATACCCCCGCCTTCCGGAAGGGCAACCTGGCTCCCCGCCGGGCCCGTTCGCTGGAGGCCCTGGAAGACGCCGAAGCGACTCCGGCGCTGGCTGCCACGGCAGCCTCCACCGCCCTGGCGGCCACCGCCGTGGGCGCCCTGAAGGAAGCCCAGGCCGTCGTCGTCGAACATGAGGAGGCGCTCGGGAAGCTTGACGCCATCGCCGGGGACGGGGACCACGGCATCGGCATGCGGCGCGGCGTGGACGCAGCCGTTGCTGCAGCGGAGAAGTCCCACGCAGGCGGCGCCGGCCTGGAGGAAGTCCTCGCGGCGGCGGGGGAGCAGTGGGCCGAGCGCGCCGGCGGTACTTCCGGGGCCCTTTGGGGCGCGGCCGTCACTGCCGTCGGCAGGACCCTTGGCAGCAAGGACGCCTATACCGCGGCTGACGCAGCGGCAGCCGTCAACGCTCTCCGCGACGCCATCATCACCCTGGGCAAGGCCGAAGCCGGAGACAAGACCATGGTGGACGCGCTGCTTCCGTTCGCCGACACCTTCGCCAAGGAAATTGACGACGGCGGCAGCCTGGCCGGCAGCCTTCGTGCGGCGGCGGAGGCGGCCGCCAAGGCCGCTGACGCGACTGCCGGCCTCAGCCCGAAGAAAGGCCGTGCCCGGCCTTTGGCGGAAAAGAGCATTGGCCATCCCGACCCCGGTGCTGTGTCCTTCGGCCTCATCGCCCGCCGGGTGGCCGAGTACGCCGCCTCGATCGAAAGCAACTAAGGAGAACCCTTATGACTGAGCAATCCCAGCTAGGCTGGCGCATCGTCGTCGGCAACGATGAAGCCGGCGTCGAATACAAGAACGCCCTGCGCGAACTGCTGGAGGCGGACCCCCGCGTTGCGTCGGTGGAGGACGTAGGAGTCGGCGCCAACGACTCCACGGCCTACCCGCACCTGGCCGTTGCAGCAGCCCGCAAGGTGGCCGCCGGCGAAGCGGACCGCGCGCTGCTGATCTGCGGCACCGGCCTGGGCGTGGCCATCTCGGCCAACAAGGTACCGGGCATCCGCGCAGTCACGGCCCACGACAGCTATTCCGTGGAACGCTCCGTGCTGTCCAACAACGCGCAGGTGCTGACCATGGGCCAGCGCGTCATCGGCCTGGAACTTGCCAAGAAGCTGGTGGGCGAGTGGCTCAACTACCGCTTCGATGAAAACTCCGCATCCGCGGCCAAAGTAGACGCCATCTGCTCCTATGAGGGCGCGTCGGAAGGACTTGACACCAAATGAGCACACGTAACATCGCCGTCGTCGGCTCCGGCTACATGGGCGGCGGAATCGCCCAGGTCCTGGCACTCGCCGGGGCCCGCGTGGCCCTGGCGGACGTCTCCGCCGAAATCGCCCGGAGCAACTACGAACGGCTGCTGAAGGAATCCGACGAATTCGTCGCTGCAGGCCTCTTCCCGGCCAACGCAACGGACCTGCTCAAGGAAAACCTCTGGGCCGCCAAGGACATCGAAGAAGCAGTAGCTGACGCCGAGTACATCGAGGAAGCGGTGCCGGAGGTCCTCGAGATCAAGCACGCCACCCTGGCCCGGATCAGCGCTGCCGCCCGCCCCGACGCGATCATCGGCTCCAACACCTCCACCATTTCCATCGCCAAACTCGCCGAGGTCGTCGACAACCCGGAGCGGTTCCTGGGCGTCCACTTCTCCAACCCCGCCCCGTTCATTCCCGGCGTGGAAGTCATCCCGCACGAGGGAACTTCCGAGGCAACCGTCCAGGCCGCCCGCACCATCGTGGGGGAGACCGGCAAGGAAACGGCCACCGTCAAGGACGTCACCGGCTTCGTGCTGAACCGGCTCCAGTACGCCCTCTTCCACGAGGCCGCCCAGGTAGTGGAGGAAGGCATCGCCACCGCCGAGGACGTGGACACCCTGGTCCGCACCACCTTCGGCTTCCGGCTGCCGTTCTTCGGCCCGTTCGCCATCGCCGACATGGCAGGGCTGGACGTCTACGCCTTCTGCTACAAGTCACTGCAGACCGGATTCCCGGAGCGGTTCGCCACCCCGAAGATCCTGCAGGACAAGGTCGACGCCGGGCAGCTCGGCACCAAGACCGGCTCCGGCTTCCTTGACGTCCCCGCCGACCGCACCGCAGCCCTGGTTGCCTACCGGAACAAGGCGTACGTGGCCATGCAGAAGCTCATCGAGGAACTGGGACCTGCGCCGCTGTCCTAGGCAACGCCTGCCTTGGCAACGCCCTCCAGTTCCCGTTCATCCAAAAGGAAAACCATGACTTCATTCCCCACCGACCGCACGGTGATTGTCACCGGTGCCGTCTCCGAGCGCGGCATCGGCCGGGCCACCGCCGAGTACCTGGCCGAGCGCGGCTGGAACATCGGCGTGATCGACCTGGACGACGCCGCCAGCAAGAACCTGGCCAAGGAACTGGCGGACAGGCACGGTGTCAAAGCCCACGGTGCCGGCGCCAATATTGGCGACGAAGCCTCCGTGCGGGCCGCCATCGACGAGATCGAGGCCGAGCTTCCCCAGTTGGTTGCCCTGGCCAACATCGCAGGCGTCAGCTCACCCGTCCCCTATCTGGAGCTCGATGGAACCGAATGGGACCGCGTGGTCAACATCAACATGAACGGTGTCCACTACGCCACCCGCCGGGCCGCCGAGTCCATGGCAAAGAACCGGCTGGGCCGGATCGTGAACATTTCGTCGGTTTCCGCGCAGCGGGGCGGCGGAACGTTCAGCAAGACTCCGTACTCGGTGGCCAAGGCCGGCGTCATCGGCCTGACCCGCGCCACCGCCCGGGAACTGGGCGAGTACGACATCACTGTCAACGCCATCTCGCCCGGTCCCATCGATACGGACATTATGGGCGGCACCCTTAGCGAGGAACGCAAGGATGAACTCGTCAAGGACCTGGTGGTGAACCGGGTGGGCACCACCCGCGACGTCGCCGCGGCCATCTCCTTCCTCATCGGCGAGGACGCGGGGTACATCTCCGGCCAGACGCTGAACGTCGACGGCGGCCTGTACATGCACTGACGGCGCCCACCTCCCGGCATCACAAGGCCGGGCGCCACACCACGCCCGGGGGCCGCCGGCCCCCGGGGAACAACCAACGTCACCACTCGAAGGAGAGTGTTGTGTCAGAAACCACCGCAACATCCAAGGAACTCCTGGCCCGTCCGGTCCTGAAGTCCGCGATCTTCAAAGCGGCCCGCCGGCTCATGCCGATGCTGGTCATCCTCTACGTTGTTTCGTTCCTGGACCGCACCAACGTGGGCTTCGCCGAAGCGGCGCTGGGCGCGGACAAGGGCGTGTCCGCCGCAGCCTTCGCCCTCGGGGCGGGCATCTTCTTCATCGGCTACGCAATCTTCGAGATCCCCAGCAACCTGCTGCTCAAGAAAGTCGGCGCCAAGATCTGGCTGGCACGCATTGCCATCACCTGGGGCATCGTGTCCGCATGCTTCGCCTTCGTGCAGGGCGAGACCTCGTTCGTGATCCTGCGTTTCCTCCTCGGCGTGACCGAGGCAGGCCTGTTCCCCGGTGTCATCATGTACCTGGCCGAATGGTTCCCGAACAAGGTGCGCGTGCAGATGTTCGCCATCTTCTACCTGGCCCAGCCGTTCTCGCAGATGATCGGCAATCCGCTCTCCGGCTGGCTGATCAACATCGGCGACCAGGTTCCCGGCCTGCGCGGCTGGCAGGTCATGTTCTTCGTCGAAGGCATGCTGGCCGTCCTGGCGGGCGTTGCGGCGTTCTTCTTCCTGATTAACGGACCGGAGAAGGCCAAGTTCCTCAGCCGCGAGGAGAAGTACGCGCTGAAGGAAGTCATGGCCCTTGAGGACAACATCAAGGACGAACACGGCCCCCGCGGCATCCTCGCGGCCATGCGCAATGGCCGCGTCTGGTACTTCACCGTCATCTACTTCTGCCTCCAGATCGCCGTCTACGGCGTGACGTTCTTCCTGCCGCAGCAGGTGAGCTCGCTGACCGGGCAAAAGGTGGGGCTCGCCGTCGGGCTGTTGATCGCCGTCCCGTGGTTCTTCGGGATTTTCGCCTGCTACTTCATCGGCAAGGCCGCCGACACCGTGGCCAAGCGCCGCAAGTTCGGCACCATCCTGTTCCTGTCCACCGGCCTGTGCATCTTCGGCTCGGCCTGGGCAGGCACCAACCACCAGCCGGTCCTGGGCATGATCTTCATAACCCTCGCCGTCTGCAGCTTCCTGGCAGTGGGTCCGGTGGTCTGGTCCTATCCCACGGCGTTCCTCGCCGGTTCCGCCGCTGCGGCAGGCATCGGGCTGATCAACTCGCTGGGCAACCTGGGCGGCTTCGTGGCCCCCATCCTGCGCACCGCCGTCAACGAGGCCACGCACTCACCCACCGGATCCATGGGCGTCTACGCCCTGGGCGTCCTGCCGTTCGTAGCCGCAGCGATGATGTACGCAACGAAACGGTTCAAGAACAAAGCCGACGACCTGCTCGACTGAGCACCGCACTATCCACGCAAGGACACCATGAGCACCTCCGGCAGCAGCGCAGGCAACGGCACCCTCTTCATCGGTGTCAGCACCAAGATGTACCTGGGCTACCAGGAAAGCCTGCGCTGGCTGTCGGAGGTGCGGTGCATCGTCGATGACAGGCCCGGACTGGCAGCGGAGCATTCCACGGTCCGGGTCTTTGTCATCCCCTCCTTCCCGGTCCTTGAGCCCGCGGCCCGGATCCTGGCCGGCTCGCCGGTCCTGCTCGGCGCCCAGAACTGCGCGTGGGGCGGCGGTCCACTGACCGGGGAGGTCAGCCCCGGGATGCTGGCCGAGCTCGGCGTCTCGCTCGTCGAAATCGGCCACGCCGAACGCCGCCGGCTGTTCGGGGAGGACGACGCCGTCGTGGCACGCAAGGTGCGTGCCGCCGTCGACCATTCCCTGACCCCGCTGCTGTGCATCGGTGAGCCGGACAGGCTCGACGCCGGGGCTGCCGCGGACTTCTGCCTGGGGCAGGTCCACGCTGCCACGGGGGGAAGTCCCACCCTGCTGAACCGCCTGGTGCTAGCCTACGAACCGGTGTGGGCCATCGGCGCGCAGGAGCCGGCGCCGGCGCAGCACGTCAACGCCGTCCTCACCTCGATCCGGACAGCCCTGGGCCCGGGCTGCCCCATCATCTACGGCGGCAGCGCCGGGCCGGGACTGCTCCCGCAGCTGCCCGCTGCGGACGGACTCTTCCTGGGCCGCTTCGCCCACGACGCCGCAAACCTGGGCCGGGTGCTTGACGAAGCGCTCCTCCAGCGTCAGGCAGGCGCCGACGCCCCGGCCAGGAGCTCGTCAAGGCGCTCATAGCCTTCGGACATGCCGCCTTCCATGCCCGAGTGCAGCATGCCGTCCCGCGCCTCCATGCTTGGGTACATGGCGTGGCCCCGCAGCCTGCACCGGCCGCCGTCGAGCGGTTCAAAAGTCATGGACTCGAGGCTCACGGAGTCCGGGTAGCCGCCGAACTCGAAGGTCTGCAGGGCGAACTCGTTCTCGCGCACCGTGTGGAAGATTCCACGGAACTCGTATGGGACCCCCTCCGGGCCGGTGTGAATGTACCGGTAGCTCCCGCCCGTGCGGAAATCGTAATGGTCCATGTCCATCTTCATGCCCCGCGGACCCAGCCACCGGGCCACCAGCTCCGGGTCCTTGTGTGCCCGGAAGACATCCGCCACCGGAAAGTCGAACTCCCGCTCGAAGTCGATGTAGGGGAGTCCCTCCGGGGCCGTGATTCTCAGTGGATTGCTCATTTCCTGTCCTTTGCCGTTGGCGCCGCTTGCCCGGCGCTGGATTCAAGCACGGCATCGAGGCTGCGGAACTGCTCCTCGCGGACCAACCGGTACTGGTCAATCCAGGCAGTGAGCGCTTCCAGCCGTGCGGGGTTCAGGTGGACGGGCCTGCGCTGGGCATCCCTGGTGCGGGTCACCAGCTGCGCCTGCTCGAGTACCTGGATGTGCTTCGAGACTGCCTGCTTGGAAATCTCGAACGGCTCCGCCAGCTCGTTCACCGTGGCCGGGCCACGGCTCAAACGGGCAATGATGCTTCGCCGCACGGGGTCGGCCAGGGCGAGGAATGCGGAGTCCAATTCCGCGTCATTGGTCATGCCCGGCCCCTTAATCAACCTCTTTGTTTATCAATCTCTTGATTGACTAATCGTAACCCCGGTTGCGCCCCCCTTTCAAGGGTCTTGTTTCTTCGAAAAATCCTTTGTTAGTATGTTAGGACAAACTACTCGAGGAGATACTTTCATGCCATTGGTACGCATTGACGTCAACGAGGGGCGCTCACCGGAGGATCTGCAGAAGCTGAGCCGCGGGATCCATGACGCCATCCTTGCGGAGTACGGAATTCCGGAACGTGACTACTTCCATATCCTGACCGAACACGCGCAGGGCCAGATCTTCGCCCAGGACGCGGGACTGGGGTTTGAGCGCACCGGGGGAGTGGTGATGATCCAGATCTTCACCCAGGGCGGCCGGTCCCAGGAGGTCAAGCAGCGGCTCTTTGCGGCGGTGGCTGAAAAGCTTGCTGGCGTGGGTGTTGCCGGCGAGGACGTCTTTATTGGCTATGTCGAAAACACCGCCGGGGACTGGTCGTTCGGATTTGGCCGCGCCCAGTACGTCACGGGCGAATTGGCTGTGCCCAAGAAGTAGCCGGGTGCCCATTCCTCATGGGAAGAGTGCGGCGAAACGTATGTTGTAAGTATGTCAGTACAAACCTTTGACAGGACATTGGAACTACGGCAAAGTAGTGCCTGTGGCCCACACCACGGCCTGCCAGTTCCGGAGTTCCTGCCCCTCAAAGGACACGAGTTCCACACCAGAAAGGTCCACGATCACCGTGACCCACGAGCTTCTTACGATCGGGCGCATCAGCGTTGATATCTACCCGAACGACATCGGGGTTGGCCTGGAGGACGTTGAGTCCTTCGGCAAATACCTTGGTGGTTCCCCGTCCAACGTCGCCGTCGCCGCGGCCCGGCACGGCCGCCGGACCGGCGTCATCACCCGGACAGGGGACGACCCCTTCGGCACGTACCTGCACCGCGAACTGCACAAGTTCAACGTCGACGATTCTTTCGTGACCCCGGTCGCCGGCCTGCAGACACCGGCGACGTTCTGTGCAATCAAGCCGGCCACCGATGACTTCCCGCTGTACTTCTACGGCCGGTTCCCCACGGCTCCGGACCTGCAGATCAAGGCCGAAGAGCTGGACCTGGACGCCATCCGGAAGGCGGGGATCTTCTGGTCCACGGTGACGGGCCTGTCCCAGGAACCGTCCCGGTCCGCCCACATCGCCGCGCACGAGGCCCGCCCCCGGGCAGAACTTGCCGAGGGACAGTTCACCATCCTGGACCTGGACTACCGCCCCATGTTCTGGGCCTCCCAAGAAGAAGCCCGCGCCGAGGTAGCGAAGATCCTGCCGCACGTCACCGTGGCCATCGGCAATGACAAGGAATGCGCCGTCGCCGTCGGCGACGGTACGCCCGATGAGCAGGCAGACCGGCTGCTCGCCGCCGGCGTGGAGATCGCCGTCGTCAAGCTCGGCCCGGAAGGCGTGATGGCCAAGACCCGCACCGAGCGCGTGGTCTCGGCGCCCGTGCCGGTGGAAACCCTGAACGGCCTGGGGGCAGGCGATTCCTTTGGCGGCGCCTTCTGCCACGGCCTGTTGTCCGGCTGGCCGCTGGCCCAGGTCCTGGACTACGCAAACGCCGCCGGTGCCATCGTCGCCTCCCGCCTCTCCTGCGCCGACGCCATGCCGACGCCGGAGGAGGTCACCTCGCTGCTGGCCGAACGCGGCCGTCCGGTTCCCGGCACCGGTGTTTCCAGCGCCAACGCACAGCTTGCCACCGAAGGAGCAGCACTGTGACCCTCACCCCGATCGCCTCGAACCATGCCGTGGACGATGACCCGCGCCGCTACGAGCACCTGAGCACCATCCGCCTCGAAGACCCGGACGCCGTGGCCCGCGCCGCGAAGGCACGCCGCCGCCACCCGGGCGTGAAGGCAGGCCGGCAGAACTTCATCGTCGCCGCCGACCACCCGGCCCGCGGCGCCCTGGCCGTCGGCAACGACCCCGTCGCCATGGCGGACCGGCGGCAGTTGCTGGACCGTTTGCAGATCGCTTTGGCCAACCCTGCCGTCGACGGTGTGCTGGCATCGCCGGACATCATGGATGACCTGCTGCTCCTGGGGGCCTTGGACGGGAAGCTGGTGTTCGGTTCGATGAACCGCGGCGGCCTGGCCGGGCTGGTCAACGAGTTCGATGACCGCTTCACCGGCCACACCGCGGCCGCTCTGGAGGCGTTGGGTGCTGACGGCGGGAAGATGCTGACCCGGATCTGCCTGGGCGACCCGGACACGGTGGCCACCCTGGAAGCGACCGCACGGGCCATCGACTCCCTGGCGGAGCGGAAGCTGATCGCCATGGTGGAGCCGTTCCTCTCCGTCCGGGATAACGGCCGGGTCCGCAACGACCTGTCCACCAACGCCGTGATCAAGTCCATCGCGATCGCCGAGGGCCTGGGTTCCACCAGCGCCTACACGTGGATGAAGCTGCCGGTCGTGGCGGAGATGGAACGCGTCATGGCCGCCACCACCATGCCCACCGTCCTGCTGGGCGGGGACCCGGACGGCACCCAGGACGAGGTCTTCGCCACCTGGGAAGCCGCGCTGGCGTTGCCCGGTGTCCAAGGCCTGACCGTTGGCCGCACCCTGCTCTACCCCGCAGACGGGGACGTCGCCGGCGCCGTCGCCAGCGCGGCCTCGCTGCTGCACCACACCACTGACATCCCGGAGAACTAGCCATGGGCACCACAACAGGAACACGCAGGATGACGGTGGCGCAGGCCGTCGTCGAATATCTCTCCAAGCAGTACACCGTCGACAAGGTGGGCGGCCAGGAATACCGGGAACGGCTCATTCCGGGCACGTTCGGGATTTTCGGGCACGGCAACGTGGCCGGCGTGGGCCAGGCGTTGAAGCAGTACCAGAAGCTGGACCCCACCCTGATGCCGTACTACCAGGGCCGGAACGAGCAGGCCCAGGTCCACCAGGCCGTGGGATATGCCCGGCACACCCGCCGACGCCAGACCTATGCGATCAGTACCTCGATCGGCCCGGGGTCCTCGAACCTGTTGACCGGTGCCGCGCTGGCCACCACCAACCGGTTGCCTGTCCTGCTGCTGCCGTCCGATACGTTCGCCACCCGGGCTGCCGACCCCGTGCTTCAGCAGCTCGAGCAGCCGCACGCGTACGACCTCACAGTCAACGACGCGTTCCGGCCGCTGTCCAAGTTCTTCGACCGGGTCACCCGGCCCGAGCAGTTGTTCTCCGCGTTCCACCACGGCCTGCGCGTCCTGACCGATCCGGCCGAGACGGGCGCGGTGACCATCTCGCTGCCGCAGGACGTCCAGGCCGAAGCCTTCGATGTTCCCGAAGAGTTCCTGGCAGAGCGGGAGTGGCGGATCCGCCGCCCCGAGGCCGACGACGACGACATCGCCCGCGCCGCAGCAGCCATCCGCGCAGCGAAGCGTCCGCTGATCATTGCCGGCGGCGGCGTCCTCTACGCCTACGCCAACGATGAACTGGCCAGGTTCGCCGAGCTGACCGGCATCCCGGTGGGCAACACCCAGGCCGGCGTCGGGGTCCTGCCCTGGGACCACAAGCACTCCCTGGGCGCCATTGGCTCCACCGGCACGACGGCGGCCAATGCCATCGCCGCCGAAGCGGACCTGATCATCGGCATCGGCACCCGCTACGAGGACTTCACCACCGCGTCCCGGACCGCGTTCCAGAATCCCGACGTGAAGTTCGTGAACATCAACGTCGCCCCGATCGACGCCTACAAGCACGGCACCGCGCTGCCGATCGTTGCCGACGCCCGCAAGGCCCTGGCCAAGCTCAACGCAGCCCTGGGCGGCTACCGCGTCGGTGCCGACCTGGAACAGCTGGTCGAGGCCGAGAAGAAGCGCTGGAACGCCACGGTGGACGAGGCCTTCGACACCCGCAACACCCCGCTGCCGGCCCAGAACGAAATCATCGGAGCCACCAACCGGGCCATGGACGCCCGCGACGTGGTCATCTGCGCCGCCGGGTCCCTGCCCGGTGACCTGCACAAGATGTGGCGCGTCCGGGACCCGTTCGGCTACCACGTGGAGTACGCCTACTCCTGCATGGGCTACGAAATCCCCGGCGGCCTGGGCGTCAAGCGTGCAGCGATTGCCGAAGCGGCAAGCACGACGGCGGCAGGCGCGTCAGGCGGACAGGTGCGGGACGTCGTCGTGATGGTGGGGGACGGCTCCTACCTGATGATGCATACCGAACTGGTCACCGCCGTCGCCGAACGCATCAAGCTGATCGTGGTCCTGATCCAGAACCACGGCTACGCCTCCATCGGTTCCCTGTCCGAGTCCCTGGGGTCGCAGCGGTTCGGTACCCAGTACCGGGCGCTGGATGAGGAACAGCACAGCTTCGACGAGGGCGAGATCCTGCCCGTGGACCTGGCCCTGAACGCCGAGTCCCTGGGCGTGAAGGTCATCCGGATCGAACCCGGCGAGAAGGTCATTGCAGAACTGGAGCAGGCCATCCGCGATGCCAAGGCTGCCCCGGAGGGCAGCGGGCCGATCCTGATCCACGTCGAATCCGACCCGCTCCTGGACGCACCGTCCTCTGAGTCCTGGTGGGATGTCCCCGTCTCCCAGGTCTCCGAACTGGAATCCACCAAACAGGCCTTCCAAACCTACGTTGACCACAAGTCACGCCAGCGCAAACTGCTCGGCTGACCACACTTTTTCACTACTCAAGGAAGAGTCCCATGACTGCCACCACCACCCAGACCCAGACCACGGTCATCAACCACTTCATCAACGGCGAAGAGACGGCCGGCGAAGGCGACCGCACCACGAACGTGTACAACCCGGCCACCGGTGCCGTCTCCGCCACACTGCGGCTGGCCAACCGCGCCGACCTGGACACCGCCGTCGCCGCCGCCCGCAAGGCCGCCGACACCTGGGGCGATGTCTCCCTGGCCAAGCGCACCGCTGTCCTGTTCAAGTTCCGCGAACTCGTCGCCGCCCATGTTGACGACCTCGCCCAGCTGGTTACCGCCGAGCACGGCAAGGTCCTCTCGGACGCCAAGGGCGAGATCGGCCGCGGCCTGGAAGTCATCGAATACGCCTGCGGCATCCCCACCCTGCTTAAGGGCGACTACTCGGACCAGGTCTCCACCGGCATCGACGTGTTCAACTTCCGTGAGCCGCTCGGCGTCGTCGCGGGCATCACCCCGTTCAACTTCCCCGTCATGGTGCCGCTGTGGATGGCGCCGATGGCCATCGCCACCGGCAACGCGTTCATCCTCAAGCCCTCCGAACGGGACCCCTCCGCCTCGCTGCTGCTGGCCAGGCTCTGGAAGGAAGCCGGCCTGCCGGACGGTGTGTTCCAGGTCCTGCACGGCGACAAGGAAACCGTCGACGGGCTCCTCACCCACCCGGACGTGGACGGCATCTCCTTCGTTGGCTCCACCCCGATCGCCCAGTACGTCCACGAAACCGCCACCAGGCACGGCAAGCGCGTCCAGGCGCTGGGCGGCGCGAAGAACCACGCCATGATCCTGCCCGACGCCGACCTCGACAACGCCGCCGACCACCTCGCGGCCGCCGCGTTCGGCTCCGCCGGCGAACGCTGCATGGCCATCTCCGTCGCTGTCGCCGTCGGCGAGGCCGCTGACCTGCTGGTCAAGAAGGTCGAAGAGCGCGCCCTGGCCGTCAAGGTCAAGAACGGCACCGAACCCGACGCCGAAATGGGCCCGGTCATCACCCCGGCCTCCAAGGAACGCATCGTACGGATCGTCACCGAAGCCGAAACCGCCGGCGCCGCCATGGTCGTGGATGGCCGCGACCTCGTGGTCCCCGGCCACGAAAACGGCTTCTGGGTCGGCCCCACCGTCCTGGACCACGTCAAGACCGAAATGACCGCCTACACGGAGGAAATCTTCGGACCTGTCCTCGTCGTCGTCCGCGTGGACACCCTCGAAGACGGCATCAAGCTCATCAACGCCAACCCCTACGGCAACGGCACCGCCATCTTCACCTCCTCCGGCGCCGCCGCCCGCAAGTTCCAGCGCTCGGTCACCGTGGGCATGATCGGCATCAACGTACCCCTGCCCGTCCCCGTGGCCTACCACTCCTTCGGCGGCTGGAAGGCATCGCTCTTCGGCGACAAGCACATCTACGGCCCCGAAGGCGTCAGCTTCTACACCCGCGGCAAGGTAGTCACTTCCCGCTGGCCCGAAACCCACCACGCCTCCGGCGCCTCCTACAACTTCCCCTCCAACTGATCCCCACCGCCACCCTCGCCTCGCAAGTCCAAATCGGCTCCCAACCTTCGCAAGCTCAGGCTGGGACCCTCGCCGATTTGGCTCCACGGCCAGGGAACCCTGGCGGCGTGGCCCCTATCAAAGAGACAGACAATGACTGAGAACAAGCTGATCATCGGCACGGCGCCGGACTCCTGGGGCGTCTGGTTCGCGGACGACCCCAAGCAGACCCCCTGGGAACGCTTCCTCGACGAGGTGGCGGAGTCCGGCTACAAATGGATTGAACTGGGCCCCTACGGCTACCTTCCCACCGACCCGACCCGCCTGGCGGAAGAACTCAAGCAGCGTGACCTGAAAGTCACCGCGGGCACCGTGTTCACCGCCTTCCACCGCGGCCTCGCCCAGTGGGAAACCGCCTGGGAACCGGCCCGCAAGGTGGCAGAGCTGACGGCTGCCATGGGCGGCGAGCACATCGTCGTCATCCCCGCCATGTGGCGTGACGACGTCACCGGTGAAGCCGTGGAGAGCGGCACTCTGAGCAGCAAAGCCTGGGCCGACCTGTTCGCCGGCCACAACCGCCTGGGCAAGACCCTCCTGGAGGACTTCGGCCTGAAGCAGCAGTTCCACTCCCACGCAGACTCGCACGTGGGCGCGCAGCAGGACATTGAGACCCTGCTGGGAGCCACCGACCCGCAGTACCTGAACCTCTGCCTGGACACCGGACACGCTGAATACTGCGGCGCCTCCAGCCTGGACCTGATCAAGAACTACCCGGACCGGATCGGCTACCTGCACCTGAAGCAGATCAACCCGGAGATCCTCAAGAAGGTCAATGAGGAGAACATGACCTGGGCCGCCGCCAACCTGGCCGGCGTCATGACCGAGCCCCCCAACGGCCTGCCGGACCTCCGCGCGGTCATCGAAGCCGTGGAAGCCCTGGACCGGCCCATCTTCGGCATCGTGGAGCAGGACATGTACCCCGTGGCCTTCGACGTGCCGATGCCCATCGCCAAGCGCACCCGCAACTACCTGCTGTCCTGCGGCTCCCGTACCGCCGTCAGCTAACTCCCGCCACAGACACCAGAAGGACAGAACAATGACTCAGAACCTCCGCGTTGCCGTCATCGGCGCAGGGCGCATGGGCGCCGACCACATCCAGCGCCTCAACAAGCGCATCCATGGAGCCGAAGTCGCCGCCGTCGTGGACGTGGACCTCGCCCGGGCGCAGGCCGCCATCGAAGGCATCCCGGGCGCCGTGGCCCTGGCCGACGCTGACGAGGCCCTCAACAACGGCGACGTCAACGCCGTCCTGATCGCCACCCCCGGCTTCCTGCACCAGGACATCCTGCTCAAGGCCATCGCCAAGGACATCCCAATCCTCTGCGAAAAGCCCCTCACCCCCGACGCCGAATCCTCCTGGAAAATTGTCGAGGCAGAGGTGGCCCTGGGCCGCAAGCGGATCCAGGTGGGCTTCATGCGCCGCTTCGATGCCGAGTACGCCGCCCTGGGATCGATCATCCGCAACCACGAACTGGGCGAGCTGCTGATGCTGCACCACCAGCACCGCAACCCCAGCACCCCCGAGGGCTTCACCAACGAGATGCTGATCAACGACTCCGTGGTCCACGAATTCGATGCCATCCGGTTCTTTACTGGCGAGGAAATCACCAGCGTCCAGGTGCGCCTGGGCAAGGCCACCCGGAACGCGCCGAACGGCCAGCACGATCCGCAGCACGTCCTGCTCGAGACCGAGTCCGGTGTCCTGGCTGATGTGGAAATCTACGTCAATGCCAAGTTCGGCTACGAAGTGGCCACCCAGGCCTCCTTCGAGGACGGCATCGTCAGCATCGGCGGGGACAAGGGACCCTACACCCGCAGCAACGGCCACTGGGGCGGCAACGTCACTCCCGGCTTCGAGGAGCGCTTCGGGGCGGCATACGACGTCGAAATCCAGTCATGGGTGGACGCGGCACTTAAGGGCGGAATCGGCGGCCCCTCCGCCTGGGACGGGTACGCCACCGCCGCGTGCTGTGAAGCAGGCGTTGAAGCACAGAAGAACGGCGAAAAGGTCGCCGTGAAGCTGGCGGCAAAGCCCGACCTCTACAAGTAGGACCGGAAAGGGGGCGGAGCCATCCGTCCCCTTTTGTGTCTCCAACCTGACTGATCCACAATGGAGTGTTTACGTGAAAATCGCCCTTGACCCCACCCCGTTCCACCACTCCCACAGCCTGCTGGAGTTCCCCAAACTGGTGGCGGACCTCGGATACAAGTACATGCAAATGACCCCGCATGCGGACTTCATCCCGTTCTACAACCACCCCAAAGCGGACGATGAACTGGTGGGCCAGCTGAAGAGTGCCTGCCAGGATGCCGGAATCGGGATCGCCTCTGTCCTGCCCGTGCTGCGCTGGTCCGGCCCGGACGAGGACGCCCGCGAAGCTGCGGTCCGCTACTGGAAGCGCGCCATCCAGATCACCGTGGACCTGGGCGTCAGCACCATGAACACCGAGTTCAGCGGCCGCCCCGAAAAGGCAGAGGAATCCGAGCGGGCCTTTTACCGTTCCATGGAGGAACTGCTGCCGATCATCGAGCGTGAAGGCATCGACCTGCTGATCGACCCGCACCCGGACGACTTCGTGGAGGAAGGCCTGGCCGCCATCCGCGTGATCCGCGGCGTCAACTCGAAGAACGTTGGCATGGTCTACGTGGCCTCGCACAGTTTCCACATGAAGAACAGCCCTTTGGACATCATGCGGGCTGCGGGCGACAAGCTGCGGCTGGTCCACGTGGCCGACACCATGAACCATCACGCGTCCCATGGCCTGCGGTACATCACCAACCCGCCCGGCAACCCGGTCCGCGTCCACCAGCACCTGAAGATCGGCGATGGCGACGTGAACTGGGATGAGTTCTTCGGCGGCCTGAAGGAAATCGGCTTCCTGGACCGTGAAGATTCGGTGATGGTGTCCAGTGTCTTTGCCGAGGACGAGAACGCCGAAGACGTTTCCCGGTACCAGCTGGAGACCATGAAGCAGTACGTCCAAAAGGTGAGCGTATGAGTTCGCCTGCGCATACCGCTCCGCGGCCCGGAAACCACAAGCGCGCGCTGCGGACCGTCACTATCATCTCCACCTTCGGCGGCCTGCTGTTCGGCTACGACACGGGCGTGATCAACGGCGCCCTGCCGTATATGCAGGAGGACCTCGGGCTCACCCCGCTCACTGAGGGCCTGGTGACCTCGTCCCTGCTGTTCGGTGCCGCGTTCGGCGCCCTTTTCGGCGGCCGCCTGGCGGACCGCAACGGCCGGCGCAGGATGATCATGGTGCTGGCGGTCGTGTTCCTGCTGGGTACCCTGGGCTGCACCTTCGCGCCCAACACCGAAGTGATGATCGCCGCCCGGTTCATCCTGGGACTGGCCGTGGGCGGGGCGTCCGTCACGGTGCCGGTGTACCTTGCAGAGGTATCGCCCAGCAACCGGCGTGGGCGCATCGTCACGCAGAACGAACTCATGATCGTCACCGGGCAGTTGCTGGCGTTCATCTTCAACGCCTACCTCGGCAACTCCTTCGGCGAATCTCACGGGATCTGGCGATGGATGCTGGTGATCGCCACTCTTCCGGCCATTGCGCTGTGGATCGGCATGAATTTCATGCCTGAAAGCCCCCGGTGGCTGGCCTCGATCGGCAGCTTTGGCGAGACACTCAGCGTGCTGCAGCGGATCCGTTCGCAGGAGGAGGCGCGCAGGGAGTTCGAAGAAGTCAAAGCCATGGCCGTGGAGGACTACAAGTCCAAGATGGGCTCCTGGAAGGACCTGGGCATTCCGTGGCTCCGGCGCATCTTCTTCGTGGGCCTGGGCCTGGCGGTGATCCAGCAGATTACCGGCGTGAACTCGATCATGTATTACGGAACCCAGATCCTGTCGCAGTCCGGTTTTGGCCGCGAAGCGGCACTGACGGCGAACATTGCCAACGGCGTGATCTCGGTCCTCGCCACGTTCGTCGGGATCTGGCTGCTGGGCAAGGTGGGCCGGCGCAGGATGCTGATCACCGGGCAGGTGGGGACCACGACGGCGCTGCTGCTGATCGGACTGTTCTCCCTGATATTGCCGGAAGGCTCCGGCCGCGGCTTCGTCATCCTTGCGCTGACCGTGACATTCCTGGCATTCCAGCAGGGAGCCATTTCGCCGGTGACCTGGCTGATGCTCTCGGAAATCTTCCCGCTGAAAATCCGTGGCCTGGGCATGGGCGCTTCGGCGTTCCTGCTGTGGATCGTGAACTTCCTGATCGGGTTTGGTTTCCCGCAGCTGCTGGCGGCCCTGGGGATCTCCAACACTTTCTTCGTGTTCGCGGTCCTTGGTGTGGGCGCAATTGCCTTCGCTGCCAAGTATGTGCCCGAGACCAAGGACAAGAGCCTGGAGGACCTGGAGCACTACTTCAAGAACGTGGCCGGGAACAAAGCCCATGCCGCGGAAGCCACGATTCCCTGACCAGGATCAATCCACTGTCCCTACAGGCAAATGCCCCGGTGGGGATCTCCACCGGGGCATTTGCGCGCCAAGGCACGGGCAGTCTTATGCGCGGGCGTGCAGCCGGGGGAGGGCGTCCACCAGCGGTGCAAGCTCCGGAACGGCCTGGGCTTCCTCGAGGGCACGCTCCAGCGTGGCGTCGTGGACCGGCCGGGCCGTTGCCAACAGGCTGCTGCCGCTGGCAGTGAGCTCGGTGTAGATGCCGCGGCGGTCGTCGTCGCAGAGGATCCTGGTCAGCAGGCCACGGTCCTCCAGGCGGTTTACCAGCCGGGTGGTGGCGCTGGGGCTCAAGGCGGTGGCGCGGGCCAACTGCTGCATCCGCATGTGCCAGCCGTCCTGCCGGCTAAGGGCGTCGAGCACCGTGTACTCCACCACGGACAGTTTGGATTCGGCCTGGAGGGCACGCTCGAGCTCATTGTCGATCAGCCCGTGCAGGGCCGCCAGCGTTCGCCAGCCCTGGGCGCGGACCTCGACGGCGTCGTCCTTGATGCCCATGCGTGCTCCTTCGTAGGTGGCCGCCCGGAACGGCCCATCGGTCAACAGACAGAGATAGTTGCTTGCGCGGTATATTTGCATGTGCAACAATAAACACCGCGTCTGCAACTATCTTAGGCGCTTTCCCATTGAGGGGACAACCACACCTACAGCTCAAAGGAGCATTCGCATGCCTGTTGGCTTGATAGCACTCGCCCTGGGCGGCTTCGGCATAGGACTTACCGAGTTCGTCATCGCCGGCCTGCTGCCGCAGGTGGCGGCCGACTTCGGGGTCAGTGAGGCCTCCGCCGGCTGGTTCATCTCCGGCTACGCGCTCTCGGTGGTGGTGGGCGCGCTGGGCCTGACTGCCGCGGTGACTCGTTTCCGGCGCAAGCCGGTGCTGGCCGCCCTGCTGGTCCTGTTCATCGCCGGGAACCTGCTGTCCGCAACGGCGGACGGCTACTGGCCCATGATGGCCGGGCGCGTCATCGCTGCCCTCTCGCATGGCGCGTTCTTCGGTATCGGGGCTGTGGTGGCCGCCGGCATGGTTCCTCGCAGCAAGAAGGCGGGCGCCATCGCGCTCATGTTCACCGGGCTCACCGCAGCCAACGTCCTGGGCGTGCCCTTTGGAACTTTGCTGGGCCAGGCCGCCGGCTGGCGTGCCACCTTCTGGGCCATCACGGTCATCGGCGTAGCCGCGCTCGCCGGCATCCTGGCACTCGTCCCCTCATCGGCGGGTGAAACGGAAGAAGCGGCCAGCCTCCGCTCCGAGCTGCGTGCGTTCCGCTCCGGCCAGGTCTGGCTCTCGATCGTGGTGACCATCCTGGGCTTCGGCGGAATGTTCGGCGCCTTCACCTACATCGCCTACACCCTCACCGAAGTGTCCGGCTTTGCCGCCTCCACCGTGCCGTGGCTGCTGATCGTCTTCGGAGTGGGCCTCTTTGCCGGCAATACCCTTGGCGGAAAGGCTGCGGACCGCAACGTGGACCGCACACTGCTGGTGGTGCTGGCTGTGCTGACCGTGGTCCTGGCGGGATTTGCGCTGACGGCCACGAACCCCGTGCTGACAGTCATTTCCCTGGTCCTCATGGGCGCGTTCGGTTTTGCCACTGTGCCGGGGCTCCAGATGCGCGTCATGAAGTACGCCTCCGGCGCTCCCACCCTCGCTTCCGGTGCCAACATCGGGGCGTTCAATGTGGGGAACGCCCTCGGCGCCTGGCTTGGCGGCATCACCATCACCGCCGGACTGGGCTACACCTCTCCGATCTGGGCCGGTGCCGGCATCACCCTGGCGGGCCTGGCCGTGATGGCCATCGCCGCCGCTGGGGCCAGGAGGAGTGGGCAGCGGGGCGATAACCGCGGCACGGTCCAGGCCGTGGAGGAACTGGCCAGCCGCTAAGCGGCCGGATCGGAGGAGCGGCGCACCATGAGGGCAGGCTCGAGCTTGCGGGTTACGGCCGGACCGGCCGTGCCCGCAATCCGGTCCAGCATGACGTGCGCCCCCACCCTTCCCAGCTCCCGGGCGTGCTGGTCGATGGAGGTCAGGCCGATCAGCGGGGAAGCGCCGACCTCGATGTTGTCGCATCCAACGATCGCCACATCGCCCGGAACGGACAGTCCCCGCGCCGCCAGCGCCTCCATGATGCCGATGGCCGTGAGGTCGTTGTGCGCAAAGACCGCCGTGGGGAGGGTGGCGCCGGAGTCCAGGAACTGTTCCATCACGGCCCGGCCGCCGCGTTCGGTCATGTCGCTGTGCACCAGCTGCGGCTCCAGGCCGAACTCACGCATGGCATGGAGGTAGCCTTCCCTGCGTTCGGTGTAGGGGAGCCAGTCGGAGATGTCCACGTGCGCGATCCGTCGGTGCCCCAGCTGGTACAGGTGCTCCACGGCGAGTGCGCCGGAACGGAAGTCGTCGGTCAAAACGGAATCCACGCCGTCGACCTCCAGCTCCCGGGTGATGACGACGGCGGGCGTCCCGCGCAGGGCCCCTGCCAGTTCCGCCGAGGTGCCGGTGTAGCCGGCCAGCAGCACGCCGTCCACGCGCAGGTCCACGAACGAGCGGACGGCCTCAAGTTCCGTCCCGGGATCAGCAGAGCCGACGGCGACCATCACCTGGTTGCCGCTGCCGGCCAGGCCCTCGGTCAGGCCGTCGTAGATATCAGCGAAGACCGAGTTGTGCAGATCGAGGAAGAGGACCCCAAGCGTGTTGGTCCGGTGGCTGGCCAGCCGGCTGGCGAGCCTGTTGGGGGAGTACCCCAGCGCGGCGGCGCTTTCCAGCACCGCCGTCCGTTTGGCCGGCGAAACGTTCGGGGAATCGCGCATCACCAGGGACACCAAGGCGCGGCTCACGCCGGCGTCGCGTGCCACGTCCTCCATGGTCACCGACCGTGCTGAGGGGGAAGTCTGTCTCACAGGACTCCACTATGCCAGCCTGCCGCCGCTTGGCCGCCCAACCATGGTCAGGAGCCGAACGGCAGCCGGGGATCGATGTTCTGGCTGTCCCAGGTCTGACGCACCCAGCCGTGGTGGGGGTCGTCGCTGATCAGCCATTCGCGCGCAGGCCCCGGACCCGCCATCACGTTGAGGTAGTAGAGGTCGTACCCCGGCGCGGCCATGGCAGGACCGTGCCAGCCATAAGGGACCAGGACGACATCACCCGTGCGGACCTCGGCGGAGACGTCGATGGGCCGCTCGTCCGAGGCATACACGCGCTGGTAGCCGATGGCGTCGGCGTCCGTGGGCGCCCCGGAGCCGGAAGCCACCTGCGTTTCGAAGTAGTAGATCTCCTCCAGGGAGGTCTCGCCCTCCTTCTCCTCGTCATGCTTGTGCGGAGGGTAGGAGGACCAGTTCCCGGCCGGCGTGAGGACCTCGCAGACGATGAACCTGTCGGCCTCCAGTGCCGCCGGCGTGCCGAAGTTGTGGACCTGGCGCGAGCAGTTGCCCGCCCCACGAAGCTCCACCGGGGTCTCGGCAGCCGGCACCAGCCTGGTGGGGTAGGACTTTTGTGCCGGCGCGGTTGCCACGGCCACCCGGCCGCCGTCGGCGGAGCTGATGCTGACGGCCCGCCCGGTGCCAGAGTAGAGCACGTCGGTGGGGCCGGCGAAGACGGAGGGCCGTCCTTCGAGGGGGTAGTCCGTACCGTCCACGGCCACGGTGAAGGATCCGTTGAGGGGCACCACGATCCGTTCCTCCTCCGCGGCGGGAAGCTCGACGGCGGCGCCGGCACCAAGGGTGGCAACCTTCAGGCCCGTATGGGCCCAGCCGTCCACGGTGAGGGCGGAATCGGAGGTCCCGATCGAAACATCCCAGGCGCCGTCGGAGGCAGTGCCCAGGGGGTAGACCCAGTTGGTCATGGAGTTGGCTCCTTGGATTATTGCTGTGCGGATTATCGCTGTACGAGAGTCATCTCAAAGCTGTAGGAATCGGCCCGGTAGACGTGGTGGCCGGTCTCAACGCGGCGCCCGGTATCGTCCATCGCCGTGCGTTCCATGGTGACCAGTGCCGACCCCGCCGGAGTGTCCAGCATGGACGCCTGGTAATCGTTGGCGTTCATGGCGCCGATGCGCTGCGTGGCCAACCGGAAGTTGACGCCCCCGCGGCGGAGGATCGAGTACAGGCCTTCGGCGCCCAGCATGGCCTCATCCATCTCTGCGATATCGTCGCGCACCCAGTTCTCCATGAGGGCCAGGGGCTTGCCGCCCACCCGCCGCAGCCTGGTGAAGTGGTACACCTTCGAACCTGCGGGCAGCTGCAGCGTGGTGAGGGTTGCGTCGTCCGCCTCCAGGTGCGAGAAGCTGAGGACCTCGGTGGTGGGCTTCTTGCCGTTGTTGGTGAGGTCGTCGTAGAGGCTGGAAAGTTCCAGCGGCCGGCGCACCTGGCTGGAGACCACCTGGGTGCCCACGCCCCGTTTCCGCACCAGCAGGCCGGAGCGGACCAGTTCGTCCATGGCCTTGCGCATGGTGGGGCGGGAGAGGTTCAGCTGGGCGGCCAGGTCGATCTCGTTGTCCAACCGGCTCCCGGGTTCCAGGACCCCGCTGTAGATCGCCGCCTCGATGCCCTGGACCACCTGGTGGTACAGGGGCACGGGGGAGGAGCGGTCGATGCTGAGTCCCAGGTTGTTCGCCACGGTGCGTTCCCTCGTTGTCGGTCCTGCGCCTCCGTCCGGTCGGGACAGCCGCGCCTGCGGCCCATGTGCCGCCATATGTTCTCTTGATAGGACATACTTTCTTCCCCGATCGTATCAGCAGGGCTCTGCGGGTCAAGGGTGCCGCCTGCCCGCGTCGGCGGGAACACGGTGCCAATGCAATTGTGCTGACATTAAGACTTTCTATTGACGAACAGTATTAGAGCGCTCTAAAGTCGGTGGCACGCATCACATTCCCGGCCGGTCTTCCGGTCCCCGAGAGAATCTGAGAGGCAACAATGCTGTTGCAGAAACAAACCACCGGCGCGCCCGGCACGCAGCGCCGCGGATACCTTGCCCGGCTCACCGTCATCTCCACCCTGGGCGGCCTGCTCTTCGGCTACGACACCGGCGTTATCTCCGGCGCCCTGCTGTACATGAATGACTCCCTCAACATGACCGCCGTCGAGGAAGCAACCGTGGTGAGCGCACTGCTGTTCCCGGGGGCCGCCGTCGGCGCCCTCACCGGAGGCCGCATGGCCGACAAGCTGGGCCGCCGCGGCTCCCTGCTCGTCTGCGCCTTGCTGTTCCTGCTGGGCGCCATCGGCTGCGCCCTCGCCCCCAACGTCAGCTTCATGATCGCGGCCCGCATCGTCCTTGGCCTCGGCGTCGGCGCCGCCGCCGTCACTTGCCCGCTGTACCTTGCCGAAATGGCGCCCGCCCACCTGCGTGGCCGCATGGTGACCATCAACGAACTCATGATCGTCACCGGCCAGATGCTCGCATTCGCCATCAACGCCCTCCTGGACGCCCTGATCCACGACACCGAAGTGTGGAGGACCATGCTGGGCATCGCCTCCCTGCCTGCCCTCGCACTGCTCGCAGGCATGCTGATGCTCCCCGAGTCACCCCGCTGGTACGCCATCCGCGGCCGCCTCGAGGACAGCCGCCGCGTCCTTAACCTCAGCCGCAGCCCCCAGGAAGCAGCTGCAGAATTCGAGGAGATCGCGCAGGCGGCCCGCACCGCAAAGGAAGAGCGGGGCCACGCCCTGCGCGACCTGAAGAACAACCCCTGGATGCGCCGCCTGCTGTACATCGGCATCGGCCTCGCCACGGTCCAGCAGGCCACCGGAATCAATACCGTGAATTACTACGCACCCACCATCCTGGAAAAGAGCGGACTCGGCGTCAGCGCGTCGCTGGTGGCAACCATCGGTGTCGGCGTCACCTCAGTGCTGATGACCATCCTGGGCATCTGGCTGCTGGGCTTCGTGGGCCGCCGCAGGATGCTGGTCATCGGCTTCTCCGGGGTGGTCGGCTCGCAGGCACTGCTGGCCATCGTCTTCCTCCTGCCGCAGTCGGACCTGGCCAGCTACACCATCCTGGCCGCCATGATGCTGTTCGTGGCCTTTGTCCAGTGCTTCATCGGCACCTGCGTCTGGCTCCTGCTTTCCGAAATGTTCCCGCTGGCCATCCGCGGGTTCGCCATGGGAATCGCGGTCTTCGCCCTCTGGACCGTGAACGCGGCCATCTCCTTCCTGTTCCCCATCGTGGTCAACGCCCTTGGCTCCACCGGCACATTCGGCCTGTTCGTCCTGGTGAACATCGCGTCCCTGGCCTTCGTCATCAAGTTTGTTCCGGAAACGAAGGGCCACTCGCTCGAGGACCTGGAAGCGCACTTTCGCGGCGGTGAGGTTCCGGCAAAGGTCTCCGCTTAGCGACGCCTTGCCGCGGCATCGCGGCTCACGGCGGGGTTGGACCCAGGCCGTCCAGTAACAACCGGACGGGCACGGTCCGGCCCCGCTTTTTGCGTGGGGTGGCCTAGGCTGGCTCCATGATGTGGAGCGCGGGGCAGCAACCATGAATTTCGCCGGAAGCCTTGGTCCCCGCCCCCGCAACCTCGAAGTCCAGGACCTGGCCAGCTTCGACAGCCTGGTGGCCGGCGGTGCCGTCAACCTGCACGGCTGGCATGCGCAGTCGCTGGACCTGCGCGGCCGGTCGGCGGCACTCAAAAACGTCAGCGTCGAGGGCGCGATGTTCCTGGGCTGCATCTTCGACGACGGCATGGAAGCCAACCTCCGCAGCCGCGGCGCCCTGATCTTCCCCAGGCTTGAAGGTGTCCCCTTCGACCCGTACCGGGCCGTCCTGTACTCCCCGGCCGAACTGTACGCGGGACTGGCAACCTCGCCGTATGAGGAGCTGCCGGATGCCCGGATCTACCACTGGAGCATCCAACCCGGCCAGCGCCACCGTGTGGACTCAACGCTGGCCTCGGCCCTGCATGACCACGCCGTCGGCGATGCACTGGATGAGCTGACCGGGTCAGTGCCCTGGTCCAGCCGCGCCATCGTCGGGGTCATGGGCGGCCATGCTGCGCCGCGCGGCAGTGCCGGCTTCGCCCAGGCCGCCCTGCTGGGACGGCGGCTGGCGCTGGCAGGGTACACGGTGGCCACCGGCGGCGGTCCGGGGGCCATGGAGGCGGCAAACCTCGGGGCCTACCTGAGCCGGGCACCCGACGGTGACGTGAAGGCGGAACTTTCAGCCCTCGCCGCCGTTCCGGGCTTCAGGCCCTCGGTGTCCGCGTGGGCACGGGCGGCAGCCGCCGTCGTCGAACGCCATCCGGGCGGGACGCCGTCGCTGGGCATCCCCACCTGGTTCTACGGGCATGAGCCGCCCAACTACTTCGCCACGCACATCGCCAAGTACTTCGCGAACGCCATCCGCGAGGCCATCCTGCTGGAGCTCTGCCACGGCGGCATCGTCTTCCTTCCCGGTGCCGCCGGCACTGTCCAGGAGATCTTCCAGGATGCCTGCGAGAACTACTACGGCGCCCGCGAGAAGGTGGCGCCGATGGTGCTGGTGGGCCGGCGCCACTGGGAACAGGAATACCCCGCCTGGCCCATGCTGCGCTCGCTTGCCACCGGCCGCGCCATGGCGGATTACATCTTCCTGGTGGACACGGTGGAGGAAGCAGTGGAGGTCCTGCAGCGCCGCTGACGGCACCGCAGCACCTCAAGGATGCGAACTCCCGGCTAGCCTACGGCGGTACCGAACAGCAGGCCCAGCAGGTAGGTGATGGCGGCGGCGCCGAGGCCGATGGCCAGCTGGCGCAGGCCGCGGGTCAGCGGGGAGGTGCCGGAGAGGAGGCCGACGGCGGCGCCGGTCGCCAGGAGTGCGGTGCCCACCAGGACTCCTGCCACCACCAGCGCGGTGACGCCGGTCAGGCCGAACAGGAACGGCAGGATGGGGACGATGGCCCCGGAGGCGAAGAAGCAGAAGCTGGACAGCGCGGCTCCCCATGCCGTACCCACCGCCTCATGCTGGTCCTCTTCCTCCGGCAGGTCTGGCTGGAGCGACAGGCTGGGGTCGCAGTCGCAGGACAGCAGCCCCATCCGCTCGGCCACCCGGTGCTCCGCCGCCTCCCGCGACATCCCGCGGGCCAGGTACACCAGGAGGAGTTCGTTGTGTTCCAGGTCCAGCTTGGGCGCGGCCGCCAGGGTGATCTGCGTTGGCCGGGTGGCGGCCAGCAGTTCGCGCTGGGAACGGACGGAAATGAATTCGCCCGCGCCCATCGACATGGCGCCGGCCAGCAGCCCGGCGATGCCGCTGAGCAGCACCACGCTGCTGGCCACGCCGGAGGCTGCCATGCCCATCACCAGGGACAGGTTGCTGACCAGGCCGTCGTTTGCGCCGAAGACCGCGGCGCGGAACGTTCCGGCCAGCCGGTTGCGGCCGCGGGTGGCCAGCCCACGGACCACTTCCTCATGGATCTGCTCGTCGGCGGCCATGGCCTCGGTGGCGTTGGGATCCTTGGCATAGGGGGAGCGGCCCTCGGCGCGCTGGGCCAGGGCCAGCACGAACACGGAGCCGAAATGCCGGGCCAGGAAGCCAAGGAAGCGGCTCCGCGCGGACGCTCTCTTCGGCTTGCCGGCATGGTCCCCCAGCAGGGCCAGCCAGTGGGCTTCGTGCCGGCCTTCCGCCTCGGCCAGGGCCAGCAGGATGTCACGTTCCTCGCCCTGGCGGTTCTGCGCGAGGTCGCGGTAGACGGCGGCCTCGGCGCGTTCATCGGCAAGGTACTGGCGCCACCGCTTGATGTTGGCCGCCGAGGGCTGGGGTGGGCCGGCGGCCTCCTGGGGCGTGGCGTGGGAATGGGAACGGGCGTGCTGCGACACTGAAACTCCTGGACTGGAAAGGGCATGTACTCGCGCCTTTGCCCTGCCAGCCTACTGCTGATTTTCGCGGATTTTTGGCTGGCAAACCTCGCTGCGAAGTTTCGGTTTGCCTCAAATCCGCGGCTCCTGCCGCCGTTCGTCCACCTGCCGCGGGGTGCTGTGACGGCTATTGACCCGTCCGGTGCACGGTGCTGTGATGAAGGGGTGGCGCGGCCTGCGCCCTCCCTGAAAGAGCACGTCAGGCGAACTTACGGAGGTTCAATCATGAGCACCACCGGACAGCACCCGGACATGCCGCACCTTGACGCCGTGGAGGCGGATCCCGCCTACGACTACGCGGAAGATGCACCGGTTGACGATGAAACCTGGGTCGCAGAGGACGACATCGTCGACGAGGAAGAGCCCGTGGTCCAGGCGCCACCGATCGTCATCGACGCCGAGGACCGCGAGGTCCCGCTGGATGACGACGAGCCCCGCGACACGGAAGGCTAGAAACAGGGGCGGCCAGGACTGACGACGGCGGCACCACCTTTCGCTGCCATGCGAAAGGAGGTGCCGCCGTCGTACTTTAATGCTTGGGCTTGAATGCCTGGGATCAGCGTCCGGCGAGGACTTCCTCCGGGGTTTCCTCCGCGCCCTGGCCCGAGACCCGGCGCTGCCATGCCTGCATGACGGCGGGGTCCGTGGGCGGGGTGAACAGCGAGGCTGCAATGTAGACAACGGCCGAGGCGATCAGCCCGTAGTAGATGGGCTCGTTGGCGTAGATGCCGTCCAGCGGTTCCTTGGCGTTCACCTCCAGGATGATCATGGTCCCCAGCGTCACCACCGAACCAACGGCCATGGACGCCGCCGCAGCCATGCCGGTCCCGCGCTTCCAGACCAGGCCGCCAAGGATGGCCACCAGGAGGCCGCCCACCAGGATGTCGTAGGCGATGGTCAGGGCCGCCACGACGTCCTTGGTAATGATGGCAATGACGATCGCGACGACGCCCAGCACCAGGACCCAGATGCGGTTTGCCTTGACGTCATGCTCCGGATTTTCGGTGTCCCCGGTCTCCACCGTCTTGCCGAACCAGCCGGCCACGAATGGCAACACGTCCGCGCGGGCCACGGTCGCGGCGGCGATGAGGGCGCCCGAGGCGGTGGACATCATGGCTGCCACGGCGGCGGCGAGGACCAGCCCGCCGATGCCGACCGGGAGGATGTGCTGGGCAACCTCGGCGTAGACGTCATCCTTGGCGGCAATCTTGACGTTGGACAGGGCCACGTTGGCGGCCATGCCGATCAGGGCCCCGGCCACGCCGTAGAGGATGCAGTAAATGCCGGCCGTGGCGCCGCCCCAGCGCGCAACCTTGGGGGTCTTTGCAGTGAACACGCGCTGCCAGATGTCCTGGCCGATCAGCAGGCCCAGGGTGTAGACCACGAAGTAGGTGATGATGGTCTGGACCCCGATGCCGTCCATCTGGAAGAAGCTGGCGTCCACACGGCTGCGGATGCCGTCCAGGCCACCGGCGGCGTTCAGGGTGAACGGGAGCATGAGGAAGAAGATGCCTACGGTCTTGATGACGAACTGGACCTGGTCTGCCAGCGTGATGGACCACATGCCGCCAACGGTCGAATAGACCAGCACGATGGCGCCGCCGATGGCGATGGCCAGTGCGCGGTCCAGGCCGAAGAGGACCACGAAGATGGTGGCGTAGGCGCCGGTGGAGGTGGCGCAGAGCATCAGCGTGTAGGCAAGCATGACGATGCCGGAAGCTTCGGTTGCCTTGCTGCCGTAGCGCAGGGTGAGCATCTGGGACACCGTGTAGATCTTCAGCTTTTGGATGGTCCCGGCAAAGAGCAGGCTCAGCAGCAGGACACCGGCGCCGATGGCCACCACCAGCCACATTCCGGAAATGCCGAATTTGTAGCCCAGCCCGACGCCGCCCACGGTGGAGGCGCCGCCCAGGACGACGGCGGCCATGGTCCCGGTGTAGAGGAATGGTCCAAGGCGGCGGCCGGCCACCAGGAAGTCGCTGTTGTTTCGGGTGCGGGACTTTCCCCACCAACCGAAGGCCAGCATTGCGAGGAGGTACACCACCACAATGGCGATGTTGATGGCACTGGCATCCATAGATGGCTCCTTGGAGCTGTTGGGATCCGGGTGGTCGGGTGCGGGGCGCCCGTACTGCCGGGGATGAACGGAGAGGGACCTGTTATCGCCTGGGAAGGTTATTGCCCTATAGGCAACAGGAGTTTCCAAAGATAGGGTGTGACGGCCGCAACAGTCAAGGTCAGGGGAATGCTGCCGCGGCGACGTGTGGCATGGGCGCGTCACAAAAGCGGCGCCCATTAGTATGGCTCGAGAGCGGAGCCGGGCTGCCGGCCATGAAAGGTTCGTAGATGAAGGCACTGCCAGTTGAGCCCAGCAACGTCCCGGTGGCCATCGGGTCCCGGATCAGGGCCGCGCGGCAGTCCCAGCGGCTCACCATTGAGCAGGTGGCCGATGCGACCGGGCTGACCAAGGGATTCCTCAGCCGTGTGGAGCGCGACCTGACCTCGCCGTCCGTTGCCTCGCTGGTGACGCTGTGCCAGGTGCTGTCCATTTCCATCGGTGATCTGTTCGCGGCGCCCGAAACCCACCTCACCCGGCGGAATGACGGCCCCCGGATCTCGCTGGGCGGCCAGGGCATCGTGGAGCGGCTCCTGACCGCGCGCTCCGAGCGCCGGGTCCAGATCATCCAGGCCGTGATCGAACCGCACGGCCGCGGCGAGTCCGAACTGTATGCGGTCGACTGCGACGTCGATGTGCTGCACGTGGTCAAGGGGTCCATCAAGCTGATCCTCACCAACGAGGAATACGACCTCAATACCGGCGACACCGTGACCTTCCCGGGCCGCGAACCCCATACCTGGGTCAACCCCACGGACAAGCCGGTCGAGGTGCTTTGGGTCCTGGTGCCTGCCGCCAGCCGCTGACCCGGTTCCTGAGGTGCCTCCCTGCCCGGCTTCGTTCCAGCGTCACGCGGAGCACTCTTTGGTCCGCTGCCTGCCTGGCTTCCCTTGAGATCGCGGGTTTCCTGCAGCTTCCGGCTGCCCAAAACGTGCTCTGCGTGACGGGGCGTCAGACGACGGGCAAGCGATTGGTAAACAGCTGATGCTCATTGGAAAACCAGAGTGTATGATTGCAGTCACACAGTCCCTCAACTCCTCGAAGGAGAGGCCTCCATTGGAAGAGCTGCGCATTGAAGCCAACGGCAACCTTGGCCCCATCGATTCATCCCGGATTCCCCGCTACGCCGGGGCTGCCACGTATGCCCGGCTTCCGCGCCTGGACCAGGTGGACAAGGCAGATGTGACCGTGGTGGGCGTGCCCTTCGATTCGGGCGTTTCCTACCGCCCGGGGGCCCGCTTCGGCGCCAACCATGTCCGTGAGGCCAGCCGCCTGCTGCGCCCCTACAACCCGGCCTGGGACGTCAGCCCGTTCGAGAACATCCAGGTTGCCGATGCCGGCGACATGGCCGTCAACCCCTTCAACATCAACGAGGCCATCGAGACCATCCAGCAGAACGCCCTGGACCTCACGGCCGCGGGGAGCAAGCTGCTGACCCTGGGCGGGGACCACACCATCGCCCTCCCGTTGCTGCGCGCCGCGGCCGAGCGTGCCGGCGAACCCATCGCCATGCTCCACTTCGATGCGCACCTGGACACCTGGGACACCTACTTCGGTGCTGAATACACCCACGGCACACCCTTCCGCCGCGCAGTGGAGGAAGGCATCCTGGACACCGAAGCCATCAGCCACATCGGCACCCGAGGCCCGCTCTACGGCAAGAAGGACCTCGACGACGACCACCGCTTCGGGTTCGGCATCGTCACCTCCGCGGACGTCTACTACCAGGGTGTCCTGGAAACCGTGGCCAAGGTCCGTGACCGCATCGGCACCCGCCCGCTCTACATCTCGGTGGACATCGACGTCCTGGATCCTGCCCACGCGCCGGGCACGGGCACGCCTGAAGCGGGCGGCATCACCAGCCGGGAACTCCTGGAAATCATCCGCGGCTTCCGCGGCATGAACCTGGTGGGCGCCGACGTCGTGGAAGTTTCCCCGGCCTACGACCATGCCGAGATCACCGGCGTAGCCGCCAGCCATGTGGCCTACGAACTCGTCACTTTGATGGCGGACAACGCCCTGCCGGGGGACCGCTTTGGCGCGGAGACCGGGTACCAGGCCCAGGCCCTGGGCCAGGAAGCCCGCCGGCCTGCCGGTTTCGCTGCCGCCACCAAGGAGTAGGCCGTGACCGAATCAGACCCATTGGCGGCGGGGCGGGGGAGCGGGCCGCGCAACGGCGGGGACCTCGTCGTCGAAACCCTTGAGGCCCTCGGCGCGAAGACCGTTTTTGGCATCCCCGGCCAGCACGCCCTGGGGCTCTTCGACGCCATGGGCCGCGGCAACCTCCGGTTTGTCTCCTCCCGGATCGAGAACAACAGCGCCTTCGCCGCTGACGGTTACTCCCGTGCCACCGGTGAGGTGGGCGTCCTTTTCCTGTCCACCGGCCCCGGCGCACTGACGTCGCTGGCCGGCCTCCAGGAGGCGTACGCCACCGGCGTGCCCATGGTGGTGGTGGCCAGCCAGATTCCCCTGGAAGGCCTGGGCGCGCGGCGCAAGGGCATGCTGCACCAGCTCGATGACCAGAAGGCCTCGGCCGCCAATGTCACCAAGAGCCAGCGGCTGATCCAGCACGCCTCGGGCATCCCGTCGGCCATCCAGGATGCCTGGACCGAGGCGATCTCGTCCCCGCAGGGTCCGGTCTGGCTGGAGATCCCGCAGAACGTACTCCTGGATCCCATCATGGTCCCGCCGGTGGAGGATGCCCTGGCAGAGGCAGCAGACAACCCGCCGCGGATCGAACTGGTGCGCGAGGCCGTGAAGTGGCTGGAACGGGCCAAGCGGCCGGCAATCATCGCCGGCGGCGGCACCCGCCGTGGAAAGGCGGAAAAGGCGCTGCTGTCCGTCGCGGAGAAACTGCGCGCCCCGGTCATCTGCACGCCGGGCGGCAACGGCGCGTTCCCGTGGCACCACGAGTTGTCGCTGCAGGCCTGGATCGAGGACCGCTACATGACCGACGTCCTGGAGGACGCCGACGTGTTGCTGGTCATCGGGTCATCCCTTGGCGAAGTGACGTCCAACTACTTCACCTTCGAACCGCGCGGACGCATCATCCAGATCGACGCCGAGCCCCGCGTCCTGGAATCGAACCGGCCCGGCCTGGGCATCCGGGCCGACGCCGGCCAGGCCCTGGCGGCGCTGGACGCGGCACTGGTTGCTGACCCGTCCCGGACCGCTCCGGACTGGCATGGCGTGGCTCCCGAAACCCTGGTCAAGGAGTCCCTGGCCAAGGTAAGGGCCCGGCTGGAATCGCAGGACCTGGCCAAGGAGCTGAAGTTCATGGCCGATATCCGTGAAGCGGTCCCGGCGGACATGCAGACCTTCTGGGACATGACCATCGCCGCCTACTGGGGCTGGTCCTGCTGGGACGCCCGGGACGGACAGTTCCACTCGGCCCAGGGAGCCGGCGGCCTTGGCTTCGCGTTTCCCGGTGCCATTGGCGCAGCGGTCGGCCTGGAAACGGTGGGCAATGAAGCCGGCTCAGCCCGGGTACTCGCGGTGTCCGGTGACGGGTCGGCCATGTACTCCATCGCCGAACTGGCCACCGCCAGGCAGCACAATATCCCGGTCACCTGGCTGATCGTGGACGACGGCGGCTACGGCATCCTGCGCGAATACATGGTCGGCGCCTTCGGTAAAGCCACCGCCACCGAACTTGCGCGCCCGGATTTCGTTAAGCTCGCCGAATCCTTCGGGGTCCCCGCCACCCGGGTTGCCCCGGAAAATGTCGGGGACGCTCTCAAGGCAGGGTTTGCCGCGGACGGGCCGAACGTCGTCGTGGTGGAAACCCTCCTGAAAATGTTCGGGCCCACCCACCTGGGCGACTGATTCCAGCAAGAACCCGCGCGCTCCTTCGCTTTTGCCCCACCGGCTCAAGCGGAGGAGCGCTGTGGTTTAAGTGGCATGACCAATAACTTCGTTTCCCTAAGCAACCTTTTTCTGATACAGTTGCTTGCAGCAACTAATTCCTTAGGGAGGATCATGTCTGTCGCACCGGCCACCGCAGCCGACCTCGTCAGCCACATTTTCGACCTCCAGCGCGCCCTGCGCTGCGTCACCACCATCAACGTCAAGGGCCAGGACACGGGCATTGCCCTCCAGGGCGTGCTCAAGTTCATCGGCGAGGGGGAGACCCGGGCCGCACACCTGGCCGAGCGCCTGGGGGTCAGCCCGCCCGTGCTCAGCCGGCACGTGGCCGAGCTTGCGGACGCAGGCCTGGTGATCCGCACCCCGGACCCGGACGATGGCCGGGCCCAACTGCTGGCACTGTCCCCGCGCGGGAAGGAAAAACTGGCGGAGCTGGTGCGGCATAGGGCGGAAACGCTGCAGGCCTACCTCGCCGACTGGAACGAGGACGACGCCGTGGCCACAGCCGCAATGCTCAACAAACTCACCACATCCCTGAAGAATTCCATCCGGGCAAGGGCGGCCGGAACCACCACCGAACACACCACGCAGGAGTCCATCAATGGCTAACGTCACCGCCGCCGCGGACCAGGAACGGGAGCGCCAGCGCGAACGCACCGTCAAGCAGGAGTCGCGGCAATCCAAGCGCCACGAACCCGGTGCGCCCATGAACCACCGGCAGATCATGGAGGCCCTGACCGGCCTGCTCGCCGCCTTCTTCACCGCAATCCTCAGCAGCACCATCGTGGCCAACGCGCTGCCCACCATCATGTCCGAGCTCAAGGGCACCCAGACGGACTTCGCCTGGGTGATTACGGCCGCGCTGCTGGCCAACGCCGCCACCACCCCCATCTGGGGCAAGCTCGCCGACCTCTTCGACAAAAAGGTCCTGGTCCAGCTGAGCATCGTGATCTTCGTGGCGGGCTCGGTCATGGCCGGTTTCTCCGAGAACATCCCGTTCCTGCTCACAGCCCGCGTGATCCAGGGCATCGCCATGGGCGGCCTGACCGCGCTGGCCCAGGCGATCATCGGCTCCATCATTCCGCCGCGTGAACGCGGGAAGTACTCGGGCTACATGGGTGCCGTCATGGCCGTGGGCACGGCCGGTGGCCCACTGCTGGGCGGCTTCATCGTGGACAGCGCGCTTGGCTGGCGCTGGACGTTCTTCGTCTGCGTGCCGCTCGCCGTCGTCGCCCTGATCCTGCTGCAGGTCACGCTCAAGGTTCCGCACATCAAACGCCCCGCCAAGATCGACTGGTTTGGCGCCATCCTGCTCACCTCCGGCGTCAGCCTGCTCCTGATCTGGGTCTCCTTCGCCGGCAAGGCCGACTACTACGACTGGTGGTCCTGGCAGACCGCGGTGATGGTGGGCGGCGGCGTCCTCCTGCTCGCCCTGCTGGTGCTGGTCGAGTCCAAGGTGTCCCAGCCGATCATCCCGCTGAAGATCATCTCCGAGCGCACCACCGCCCTGGCCATCGTCGCCTCCGTGGCAGTGGGTGTGGCCATGTTCGGTTCCTCCACCTTCCTGGGCCAGTACTACCAGGTGGCCCGCGGCGCAACGCCCACCGAGGCCGGCCTGCTCACGCTGCCCATGATCGCCGGCAACCTCATCGGTTCCGTCGTCTCCGGCCAGCTGATCAGCCGCTACGGCAAGTGGAAGCGCTTTTTGATCGGCGGCACCATCCTGCTGATCGGTGGCCTGGCGCTGGCCGGCACCATGGACCACACCACCGAACTCTGGCTGACCGGCCTCTACACCGGCATCTTCGGCATCGGGCTGGGCATGCTGATGCAGAACCTGGTCCTTGCCGTCCAGAACACCGTCCAGGCCAAGGACATCGGCTCGGCCAGCGCCTCCGTTGCCTTCTTCCGTTCGGTTGGCGGCGCGATCGGTGTCTCCGTCCTGGGCGCCGTCATGGCAAACCACGTCAAGGACCTGGCCACGGACGGGCTGGCCAAGCTCGGCATCCCGGCCGGCGGAAACAGCGGCGCCACGCTGGACCTGAAGGACCTGCCGGCCCCGATTGCCGACGTCATGCGCGCCGCCTACGGTGACGCCACAGCGGGCATCTTCATGATCTCCGCCGTTGTAAGCGCCGTTGCCCTTCTGGCAGTGCTCTTCATCAAGGAGGTCCCGCTGCGCAAGACGGTTGACATCACCCCCGAGGCCACACTGCAGGCCAACGCGGCGGGCGAAGCAGGGATGACGGCCTTGACCGGCCAGCTTCCCATGGTTTCCGGCGAATCGCGGGATGGGGACGTGCGTGACGGTGTGCGGATGGCCACCCAGGGTGCGGTCCGTTCGGGCCTGCCCACAGCCCCGGCCAAGACGTACGACGGCGGGGCTGCCGCCGCCGCCGCGGCCGCCGGCCGGGTAGCCACGGAGGACTTTGAGGAAGCCTTCGCACGGAGCTTCCGTTCCGAAGACCTGGACCTGCGCCCCGCGTACCAGATCGAGGCGGACCGGACGGAGGCGGACCGGACCGGGAAAGCCGCCGACGCCCTCGCCAGTGCCGCCGCCACTTTGCAGAAGCTGCAGGACACCCAGCACCTGCTGGCCCGGCAGCAGGCCGAACTGGGCGGCCTGGTCCTGAACATCCAGGAACAGCTGCGCTCGCAGCAGGAGGTGGCGGCCAGGCAGGCAGCCACGGCGGCAGAGCTCAGCAGGCTGCAGCGCAAGCTCCTGAAGGAACGCAAGCTCCAGGCCGCAGCAGCGCTGTACCTGGCCGGTCACGGCCGGCACAGCTCCGCCGCACCCCCCGCCGGTGCCGGCACCGAAGGCACTGAACCGGGCCGGGGACAGTAACCAACCGGCACGACAGCAGCACCACGAGGGCCGCAGGCCGCACCGGTGAACCGGAGGCGGGCTGCGGCCCTGCCGCTAACTGTGGCTTCCGGACAGGAAAAGTGCCTTCGGGGGGCCTCAATGTCAGTGGGCATCACTAGAGTTGAGTCCATGCTCCTCACCCTTATACGGCGCTACTCCACACCGTATGCGCCGTACATCCTGGCTGTCGTTGTTTTCCAGCTCGCCTCCACCATTGCAGCCCTCTACCTGCCCAGCCTGAACGCCCAAATTATCGATGAGGGTGTGGCGCGGGGGGACACCGACTTCATCTGGCGCACGGGTGCTGTGATGCTGCTGGTGGCCTTCGCCCAGGTGGCTGCAGCCATCGCCGGCGTCTATTTCGGCTCCAGGACCGCCATGGCCGTGGGCAGGGACCTGCGCCGTGCGGTCTTCCGACAAGTCACCAGCTTCTCCGCCAAGGATGTCAACGCGTTCGGGGCACCCACCCTGATTACCCGTGGCACCAATGACGTGCAGCAGGTGCAGATGCTCCTGCTGATGGGGCTGAACTTCATGGTGGCCACACCCATCATGTGCATCGGCGGCATCATCATGGCCCTGCGCGAGGACATCAACCTGTCCTGGCTGGTCTGGGTGTCCGTTCCCCTGCTGGCAGTCGTGGTGGGGTACCTGGTGGTCCGGTTGATGCCGCTGTTCCGCTCCATGCAAAGGAAGATCGACCGGATCAACGCCGTGCTCCGCGAGCAGATCATCGGTATCCGGGTGGTCCGGGCCTTCGTGCGTGAACCCTATGAAACGGACCGCTTCGGCGCCGCCAACAAGGAACTGACGGACGTTTCGCTGCGCATTGGCGCGCTGTTCGTGCTGATGTTCCCGGCCATCAGCATGATCCTGCACCTGTCCACCGCTGCGGTTCTTTGGTTTGGCGGCCAGCGGGTGGACGCCGGCGCCATGCAGGTGGGCTCCCTCACCGCCTTCCTGCAGTATCTCCTGCAGATCCTGATGGCCGTCATGATGGGCACCTTCATGGCCATGATGATCCCGCGGGCCTCGGTCTGCGCGGACCGCATCGGTGAGGTGCTCGGCGTCGAACCCTCCATCCACGACCCCCAAAACCCGCAGGCGCCGGCTGCACTGGAGGGCGTGGTGGAGTACCGGAACGTCACGTTCGCCTATCCGGGAGCCGAAGCCCCGGTGCTCAGCAACATCAGCTTCACTGCCCGTCCCGGCCAGACCATCGCCATCATCGGTTCAACAGGTGCCGGAAAGACGTCGCTCCTGTCCCTCCTGCCGCGGCTGTACGACCCCGCAGAAGGCCAGGTCCTGCTGGACGGCGTCCCCGTGGACCGGCTGGACCGCGCCGAGATCACCAGGCGCGTGGCCCTGGTGCCGCAGCGTCCCTACCTGTTCTCCGGCACCATCGCGCACAACCTCCGGTTCGGCAAGACCGAGGCAACGGAGCAGGAACTCTGGGAGGCCCTCCGGATAGCCCAGGGCGACTCTTTCGTGCGGGACAAGAAGAACGGCCTGGAATCCAGGATCTCCCAGGGCGGTACCAACGTCTCCGGCGGCCAGCGGCAGCGGCTCTGCATTGCCCGCGCCCTGGTGACCAAGCCCCGCGTCTACCTTTTTGACGACTCCTTCTCCGCCCTTGACGTCGCCACGGATGCACGGCTGCGTGCCGCGCTCAGGAGCACCACGGCCGATGCCACCGTCATCATCGTGGCCCAGAGGATCTCCACCATCACCGGCGCTGACCAGATCCTGGTGCTGGACAACGGACGGATCGTGGACCGCGGCACGCACGAGGAACTCCTGGAAACCTCGCCCACCTACCAGGAAATTGTCGAATCCCAGCTCAGCGTGGAGGAAGTGGCATGAGCCCCCGCAAGAAGGACGCCACCGCGGTGGACGCCCAGTCCGGTGACGTTCAGCCCGGTGCAGCGCAGCCCGCCGCAGAACCTGCGGACGACGATTTCGTCGAAGAGGAGTTCCAGCCCACCGAGGCTGACGGCGGCATGTTCGGTGCCATGCCGGCCAAGAAAGCCGAGCACTTCTGGCCGTCCGCGAAACGGCTCATGGGGCTGCTGAAGCCCGAGGCACTGGGCATCTACGCCGTGGTGGGCCTGGTGGTCGTCTCCGTGGTCCTGAACGTCATTGCCCCCAAGATCCTTGGCCAGGCCATGGATGTCATCTTCGCCGGGGTGGTGGGCAGGCAGCTTCCGGCCGGAGCCAGCAAGGAACAGTTCGTTGCCGGCCTCCGCCAGCAGGGCCAGGACAATTTCGCGGACATGGTCTCCCGCATGGAACTGGTGCCCGGCACAGGCATCAACTTCGACAAGCTCACCATGCTGATCGCCACCGTCCTGCTCATGTACTTCGTGGCGAACATCTTCATGTGGCTGCAGGGGTATGTGCTGAACCGGATTGTCATGAAGGTCATCCGGCGGCTGCGCGACGATACCGAAACCAAGCTGAACCGCCTGCCCCTGAACTACTTCGACACCCGGCAGCGCGGCGACGTCCTGTCCCGGGTGACCAACGACGTCGACAACATCCAGCAGGCGCTCCAGCAGGCCTTCGCCCAGCTGGTCAACTCCCTGCTGACCGTGGTGGGCATCGTGATCATGATGTTCATTGTTTCCTGGCAGCTGGCCCTGATCGCGCTGGTGGCCCTCCCGCTGTCCGGGGTGGCCGCCGGAATGATCGGCGTCCGGAGCCAGAAGCTCTTTGCCGCCCAATGGAAGAACACCGGATCACTGAACGGCCAGATCGAGGAATCCTTTTCCGGGCACGACCTCGTGCGTGTCTTTGGCCGCGACGCCGACATGCTGGCACGGTTCGAAGAGCGCAACGAGGCGCTGTACAAGGCAAGCTTCGGGGCGCAGTTCGTCTCCGGAATCATCTTCCCCGTGATGCAGTTTGTGTCCTACCTCAGCTACGTGGGCATCGCAGTGGTGGGCGGGCTCCGCGTGGCCTCCGGAGCCATGTCGCTGGGAGACGCCACCGCCTTCATCCAGTACTCCCGCGAGTTCACCCAGCCCCTGGGCCAGATGGCGGGCATGGCCAACATGCTCCAGTCCGGCGTTGCCTCCTCGGAGCGCGTCTTCGAGTTCCTGGACGCCGAGGAGCAGGACACCGAAACGGCCACCGAGCACCTGCCGGCCAAGACGGATGGCCACGTGGACTTCAGGAGCGTCACCTTCAGCTACACCCCGGACAAGCCCCTCATCGAGAACCTGTCCTTCACGGCAGAGCCGGGCAACACGGTGGCCATCGTGGGTCCCACCGGCGCGGGCAAGACCACGCTGGTGAACCTGGTGATGCGGTTCTACGAGCTCAACGCGGGCGCCATCCTGCTGGACGGCGTGGACATCACCCACCTCAGCAGGTCCGAGCTGCGGTCCAAGGTGGGCATGGTGCTGCAGGACGCGTGGCTGTTCGGCGGCTCCATCTACGAGAACATCCGCTACGGCAACCTCGACGCCACGCAGGAGCAGGTCATGGCGGCGGCGAAGGCCACGTTCGTTGACCGGTTCGTCCGGGCCCTGCCCGATGGCTACGACACCGTGATTGACGAAGAGGGCAACAACGTCAGCGCCGGCGAGAAGCAGCTGATCACCATCGCCCGGGCCTTCGTGGCCAACCCGTCGCTGCTGATCCTGGACGAGGCCACCAGTTCCGTGGATACCCGCACCGAACTGCTGGTACAGAAAGCCATGGCAGCCCTGCGCTCCGACCGGACCAGCTTCGTGATCGCGCACCGGCTCTCCACCATCCGCGATGCCGATACCATCCTGGTTATGGAAAACGGACGGATCGTGGAACAGGGCAACCACCAGGTGCTGCTCGCCGCCGGCGGGGCATACCACCGCCTCTACATGTCGCAGTTTGCCGGTGCCGATGCCGGGGAACTTCCGGTGGATGATTCGACGGCGGTCCACAGCTGAGCGCGCACGGCGGCCAGCGGATCGAAGTCCTGGTGCCGATGCGCTGGGGCGATATGGACGCTTACGGCCACATCAACAACGTCCAGATTGTCAGGATGCTGGAGGAGGCGCGGATCGCCGCCTTCGGGCCGCCAAGGGGCGCGGGACTTCCCGGCATGGAGCCGCCGGTGTCCCTGTTCAACGATGTCCCCGACGGAACCCTGGCACTGGTGGTGGACCACAAGATCCGCTATGTCAGGACGCTGGAATACCGCAACGTTCCTGCGGTCGTGCAGGTGTGGATCGGCGCCGTCAAGGGGGCCAGCTTCGACATCCACTACCTCCTCCAGGATCCCGTCACGCGGGAGGACTGCGTGAAGGCCAGCAGCCACCTGGCCTTCGTTGACGAGGCAACCGGCCGGGTGCAAAGGCTCACCCAGGAACAGAAAGACCGGATGGCCCCCTACAGGCACTAAGACTCTGGTCAGGACGGCACCGGGTGACTGGACTGGAATAACGATCCACATTGAAAGGAAGTCCCATGGCAAGGAACAAAATGGCAATGAACAAGAGCCGCAGGACCCATGCCGGCAGGCAGAAGAAGACCTGGAAGGAAATGTCCCCGTCAGGCAGGGCAGGAATCATCATCACCGCCATCGTCCAGGTGTCGTTGCTGGTGGCCGCGCAGCGCGACATCTCCCGCCGGCCCGCCGCGCTCATCAACGGGCCCAAGGCCGCATGGCGGGCGGCATCCTTCATCAATTTCATCGGTCCCATGGGGTACTTCGTCTTCGGCAGGAAGCGGTCCGCCACCGGCAAATAGGGCGGCAGGAAGCCGGGCAGTCCAGACTGCGTGGAGCGGGCGCCCAGCTTGACCCTGTAAATTTGAGGGCATGACCCCCACTGCCACTGCTGCCATGACCCGCGCCCTCGGCATCTCCAAGGAGATTGAGGATGCGGCCTGGTTTGTGCTGGGGCCGGGCCTGCTGGGCAAGGCGTCGCCCCTGGACGGCCGCACCAGGACGTGGTCCGTTCCGGCGGCCGTCGAATTGCTGGACCGCCTGGACCGGGGGATCGCCGACCCCAAGGCGCCGATGATGACCAACCTCCGGGAGAACCTGGAGGGCGCCACCCGCGGGGCCAAGCAGTTGGCTGTGGAACTGCTCTTCCTGCAGTCCCTCCCGCTGGCCCACGAAGTGAAGTCCCTGAAGGTCAAGCGAGCCCGCGTGGCCGAAGCCGCAGGCTGGCTGGAACCGCCGCTGGAGCTCCCCGGGGAGCTGTATGCGGGCATGACGGACCACGGCGTCATCCGTGACCGGACGGCAGAATTCAACTGGACCATCTGGGACCACCTCAAATGGCTCTGCCGCTTCGTCCGGAACGTCGCCCAGCGGCCCGCCGCCGTGGTCCAGGCGGCCATCAACGATCCGCTGCAGTTCCACCGCCTCGCCGCCTCCACCCCTGACGACCAGCCCGCCATCCGCCGCAGCATCGAATTCCTCGCGTGGCCCAGCTACTTCGAGCCCGTTGTCGCCGACGTCGAGCGGCAGGAGATCCGGGATGCCTTCGCCTCCCTGGTGGGCGGCGCCAACGGCGACACCGAAGAGGACATCACCGCCGACATCCACCGCATCCGCCTGCACCTTGACGAGCAGGCCGGCCAGCGCATCGACTGGTACTCCCGGCAGCTCGTCAGCCAGTGGCGCAAAGTGGGCGACCCCGGGCGCCGGGCCTGGCTGCTGCGCACGCACAGCGACCATGCCGAGCTGCTCACCGCCTGGCACCACGAGGAAAAGGTGACGCTCGACGTCGAACATCTCCGCCACCTGGACCACGGGGTTCCCGCCGGCCTGGTCCAGCACGCGGTGGATGAGGACTACAAACACCTTGGCTACGTGGAGCGCGAGGACACCAAGACCGCGGTGTTTGCCTTCCTCACGGTGATGAAGCCGGGGGACCTGGTGCTTTACCAGCACGCCGGCAGCGTGCGGTTGGGCGGCGTGCTGGGGGAGCCCGAATACAACGACGACAACCGCCGGCTGCGGCGCAAGGTGCGTTGGTTCGACGACGGCCACACCACCACCAGCCTTCCCCGGCACGTCCAGCGCCAGCTCGCCACCCCGGGCATTGTGGTGGACGTGACCCGCGTGGTCCAGGCACTGCAGGCGCTGCTCCCTGCCGAGGCGGAAAACGAGCCCGACGGCGACACGGACGCCACCGCCGTCGTCCCGCCTGTCCAGGAAGGCTTCCGTCCCCTGACGCAGGAATTTGCCGCGTCCCTCCATATGGAGCTGGAACCGCTCCAGGAGATTGCCGACCTGCTGGAGGAGAACCGGCAGCTGGTCCTTTACGGCCCGCCCGGCACCGGCAAGACCTACCTTGCCAAGCACCTGGCGGCGGAGCTGGCGGATGACACCACCGATGAGCGTGTGAAGCTGGTGCAGTTCCACCCGTCCTATGCCTATGAGGACTTTTTCGAGGGCTACCGGCCGGACAAGACCGACGGCGGCCAGGTGTCCTTCAAGCTGGTGGCGGGCCCCCTGCGCCGGCTGGCGGAGGAAGCCGCCAAGCCGGGGAACGAGAAGAAGCCGTACTTCCTGATCATCGATGAGATGAACCGCGCCAACCTGGCGAAGGTCTTCGGCGAGCTGTACTTCCTGCTGGAGTACCGCGACGACAGGATCTACCTGCAGTACAGCCCCAACGAGCCGTTCACGCTGCCGGACAACCTCTACATCATCGGCACCATGAACACTGCGGACCGGTCCATCGCCATGATGGATGCCGCCATCCGCCGCCGCTTCTCCTTCATCGAGCTGCACCCGCAGACCGAGCCGGTCAAGGGTTCGCTGCTGAGGTTCCTGCAGGCCCGGCAGCTGGATCCGACCCCGGCGCTGCTGCTGGACGCCCTCAATGCGGCCATTGATGAGTGGGACCGGGACCTGATGATCGGGCCTTCCTACTTCATGAAGCCGGCGGCCCAGACCCCGGCGGGGCTGCGCCGGATCTGGAAATACGAGCTGATGCCGCTGCTGGAGGAGCACTACCACGGCCAGCTCACCCGCGCGCAGCTGGAGGAACGCTTCGGGCTGGACCAGCTGCTGGGGCGCATTGCAGCGCGCTGATCCGCCGGCGCCCGGTACTCCACCCGGCCCGGTGCGGCACCTGGTGCTGGACGAGCTGTCCAGCGGCGTGGTGGAACGGCTCGACGCGCCAACAGCGTCCTTCCTGAACTCCAGCGGCCTGGCCAAGGCCTCCCCGATGGGCCTGGGACTGTACCGGATCGAACCCGTGGGCAAGGTGGGATCGGTGCGGACGGCCACCCTCCAGCTCGACGTCCGGCCCAAGGACCGGCTGGGGCTCAGCCGGCTCCTGTTCCTGCTCAGCTATGCGGGGGAGCAGGGCTTCCGGCCGGACCTGGTGGCCGCCGCGGAGGACCGGGACCTGTGGAGCGCGCTGGCGGAGTCGCTGGCGCTGCTGGCCGAGCGGGCGCTTGCCCGCGGTGTCCTGCAGGGTTACCTGACGGTGGACGAGTCGCTGCGGACCGTGAAGGGCCGGATCCGGATTTCGGACCAGATCTCCCGCCGCCCCGGCATGCTGGTTCCGCTGGAGGTTTCGTACGATGAGTTCACCGAAGACATCGCCGAAAACCGGATCCTGCGCGCCGCCCTGGAACGTATGGGGCAGGTGCCAGGGGTCCGGCCCGAGGTGCTGGGCCGCCTGCGCCAGCTCAAGGGAAAGCTCGACGGCGTGACGCGCCTTCCGGCCGGCGCCCCGGTTCCGCCGTGGAAGCCCACCCGGATGAACCTGCGCTACCACGCCGTGCTGCGCCTGGCCGGGCTGGTCCTGCGGAACGCGTCCGCGGAAGCCGGCGAGGGCCGGCAGCAGACCGCCGCGTTCGTGGTGGACATGGCGCAGGTGTTCGAGGATTTTGTGGGTACGGCGCTGCGCAGCGCAATGGCGTCCTATCCGGGGGAGCTGCGGTTGCGCTACAACGCACTGCTCAGCGAGGCGGTGAACGATTCCGACCGGCTGTCCGTGCGGCCGGACGCGGTGCACATGCTTGGGGGACGCCCCGTCGTTGCCTATAACGCCAAGTACAAGGCAGCCTCCGATGCCGGCGCATCGCTCACCGCGGACCACTACCAGATGCTCGCCCACTGCACGGCGCTCGCCGTGCCCACCGCCTGGCTGGTGTATGCCGGGCAGGGTGAGGTGAAGCTGCGCCGGATCCTCAACACGGACATCGACATCGTGGAGTATCCGCTGGATCTCAGCCAGCCGCCGTCGGCCATCCTTGCTTCGGTCCGGGAACTTGCCCGCCAGTCCTGGGGCGAAGTTGTGCGGGCTGCTAGACCGGCACCCTGAAGGTAAAGGTCGTCCCCTCGCCCAGGGTGCTGTCGACGTCGATGGTTCCGCCGTGTGCCTCCACGATCGCCTTGCTGATGGGCAGGCCCAGGCCCACGCCGGGTATCGCCGTGCGCCGGACGCTGCTGGTGCGGAAGAACTTGGCGAACACCTCGGAGGCGTCTTCGGGGGTCATGCCCATGCCGGTGTCCGTGACGCGGCAGGCCACGTGCCCGTCCTCGCGGGCCAGTGACACCACCACCTCTCCGCCGCCGGGGGAGTACTTGATGGCGTTGGACACCAGGTTGTCCAGGACCTGGGAGATGCGCGCGCTGTCCACATGGGCTTCCAGCCGCTCCGGGGTGTCGGCCCGCAGCTCCACACCGGCCGCGGCAGCCCTGGGCATGGCCGAGGACACGCTGCCACGCACGAGTTCGGCCACATCAACAGCGTGGGGCGTGACGATCAACTGGCCGTTGCGGCTGGACAGCAGGTCCGAGACGAGGGTCAGGAGCCGCTCGGAATTGCGGCGGATGATTTCCAGCATGTCCCGCTGGGAATCCTCCAGTTCGTCCGCGAGCAGGATTTCCACGTAGCCCAGGATGGACGTCAACGGGGTACGGAACTCGTGGGACACGCTGGAGACGAAGTCGTCCTTGGCGGTGAGCGCATTCACCAGGTCGGTGACGTCGCTGAAGACAATCACCGAGCCGGTGAAGTTGCCGTCCGAATCCTTCATGGCGCGCGCCGTGGTCACCAACGCCCGCTGTTCCTTGCCGTCGCCCAGCCACACCAGGTAGTCGGTGAAGGTTTCCCCCAGGACTGCGCGGCGCACCGGCCGCTCCTCGACGGGGACCAGGGTCTTCCGGTCCGGCCCGAACACCAGCAGCTGGGACTCGTTGGGATCGGCAATGTCCTTGGGCCGCGCCAGCTCATGGTTGGCGCGCTGTTTCCGGTTCATCAGGACGTCGTGCCCGTCGGCGTCAACGGCCAGGACGCCAAGATGGACTGTGTCCAGCACCGTGTTCAACAGCGACTCCTGGCGCTTGCTGGTCCGCAGGCTGGCCCTCAGCTGCTCGTCTTTCTCCTCCAGCTGCTTCTGCTGGCGCATCATGCTCAGGGTCAGTACGCTCACGGACACGCCGATGCCCAGCATCATGACCGGCAGCAGCAGGGACCGGGCAAAGTCCTGCGGGGTGAAGTTGCCCTTCAAGAGCAGCGGCACCCAAATGATGGCCAGCGGACCCAGGAAGGAAAGCCACAAGGCCGCCCGTGGATAGAACCCGGACGCACACAGCCAGATGACCGGGAACACCGCCAGCAGGCTGATACCCGCGAGGCTCTCCTGGCCGCCTTCCCGGCCGAGTGCAATGGAGATGAAATCCAGGATCGGGATGGCCAGGAAACTCGTGTACGGCAGCTTGTCCCACGGAACCACGTAGCACAGCGCCATGAGGACCAGCTGGGACACCAGGAAGGTGACGAACAACGGGTTGTCCATGGTTTCGGTGAAGAACGCCCACACCAGGAAAGCTGTCAGGAGGGTCGTTACGAACAAGGGCATCTGGCTCATCGCCACCCGGTCCGTCAGCCGGTACTCGTGGAAGGGCCGCTTGAAGAACCGCAGGCGTCCCGACGACCAGGCCGTGGGAGTGCTCATGGGATGCAGGACGCGGATGTCGGGGTGTGGGGGACCATACCAGCAGGATATCCGCAGCCAGCTATACTTCTGACGTTGGCACTGAGGGGGCTCTATGAGTGAGGCACGTGTGGGTCTGGTCATCGAAGATGACCACGACATTCGGGAACTGGTTCGCACTGTGCTGACCCAGGCTGGTTTCGACGTCTCCGTCGCCAGTGGCGGCGCTGAGGGCGTCCTGATGGCCAAGAGCCTGAACCCTGACGTCATCACCCTTGATCTGGGGTTGCCGGACATTGACGGCTTTGAGGTGTCGCGGCAGATCCGGGAGTTTTCGGATGCCTACATTGTGATGCTGACAGCTCGTACCGAGGAACTGGACACCCTGATCGGGCTCGAATCCGGGGCTGATGATTACCTGACCAAGCCATTCCGGCCCCGCGAGTTGCGTGCCCGGGTGGCCGCCATGATGCGCCGGCCACGGTCCGTTCCGGACCCGGCCGAGGTTGCCGTGGATGCCTCACCGGACGGCTCGGCCCATCCGGAGCGGGGAAACTTCAGCCATAACGGGCTTAAGCTCAGCTACGCCTCGCGCACTGTCAGTGTGGACGGCAGGGAAATGAACCTGACCCGCACGGAGTTCGAGCTTCTGTATGCGCTCCTCGAAGCCGGCCGGACGGTCCGGACCAAGTCCGACCTGGTGCGGCGGCTCCGGGACGAGGATTACGACGTCGGCAGTTACATCAGCGAGGCCGACGAACGTTCGGTGGAGGTCCACATGGGCAACCTGCGCAAGAAGCTTGGCGATTCGCCGCAGCAGCCGCGGTGGCTGCAGACGGTCCGCGGGGTGGGTTACCGCTTGGCTCCGGGACAGCACTGAGCCTGCAGCCGGTGCGTGGTTTGCCGGCTGCAGTGGGTGATGGGCCGCAGGTAGGTGGCGGCCAGCCTGGGCAACGCCACCGTCATGTCGGCGTGGCGGGCCTCGGCCCGGATCTCGGTTTCCAGCTCCAGGGCCAGCCCCGCCAGCCGCTCGGCACCGACCATCTGGCTTGAGGTCTTGAGGCTGAGGACTGCGTCGATGGAGCCCTCCAGGTCGCCGGTGGTCATGGCCAGCCTTAGCCGGTCCAGGCGTTGGGGCAGGTACTCGATGAAGTTCCCCACGAAGACCAGGGTGTACCCCTCTTCCTCTTCAAGTTCTTCCCGCAACCGGTCCAGGACTGACTGGTCCACCAGCGGCCTTGGCGCCTCGTCTGACGTGCTCATGACACTCCTTTCTGCTGGAACTGGGGACCCGAAAACAGGACGGTTATGCGGGGGTTGCTTGCTGTTTTTCAGGTTAGGACCGTTCCTCCGGGCTCGCAGAACACTCGGCAAGAATTGCGGTTTTCTTGATCGGAGGGCCCAATTCTGCCCATAAAATCGAGGCCGGTGCTTTCTGCATTGACATCAACTGCGGCCTGGGCCGCCTTCAATCTGGGGATAGATTGCCGTGTTCCGAACTTTCAGGACTTTATTTGTCGCGCTCTTAATCGTGGCCGGACTGGCTTTGGCCAGCGTCCAGCCGGCCGGCGCAGCCACCACACCGCAAATCACGCTGGACCCGGCGTCCGGTCCAGTCGGTTCTGCCGTGACCGTGGCGGGGACCGGCTTCAAGGCGTCCACCACGGGGACAGTGATTGTGGGTTCCACGACCTTCCCGTTCCAGACCACTGCGGCCGGCGCCTTCAGCACCGGCATCACCATTCCGCCCGCCGCCACCGGCAACCTGGCCATTACGGCCAAGACCTCGTCCATCAAGGCTTCAGCGACGTTCGTGGTCCAGGCGGCAGCGCCCGCGCCGGCTCCGCAGCCCGCGGCCGTCAGCTCTGCCGCCCTGCGCTTTGGGGTGGCAACCGCCGGGGGTCCCCTGGCCGGTTCCGAACTGGATGATGTGGCCAGCCTTGCAGGTGAAATTCCGTCCATCGTGATGAGCTATAAGGACTTCCTGCAGGCACCGCCAATAGCTGAGATGGATGCGGTACGTTCACGCGGAGCCACCCCGCTGGTGACGTGGGAGCCCTGGGCGTGGGGAGGCGGCGTGGAGCAGCCGGCGTACGCGTTGAACCGCATCACCGCCGGCGCCTTCGACGGAACCATCAGCCAGTGGGGGCAGTCCCTGGCAGCGTGGGGCAAGCCTGTAATGCTGCGCTTTGCCCATGAAATGAACGGCAACTGGTATCCGTGGGCGGAAGGCGTGAACGGAAACCAGGCGGGCGACTACGTCGCGGCCTGGCGGCACGTGCATGACGTGGTCGCCGCCACAGGTGCGGCCAACGTGCAGTGGGTGTGGTCGCCGAACGTCCCGTACTGGGGATCCACCGAACTGGCCGGTTTGTTCCCCGGCGCGGGTTACGTGGACATCGTGGCCCTGGACGGCTACAACTGGGGCACCTCGCAAACCTGGAGCACCTGGGTCTCCCCGATGGACCTGTTTGGCCCGGGGATTTCCCAGCTCCGAGCCCTGGCTCCGGGCAAACCGGTCCTGATCGCTGAAACAGCCTCCAGCGAGTCCGGCGGGTCCAAGGCCGCGTGGAACACCGACGTGGTGTCTTATCTTGCCGCCCAGCCGGATGTCATGGGTTTCGTCTGGTTCCACCTGCAGAAGGAGACGGACTGGCGGATCAACAGCAGTGACCCGTCGGCGGCTGCTTTCAAGTCTGCCCTGCTGGCACGGAGAAGCTAGGGGATAGGGAAGCTGCTCCGGAACCATCAATGGCGTGCTGCCTGACCGCTGCAACCCATTCATCCTGCCTTGGCGGGATCAAGGTCAGCGGCGGCGTCAGCTGAAGATTGGCTCAAGATTCCACTGGTCGGGCGCCGGCCTCCAGGAAACGCACCAGCTGGGCTTCGAGGGCTGAACGGTCCTTCAGCTCGCATTCCCAGACGGTCAGCACTTCCCAGCCGGCGTCTTCCAGCTGCCGGCGCTGGCCGGCGTCGCGCTCCCGGGTCCGCGTGCGCTTTGCGGCCCAGAAGTCCGCGTTGGCTTTGGGTGCGTGCCGGCCCACCCTGCAGTCGTGGAAATGCCAAAAGCAGCCGTTCACGAAAATCACCTTGTGCCGGCCGGCGAAGACGAGGTCCGGGTTGCCCGGCAGCTTGCGGCCGCCGGATGTGCCATGCAGGCGGTAACGGTAGCCCTTGGCATGCAGGAGCCGCCGGACCAGCAGTTCGGGTTTGGTGTTCTTGCCGCGGATCCGGGACATGTTCCAGCTGCGCTGCTCGGGGGTCAGCTTGTCAGCGGTGGCCTTCTCCGCGCTGGAATTGTCCGGCATTCCTCCAGTCTAGGAGCGCCTAGATCTCCCGCTCCGGTTGTTCGCCGAACACGAAGTGCCGGCCGCTGACCGACGTCGGCTCGATCTCCACGTAGAAGTCCTTAAGGGTGGGCACCCAGGTCTTCAGGCCGAGCCCTTCGATGGCGGCGAGCTCATCGGAGTTGCTGAGGACCCGTGCCGTGCCCCGAAGAATGACGGACCAGGCTTCCTGGGACAGGATGCCGTCGGTTTCGAACAGCACGCGCTCGTTGATGGTCAGTTGCGCGAGCTTGTTCCCGGGCGCTGTGCGCAGGTAAAGCTTCCGGTGTGAGGTCACGTAGTTCACCGGGAAGATGTCTGGTTCCCCCGCGACGGAAACCACCAGGCGGCCATGTTGGGTGGCGGCCAGGAGGCGCCACGACTGCTCATCGTCGAGTTCCAGGACGGGATTGCCGTCTGCATGTTCAAACATCATGCGGCCATTCTTCCCAGCCGGACCGGAAGGCACCAGAGGCCGGAAGGCCCCTTTACGGCCCGTTTACTCCGTGCCGGCTGCAGCTGGCCCACCAGCCCATCGGGGAGACCTGGACTTTCAGCCTGCGGCCGCAGGCGGCGCAGAAGCGCGGAGGTTCCAGCTGGAGAAGGTCAGCGCACCTGGAGTGAAGGTACGACGCCGGTGCGTGGCCGCCGTCGTGCCTGTCCTCCTGGTGGGCGCCCTCCTGCCGGGTGGGCGGCTCCACGGGAAGGCCGCAGAGTTCGCAGAATGGGGCGGGTGCCGCCGGAGGCGGGGAGGAGGTGCTCACAGCGTCTTCTGCAGTTCCTTGATGGGCATGTTCAGGTCCACCAGCAGGTTCAGGTCGGCCGTGGCGGGGCGGCCCAGGGTGGTGAGGTAGTTGCCGACGATGACGGCGTTGATGCCACCCAGCAAGCCGTCGCGGGTGCCGAGGTCCCCGAGGGTGAGCTCCCGGCCGCCGGCGTAGCGCAGCACGGTGCGGGGCATCGCCAGCCGGAAGGCGGCAATGGCCCGCAGGGCGTCTTTTCCATTCATGATCGGCTGGTCCTGCAGGGGTGTGCCCGGCCGCGGATTGAGGAAGTTCAGCGGAACCTCGTGCGGTTCCAGTGCCGCAAGCTGGGCGGCGAGTTCGGCGCGCTGCTCCAGGCTTTCGCCCATGCCGATCAGGGCGCCGCAGCACAGTTCCATGCCGGCGTCCTTGACCATGGCGCAGGTTTCCAGCCGTTCCTCATAGGTGTGGGTGGTGACTACCTGCGGGAAGTAGCTGCGGGCGGTCTCCAGGTTGTGGTTGTAGCGGTGGACGCCCCAGGAAGCCAGCTGGTCCACCTGGCGCCGGGTGAGCATACCCAGGGAACAGGCGATGTTGATGTCCACTTCCTGCCTGATGCGGTCGATGGCGAACTTGACCTGGTTCATGAGTTTGATGTCCGGCCCCCGGACAGCGGCGACGATGCAGAACTCGGTGGCACCGGCGGCGGCGGTTTCCTTGGCGGCCCTGACCAGTTCCGGGATGTCGAGCCAGACGCCGCGCACGGGGGAGTCGAAGACCCCGGACTGGCTGCAGAAGTGGCAGTCCTCGGGGCAACCGCCGGTCTTGATCGAGATGATGCCCTCCACCTCCACCTCGTCACCGCAGTGCCGCAGCCGGACCTGGTGGGCCAGTTCCAGGATGTCCGGGAGCACGTCGTCGGGGAGGCGGAGGACGTCCAGCAGCTGTTCTTCGGCCAGACCCACACCTTGGTCCAGGACCTGCCGCCGCGCATTTTCCAGGATGGATCGGTCCTGCGGTCGAAGAGAGGTTGTCATCGCTGTCCTTTGGTTCGCCGGGATTTCTCTTTCCGACGCTAGTTCCACTGCCGCCGGCGTTTTTTGTCGGCTGTCCACAAGGGACGCCCGAAGGCTTTGTTGACACATTCGGTCAATGCTTAACGCCCTTGAAACAGTGGCGTGACCGAGCTGTCGTTTCCGCTGGCTACCGTCGGTTCGAGATCTTCCCCTTCCACTGAAAGAGGCAGCATATGAGCCAGGACCTGGATACCCCGCAATTACTGGAACGGGCGGCACCCGCCGGTGGCCCCGCCGTCGGGCGTTCTCCCGCTTCTGCCGCGGCGGGCAACACCGCCGCGCTCAACGCCACCAAGGAAAGCCTTGAGGATTACACGCTAAGGTTCGCGCCGCGCTCCTACCGGAAATGGAGCGCCGGAGTAGTGGCCACCAGCGCGCTGGGCGGCATCGCCTACCTGGCCGACTTCTCCATCGGGGCCAACATCGGCATCTCGTACGGCACGGTCAACGCGATCCTCGGAATCCTGGTGGCCGCCGTCGTCATCTTCGCCACGGGATTTCCCCTGGCGTACTACGCGGCCCGCTACAACATCGACCTCGACCTGATCACCCGCGGCTCGGGCTTCGGCTACTACGGGTCGGTGGTCACCAACGTCATCTTCGCAACTTTCACGTTTATCTTCTTTGCGCTCGAGGGCTCCATCATGGCGCAGGGGCTGGAGCTGGGGCTGGGCGTCCCGCAGTGGCTTGGGTACGCCGCGTCCACGGTGATCATCATCCCGCTGGTGATCTACGGGATGAACACGCTGGCCAAGCTGCAGGTGTGGACTACTCCGCTGTGGCTGCTGCTGATGGTGGTTCCGGTGGGATATCTGCTGGTTTCGCATCCCGGGAGCATCGACAGCTTCTTCGCCTACACGGGCGCTTCCGGTGACGGCGGGCCGAACCTGGCGTCCGTGATGCTCGCCGCCGGGGTGTGCCTGTCCTTGATGGCGCAGATTGCCGAGCAGATCGACTACCTCCGGTTCATGCCGCCGCGCACCGACGCCAACCGGGCTGCCTGGTGGCGGGCCGTGATCCTTGCCGGACCGGGCTGGGTGATCTTTGGCGCGATCAAGCAGATCGTGGGGCTGTTCATCGCCATCTACCTGATTGCCACCCTCGATCCCGCTGCGTCAGCCACTGCGAATGAGCCGGTGCACCAGTTCCTGGGCGTCTACCAGGAGATGATGCCGGCTTGGCTTGCCATGACGCTGGCCGTGGTGCTGGTGGTCATTTCGCAGATCAAGATCAACGTCACCAATGCCTACTCCGGCTCGTTGGCGTGGACCAACTCCTTTACCCGTATCACCAAGACCTACCCCGGCCGGATGGTGTTCGTGGTGGTGAACCTGCTGATTGCCCTGGTCCTGATGGAAGCCAACATGTTCGACTTCCTCAACACCATCCTGGGTTTCTACGCCAACTGCGCCATGGCGTGGGTGGTTACGGTGGCGTCCGATATTGCCATCAACAAGTACCTGCTCAAGATTTCCCCCAAGGTGCCTGAGTTCCGCCGCGGCATGCTCTATGCGGTGAACCCGGTGGGTTTCGTGTCCATGCTGGTGTCCGCCGGGGTTTCCATCGCGGTGTTCTTCGGGGCGTTTGGTGCTGCCATCCAGCCCTATTCGCCCATTTTCGCCGTGGGACTGGCCCTGGTCCTGCCGCCGGCCCTTGCCGTCCTGACCCGTGGGCGGTACTACCTTCGGCGGCTTGACGACGGGATCGACCTGCCGATGTTCGACGCCGACGGGAACCCCAGCGACGCTAGGCTCCGGTGCCACGTGACGGGTTTGGAGTTTGAACGGCCGGACATGGTGCGCTCGGCCCAGGACGCGCCCGACGGCGGTCCCCAGTATGTCTCATCGCTCGCCTTATCGACGGACAAGACAGGGGAGTTGGTGCTGCCAGGCCAGAAGTAGCCATTCAAGCTTTTCCCGTTTATGGAAATTAGGAAGCCGGTGCACGTCGGTGTGCCGGCTTCCTTTGTGACTTCTTCTGTCGCGTTCCCGATGGTAAAACCGGGACGGGGAAATGCCTGTGGATAAGTTTGATCGCCCTATTGTGACCTGGGCTACCCTTAAGTCACTGTTCGGAGCAAGCCGTCTTGAAACTACTGGGGGAATAGCGGCCCATGACATCACAGAACTTTCTTTCGTCCCGCAGTGCGCGGTCCGGTGCTGCAGCCCTTATTGTTGGTCTCTCCCTGGGTATGGCCGGCTGTAATTCGGGGGACTCTCCCGGGAATGGTGGAAGTTCATCCGCTGTGGCTGCCGAGACGCCCACAGCCACCGGGACTCCGACCCCCACTCCCACCCCGAGCGCCGTCTACAAGCCCGCCGACGCCACCGGCCCCGCCCAGAACGTGCCGGTCCCGGTAATGCCGGAGGTGGCCAAGACGGAGACGAAGGAAGGTGCTATTGCGTATTCAAAATATTGGTTTAGTGTTTTGAGCTATTCCTATGAGACGGGGGATACCTCTCTGTTTGAGGACATTTCACCTATTCCCTGTGACGCGTGCCAAAAGGTCAGCAAAGTTATCAAGGACTGGCACTCGGAGGGGCGTTGGTTGGTCGGTGGGAAGGTGTCTACACCCGTCGCAGATACAACTTTCAACAAAGCTGAGAACGGCACGTACCAAGTTGCAGTTCAGGTTCGCCAAGAGCCGCTGTCCTACATGCGAGCTGACGGGACTGTGGCTAGGACAGACCCTCAAGCGCCTGACCAAGGGAATTTGCTCGCCCTGAGCTACCGTGCTGGTAGCTGGTCAGTTGTTGAGCTCGGAAACATAGTCGGATAGTCATGTCCGTCCCACGCTGGCTCTCCGTCCTTTTCGTAGCGGTCCTAGTTATCGGGCTTCCTGCTTGGCCAGCGCAAGCGGGTAGCGGAGACGATCCAGAATTTGGAGGTTCTTGGGCGCCAGGACTAACTATGGCGGGGCATACTTGGGACGCAGAACGTAACGAGTTTGTTCAGTTGGACCCCAGCGATCCGCCTACCGACCCCAACGAGTACAAGTACGAACTCCAGTGCCATCTCGGCGGCGGTGACTTCGACACACCTTGCCTCGCGCGCCAGCTCGACTGCAAGGACCGGGAGGACGGCGCCAAGGGTATTCCCGTGATGTGGCTGTCGCGGCCCAGGGGTGTCCCGGGCGCGGTCTGGGCACATCACTCCGGACCAACGTGCCTTTACGACCCCAAGCCGGAGGATCTGCTGCCCCGGATCGCCGCGGACATCCAGCGCCAATTCCAGAATCTTCCGGTCAATGCCGGCAAAGTTGTGGCGCAGCCCAGCCCGAACACCCTGCGCGGCGCCGAAACCAACTTCTATGCCGACGCAGCTGAACAGCAGTTCGATGTCACCATGTTCGGCCAGCAGGTCCACGTGGTGGCCACACCCGTGCAGTACACGTGGAACTACGGCGACGGCACCGTCTTTGGTCCCCAGCCGTCCATGGGCGGTGCCTTGCCGCAGGACCGGTGGGGCGAAAAGACCCGGACCAGCCACGCCTATGCATCCACCGGGGATTTCCGGGTTGTCCTGACCACCTCTTTCCAGGGCACCTACTCCGTGAATGCCGGACCACCGCTGCCCATCCCTGGTCAGGGCCAGTTCACTTCCCCGCCGCAGACCATCAGCGTCTGGCGGTCCCTCACCCGCAACTACGCCGACGACTGCACCACCAATCCCCAAGGCCAAGGGTGTCCAGGCGCTGTACGGTGACCCCAGGACAACGGCGGCAGGATGTGATCCGCATCCCACCGGGACCAACGAGGAATAGTTGCACGCGCCCCACAGTTGGCACAGACAGTACGTCTTCAGCCTTCGAAAGGAACTGCGCATGCTGTTTTCCCCACTCACCCTCGGCGAACTGGAACTCCCCAACCGGCTGGTGATGGCACCCCTCACCCGTCTCCGCGCGGGTGAGAAGGGCATCCCCGGTCCGCTCGTCGTCGAGCACTACCGCCAGCGCGCTTCCCTGGGGCTCATCGTCAGCGAAGGGATCTACCCCACACCTGCAGGGCAGGCGTACCCCGGCCAGCCCGGCATCGTCACCGAAGAGCAGGTCGCCGCCTGGAAGAAGGTCACGGATGCCGTACACGCCGAAGGCGGCCGCATGTTCGCGCAAATAATGCACGGCGGCCGCGTTTCCCATTCGGACATTACCGGCGGCCTGCCGATCGTCGCCCCCAGCGCCGTGGCCATCGATGGCGTTGTCCGGACTCCCGCAGGCAAGCAGCCTTACCCCGTGCCCGAGGCCCTGACCACCGACGAACTTCCCATGGTCATCCAGGAGATCGTCAACGCCTCGCTGAACGCTATCGAGGCAGGATTCGACGGCGTGGAACTGCACTCAGCCAACGGCTACCTCCTGCACGAATTCCTCGCCCCGAACTCCAACATTCGGACTGACAGCTACGGTGGATCGCCGGAGAACCGGGCACGCTTTGTCATCGAAACCGTAAACGCCGTGGTGGCAGCCCTTGGGGCCAACCGCGTAGGCCTGCGCATCTCGCCCGAACACAATGTCCAGGGCATCGCCGAGACCGACGCCGCGGACGTCCGTGCCACCTACGAAGTCCTGGTGGACAGCATCGCGCCGCTCAACCTGGCCTACCTGAGCATCCTGCACCACGAACCCACCGGCGACCTCGTCCAGGATCTCCGCACACGGTTCGGCGGCACCTTCCTGGTCAACACGGGCTTTGGCGTCGTCACCACGCGCGAAGAAGCCGTAAACCTCGTGTCCGAAGGACACGCGGACGCAGTTGTGGTCGGCCGCCCCGCCATCGCGAACCCGGACCTTGCCCGCCGCTGGAAGGAAAGCCTTCCGCTCAACGAGCCCGACGCATCCACCTTCTACGCCGAGGGCGCCACCGGCTACACGGATTACCCGGCCTACCAGGGCTAAACGGCGCGTCGGCCACGACGCAACAGACGACGACGGCGGCACCCACCGAGGGTGCCGCCGTCGCTGGCTGTCCGGGGTGCTGGTCCCGGTCAGCAATGCCGGGAGGCCATCCGACGACCCCCGGCTGAAGACTTATATTGGCCCGCCGGACTCCAGCGGAAGCCGGCGGTGATCAGATGATACTCCATCGAATGGACTCTTACCATAGGCACTTTTCCAGCCCCTGGAACGGCCTAAAGCACGGCTTCACGGCCGGTGCCTTCCTTCATGAGCAGCCGCCCGTCCTCGATGGACACCAGCACGCTCTTGGGCCGTCCGCTGACCTTGGTGATGGCCTTCAAACCACGGTTGGTGACCTCTACCCCCACCTGCGCGCCCTTCGCCGGCAATTCCACGGACACCTCGGTGGCGATGCCGAGCAATGGGTTGGTGGACACGCCAAGATCCCTGCGCACCTCCTTGCCGTTGACGGTCACGGTGATGTTGGCGTCGTCGAACCCCTCCTGGAACACCATAAGCAATTCACGCATGACGGCCTCTTCCTTGAGCATCGGCGCCGGTAACGGCATGTCCACTACAGCACTTTGATGGCCCCAACGGAATACCTCCCCGCCCTGCTGCGCTCCCGGCGCCCCCGCCTCCGGTGGAGCCGGGAAGGCCTGTAGGGCAAGATGTTCAGGTGACCCAACAGCCTGCACCGTCCCCCGCTTCCCTCCCCTCCGGCGCATCAGGGGAGGACGCGGTCCACGCCCAGATCGCTGCCGAGCTTGGCGTGAGACCCTGGCAGGTGAAGGCAGCAGTTGGCCTGCTCGACGGCGGCTCGACGGTTCCGTTCATCGCCCGGTACCGCAAGGAAGCCACCGGGACGCTGGACGACACACAGCTTCGTGACCTGGAGGAGCGGCTCCGCTACCTCCGCGAACTGGCCGACCGCCGTCGTGCCGTCCTTGAAGCGATCGATGCCCAGGGCCAGCTGACACCGGAACTGCGCAATGCCATCCTGGCTGCCGACACCAAGTCCCGGCTTGAAGACATCTACCTCCCGTTCAAGTCCAAGCGCCGGACCAAGGCCCAGATCGCCAGGGAAGCCGGGCTGGAGCCGCTCGCGGAGACGCTCCTGAAGCGGCCGGACCTGGACCCCGAACGGGAGGCCGCCAAGTACCTGGACACCGCGCACTCCATCGGTGACACTGCCGCCGCGCTCGCCGGCGCCCGTGCCATCCTGGTTGAGCGCGTGGCGCAGGATCCGGACCTCGCCGCCACCCTGCGGGACCGGATGTGGACGCAGGGCCGCATGGTCTCCCGCGTCAAGAAGGGCAAGGAAGCGGAAGGCCAGAAGTTTGCGGACTACTTCCAGTTCGCCCAGGCGCCGGACCGCATGCCGTCCCACCGCGTGCTGGCCCTCTTCCGCGGCGAGAAGGACGGCATCCTTGAGCTGGACCTCGCCGAAGCCGATCCGTCGGACGACGCCGCCCTCACCGCCGCCCGCGCCCGCTACGAGTCAGCGGTGGCCAGGTTCCTCGGCGTCGCCGACCGCGGACGGCCAGCCGACGCCTGGCTGATGCAGACGGCACAGGCGGCGTGGCGCTCGCGCGTCCTGGCCCGCCTCACCTCTGACCTGCGGGCCAGGCTGTTCGCCGCAGCGGAGGACGAGGCGGTCCGCGTGTTCGCCGCCAACCTCAGGGATGTCCTGCTGGCCGCTCCCGCCGGCAACCGGCCCACCCTGGGCCTTGACCCCGGGCTGCGGACCGGCGTCAAAGTCGCGGTGGTGGACGGCACCGGCAAGGTGGTGGCCACAGACACCGTCTACCCGCATGCTCCGGCGCGGAAGTGGGACGAAGCCCTGGCCACCCTGGTCCGGTTGGCCCGGCAGCACGCCGTCGAACTGGTGGCCATCGGCAACGGAACCGCGTCACGGGAGACGGACAAGCTGGCCGCCGAATTGATCAAGCTCCTGCCGGAAGTGGACCGGAAACCGCAGAAACTCGTGGTGTCCGAGGCCGGCGCGTCGGTGTACTCCGCCTCGGCGCTCGCCGCCGCCGAGCTGCCGGGCATGGACGTGTCGCTGCGTGGCGCGGTCTCCATCGCCCGCCGCCTGCAGGATCCACTGGCCGAACTCGTCAAGATCGACCCCAAGTCCATCGGCGTGGGCCAGTACCAGCACGACGTGACGGCGTCGAAACTCGACCGCAGCCTGGATGCAGTGGTGGAGGACTGCGTGAACGCCGTGGGAGTCGACGTGAACACCGCATCGCCGGCGCTGCTCAGCCGGGTGGCCGGCGTCGGACCCTTGCTGAGTGAAAATATCGTGGCCTACCGGAACGAGCACGGCCCCTTCACCAGGCGCACCGACCTCAAGAAGGTGCCCCGCCTGGGCGCCAAGGCGTTCGAGCAGTGTGCCGGCTTCCTAAGGATTACCGGGGGAGCGGAACCGCTGGACGCCTCGAGCGTGCACCCGGAAGCCTACGCTGTGGCCCGGAAGATCCTGGTTGCCGCGGGCTCGGCGCCGGCGTCGTCCCTGGACCCGCAGAAGTTCGTTGACGACACCTTCGGGCTGCCCACCGTCCGGGACATCCTCGCCGAACTGGACAAGCCCGGGCGTGATCCCCGGCCCGCCTTCGCCGCCGCAACCTTCTCCGAAGGGGTTGAAAAAATCTCGGACCTGGTGCCCGGCATGATCCTCGAGGGCACCGTGACCAACGTGGCGGCGTTCGGCGCGTTCGTGGACGTGGGAGTCCACCAGGACGGGCTGGTCCACGTCTCTGCCCTTGCAAACCACTTTGTCTCGGACCCGCGCGAAGTGGTCAAGTCCGGCCAGGTTGTCCGCGTCAAGGTGCTGGAGGCCGATCCGGAGCGCAAGCGGATCTCGCTGACCTTGAGGCTCGACGACGAACCGGCGGGCGGCGGTGCAGGTTCAGGGCCTCGCGGCCCAGGCGCCGGGAAGACGGAGCGTAGCGGAAAGGCGGAGCGTACCGGAAGGGCGGAGCCAGCCGGCAAGCCCGACCGGGGCGGCAAGAGCGAGCGGGGCGGACGCCCGGACCGCCAACAGTCCGCAAGGCCCGGGCCGGGGGCGGCTGGCGGTGGCCGGCCGGCTCCAAAACCCCAGCCCGTCAACACGGCGATGGCCGAGGCGCTGCGGAAGGCCGGGCTGGGAAAGTAGCCAGGGCAGTACTGGAGTCCGGAAGGGAAGCCGGCGGGTCTTTTGGCCGGGACGGGTTTTCTGCAAGGGTGGAGTATGACGTATTTCCTGGAGTACACCGTTCCTGCCGCCCCCGGCGATGCCGAATTCGAGTTCCCGCACGACGAGATCAACTCCGGCGCCACCATCCCGCTGACCCAGACCGGGGCCGACGTCGTGCATACTCCTGCCCTTCCGGCCCGCACGGGCATTGTGGGCGCCACCGTGCCCGAGGCGAAGCTTGAGGCGGAGCAGCTGATCTCCCACAGCCGCGCCGCCGAAGCGTCCCTGTACTACGATCCGTCCAACTCCCTGCAGGCGGGCGTTGGCACCCTGGTGAGCACCTTCAGCGAAGGCCAGGGCTGGCAGGACGTGCAGGACACCGGCTTCTAGCCGGCAGTGTTCACCAGGCGGGGCCGGCCGAACCTTGTCCGAACGCCCGGGGAGTAAAGGACTGACTCGGGCGGTCCACTGACGCTGATTCCTGCCGCCCCCACCAGCCCATCGGAGAACTGGTGGACGTCCGCGGCAAACAGGGGCCACGGATTGTGCGTGTTGGGAATGTAGGCGGTTCTTCCGAGGAAGTGGCCGTGCATGCCGAACCTGGCAGTCAGGAAGACTGACAACGGGTCAGCGGCTGCCGTGTCGAGGCGCGGAACCACGGCGAAGGTGCTGCCGGCGGCAGTGCGGCCGAACCGTCGCACCGAGTAGCCCAAGGGAAAATCCCCAAGGCTGCGGGCAAGGGTGAGTCCGCTTGAATCGGGTTGCTGCAGGTCGCCGTCTCCACCGGGAAAGGGCGGCCAGTGCCGGATGCGTGACCAGACGTAGGGTATTCCGGCCGCCCTGGTTGCCAGGACCACGGGGAGCCGGTTGGCGTCGAGGCTGAGGAACACCACGCCGCGGGTTCCGTCCGGTCCGCGTGAGTAGAGCCGCACGTTGACCTCGTTGAAGCTGCCCAGGTACGGAATGCCCGGGCCGTGCCCAAGTCCGGCTTGTTCCATGCGGAAACCGATGAGCCCGACCCAGGAACTCCCGTCGAACACGTCCGGCCGGACCCCGGCCGGCATGTATCGCGCCGCCACTGACTCCTGAATGCGCCAGTGGAGGAAGATGGCGTCCAGCCAGCGTTGGTCAGAAAACACCGGCGAGGGCAGTCCGGGTGGCCGCGGCCAGATTTCGGCGGCATTCGAGTTTGCCTTCACGGCTTTCCACTCCTTCGCTTGGCCGGATCACCGGGCTTCTGGCGCACGGCTGTTGAAGCTCTTAGTTCAGCGGACGCGCGTTCTCCGGAAGCTGGCCGCCGGCAAGAAGGCTTGCCGCCGTGTCCGCCAGTGCCGTCAGGGCCACCCGCTGGGTCCACGGTCCGTATGAGATGCGGGCGACGCCCAGTTCCTGGAGCCTGGCCGGCGGCAGGGAGCCGGGCACGTTGATGACCGAGACCTTGTTCCAGCCGATCCCCTCCACCAAGGCGGTGACGGTGGCCTCGTCCAGCAGCCCGGGGACGAAAACGGTGGTGGCGCCGACGTCCAGGAACGCCCTGCCACGGGCTATGGCATCCGCAACAACCTCGTCGCGGTTCCGGTCCCCGGCCTTGAGGAAGGCGTCCGTCCGGGCATTCAGAACGAAGTCGATTCCCTCGGTGGCGCCTGCATGCACTGCTGCCGACATCTGGTTGACAGCATCTGCGAGCGGCCGCATCTGGTCCTCGATGTTCGCTCCGACGACGCCGACTCCAATCGCCCGCCTTACCGTTTCGCCCGGGTTTCCGTACCCCGACTCGAGGTCGGCGCTGACCGGCAGCTGGGTCGCAGCGGCGATGCGGCCCACAAAGCCGACCATCTCGCCAACAGGGATGTTCTCGCCGTCGTCGTAGCCCAGTGTCGCAGCGATGGAGTGGCTGGCGGTGGCCAGGGCGGCGGTGCCCGGCACATCCGTGATGACTTTGGCGGTTACCACGTCCCACACATTGACCACCTGAAGGATCTCAGGTGCCTCGTGCAGGCGGAGCAACTCGGATGCCTTGGCGCGGGTGGATTCGGTCATGGCTGAAGCCTAACGGACGGGCAGGACCTTACCCCGCGGGGGCGGCGGCGCCGGAAGCCGGGTCCTTCTGCCACGGCCAGCGGCCGGTGATTTCCAGTTCCAAAGAAAAGCTGAGGAATGTCCTGATCAGCACGATGATGGCCAGCACCCCGACGCTTTCGAACGTCGGCGTGACGGCAACGGTCCGGATGATATCGGCAGCGACCAGCAGTTCCAGGCCAAGGAGGATGGACCGTCCCAGCAATTGGCGGTAAGACCGGTAGAAACCCAGTCTGCCTGCTCCGGGCGGCAGCTGCCGCGGCTGGTGGCCGCGGAATGCCAGCGGGAGGGACACCACGGCCCCGACCACCATGACGGCAACGCCCGCGAAATCGACCAGCTGCCCGACTGCCTCAATGATCTCCCGAAACTCCATGCCCTGCCTCAACTCGGGCCAGGCGTGCCGCGGCCGGCCTGGCAGTGACCAGGGAACGGCCGCGCCGGTTATGGATGCCGGACGCCGTTCCCCGCGATAACGTCCCTGTACCCTTCCCGAAAGGTGGGAAACGTGAAGGTGAATCCGGTGCTGCCCAGGAGGCGGTTGCTGCAGCGCTTGTTGCCTCCGCGGGCCGGGCCTGCGTCGCCAACCGGGGGCGAAGGCTGCCCCAGTTCCGCCGCAAGGAACCGCAATACCGCCCCCAGGTCTGCGGGATCGTTGTCCACACCCACGTAGACAGGCGCAGGTGCTGCTTCCATCGTGGCCAGATGGACGATGGCGGCCGCGGCGTCGTCGCGGTGGATGCGGTTGGTGTAGCGCACGTCGCTGGGGATGACCGCGGACTGCGTCCGCACCTGGTCGATCAGCCGGGTCCGGCCCGGCCCGTAGATGCCGCCAAGCCGCAGCGAGGTGCTGGAAGTGCCGGTTCCGGCGAGCCGGGCCTGCAGCAGGTCTTCCGCCTCCAGCAGCACCCGCCCCGAGAAGCCGCCGGGTTCGGGCTTAGTGGATTCATCCACCCAGCCCCCGCCTGCGTCCCCGTAGACCGCCGTCGAGGACACGAACAGGATCCTGTCCGGCGTCACCTTGTCGCGCTCCAGCGCGTCGAGGACATGGGCCACCCCGTCTACATACGCTGCCCGGTACGCCTCCTCGGTAGGGGAGTCGGCAGCGACAGCGATGACGACGGCGGTGGTGTCCGCCGGGACTGGCGGCAGGTCCGGCGATCCCAGGTCTGCCGCGGCGCCTTCGATGGCCGCCGGCAGTCTTCCGGGGGTCCGGCGCCAGCCCACGACCCTGTGGCCCAAAGCAGCGAAACGGAGCCCTGCCTCGGTGCCCAGGTCACCGCAGCCCGCCATAAGAATCGTCATTGGCTACGGTGCCTCCACCGGGAAGAAAACGCGCGGGTCCTGCAGGAGGGCGGGGTAGGCGAACGCAGAACGGTCGATGATCTCCAGGACGTCGAAGTTCCTGCCGAACCGGCCATCATCAAGGGTGATGGGACGGCCCACGACGTGTCCCAATGCGAACCTGGACCCGTTCTCGAAGGGGACCGCCACGGGCGTCTTTCCGGGAAGGGTCCGGAAAGCCTCTTCCTGCGCAAGCCGCTTGCGGGTGGGCTTCTTTGCCTGCGGCTTCGGGGGCGCCTTCTTCGGGGCGCGGGAAGGACGTCGGGACCCGTCGTCCACATAAACGGGGGAGTACCCGTCATCCCCGCCGGCCATGGCTGCCGCCTCGGCAGCCTTGCGGTTCACCGGTGGCAGCGCCACCGTGTTGAGCGACTGGGGATCGACCTCGTCGTACGGCTCCCGCAGGATCCACAGGATGTCTCCCTCAGGCTCCTGCGGGAGAAACTCATGGCGCGGCTCCGGCCAGACATAGTCCATGTCTGGAATCGCATCCGTAAAGACAGACGTGTAGAACTTGGGTTCCTTGTGGACCAGCTTGGACCGGTGGCTGAGGTGGAAGTCGGGATCCCCGAGCCACGGCGGCATGACAATCTTCGCGGCATAGTCGGGGTGGGCAGCCTGCGGGGCGAACTCGGCGATGTTCGCCCGGGTGTTGTCGGGGTGGCCCCGTTCGATCCATTCATCCACCATGGCCAGCCCATACATGGTGAGCGCGGGCACGTGGCCCATCCACATGCGGATCGCAGGGTGCGTCTGCCACCCATAGCCGGGAATCACCAGGGCGCGGAGGGTCTGCAGCGCTTCAACCCGCTGCTTGCCCAGCCGTGCTGTGTCCAGGGCTTTGGCGCTTTGGCGGAAGTCAGGGTACGGGAGGAAGGTTTGCATCTATTCAGTCTGACGGCATGCGGCGGATGTTCCAATTACAGTGCGCGGGACCACGCACGGCACCGGGTGCTGTCCAAATAGTGGACGCATACATACGGCTCCCAGGTTAAACCACTAAGATCACCGCAACCACCCCCGCGTTTTGGAAGCTCTCTCATGACATCTACACCTGACAAAGCCGTCGACCATGTCCCCGCTGCCCTGCCCCGGTACGGGCAGATGCTGGGCCCTGAAGCCCAGGGAATCCTGGTTCTTGACGAGTTCACCATCGATCCTGCCGCGGCCCGGAAGGACCAGCACCGCTTCCGCGACGGCATGGCTACCGTCGCCAGGACGGTCCGCCGCATTGCTGCCCTCCGGGTGGTGATCGCGCTCGTGGCCATCGGCAACCTGCCGCTCTTCCTGCTCTCCAGCGGCTGGTGGATCTACGGTGTTTCGCTCACGCTCGTCGTCGCCGTGCACACCGCCGTCACGCTGCTCAACCGGCACGAGCCGCGGCTCAAGCAGCGGTCCGCCCTTGAACTGCACATGCACCGCGAACGCAGCGCCAACTACCGCAAGGTCCGGGACGCCGTGAAGTACATGATCGACACCCCCAGCCGGATGAACGAGCACCTCTACCTTGAGCTGCTCGCCGTAAAGCGGGTCGCCCTGAACCTTGCGCACGGCACCGTCGCGCTGCTGGACACCAGCGATGAATCCGCATGGAAGGTGCGGATCGTCCGGGAGCTGCACGCCAGCTGATATCCCTGCCCTGGCCGCTTCCTGCGGCAGGAAAGAAGGAATTAAAGAACGACGCCGGCACATCCCTCGTGGGGGTGTGCCGGCGTCGTCTTTTGGTCAACGGAATTTGTCTATCGCCGACCTGTCTGTGTCGCCTTTGCAAGGCGGAAGCGGGCCAAGCCGCTGGATACGGTCAACGACCATTACGCGGGAAGCTGGATAACCTGTCCCTCGAAGACGAGGTTCGGATCCGAAATGGTATCCAGGTTCGCGTCGGCAAGGTGCTGCCAGCCGCCCTGGATGCCCAGCTTGTCGGCCACGATGCTCAAGGTATCGCCGGCCTGCAGGGTGTAGGTCTCACCGCTGAGGGGAACCGAGGTTGCGTGCCGCGGTGCCGGAGCCTGCTTGGCCGGCGCGCTCTGCACCTGGATGCTTTGCGCGGGAGCAGCCTGGACGGGTGCGCTCTGTACTGGTGCGCTCTGGACCGGCGCTCCGCCGCCACCGCTCAAGCCGAGCTGTGAGGCGCAGGACGGCCAGGCACCCCAGCCCTGGGAAGCCTGGACCCGCTCGGCCACCGCGATCTGCTGTTCACGGCTGGCCTCGGCGGGGGAACCGGTGCCGCCGTAGGCCGCCCAGGTACTGGAGGTGAACTGCAGGCCGCCGGAGAAGCCATTGCCCGTGTTGATGGACCAGTTGCCGCCGCTTTCGCACTGCGCGAGTGCATCCCACGTGGACGTGGGGGTCGCTGCGTTGGCCGCCGTGGCTGAGAGGGCCAAACCTGCCGCGGAGACGGCGGCCAGGGTGACTCCGCGGCGTGCGGCAGTACGGAACTTGGTGTTTTTCATTATGGTGATGCTCCTGAAGGCCACCAGCGCTGCTTCCGTCCCCGGAGATCGTCGCGCCACTGCCCGCCCCTGACGAATAGAGGTCACTGTCGGCTGCTGCCGCTGGGCAGTTCTGGTGAAGGCAGCACCGGGCAATCAAAAAGCCCGCCTGGCGGGCATGTATTTCACGCTAGGTCATCGTTTGGGTGTTATCAAATCGGGATACCGGCAGGCGTGGCGCCGTGGTGCACGGGGCCCCGTGTCCCGCGGGGAAGCATCCGCCCGGATTGCCCAGAAGGCACAAACCCGGGAGGGGCACTATCCTGACCGGATGGACAACTTTGCCGGCGGCAGCACCATGCCCGAAAACGAAACGGATTCTGCGGAACCCGCAGCCCCTGCCCAGCCCCTCCCGGTGACCGAACTTCACCTGCATATCGAGGGCACGCTGCAGCCGGAGCTCATCTTTGACCTGGCCCGGCGCAACGGCATTGCCCTGCCGTATTCGGGCCTGGATGAACTCCGCGAAAAGTATGAGTTCACGGACCTCCAGTCCTTCCTTGACCTCTACTACGCCAACATGGCCGTGCTGCAAACCGAGCAGGATTTTGCGGACATGACCCGTGCCTACCTGGAGCGGGCGGCCGCCGCCGGGGTCCGGCACGCGGAAATCATGATGGATCCGCAGGCCCACCTATCAAGGGGCGTTCCCCTCGAAGCCTGCGTCAGGGGCGTTGCCTCGGTGCTTGCCACATCGGAGCAGGACTACGGAATCTCCACCATCCTGATCGCGGCCTTCCTGCGCGACCTGCCCGAGGATTCCGCGCTGGAGGTCCTGGACCGCCTGCTGGCCATGGATGCGCCGATCGGCGCCATCGGCCTGGACTCGGCCGAAGTGGGGAACCCGCCGTCGAAGTTTGAGCGGCTCTATGCGAAGGCGCGCGAGGCCGGGCTGCGGCTGACGGCGCACGCCGGGGAAGAGGGCCCGGCGTCGTACATCACGGAGGCCCTGGACATCCTGGGTGTGGAGCGGATCGACCACGGCATCCGCTGCATGGACGACCCCGACCTGGTGGAGCGGCTCGTGGACGCACGGATCCCCCTGACGGTCTGCCCGTTGTCCAACGTCCGCCTGCGGACCGTCGACACCCTGGCCGACCATCCCCTACCTGCGATGCTCGCCGCGGGACTCAATGTTTCCGTGAACAGCGACGACCCTGCCTACTTCGGCGGCTACGTGGACGACAACTTCACCCAGCTCACCGCCGTCTTTGACCTCTCCGACTTCGACAGGGCCCGGCTGGCCGCGAATTCCATCCATTCCTCCTTTGCTTCGGAGGAACGGAAGGCGGAACTGCTGGCCGAGCTGAACGGCCGGGAAGTGTCCGACTGACGGCTGCTGTGTCGGGCGCAACAGCCGGGCTGCGGGGCCGGTAAACTGGTGCCGCAGGCGTGTCCGGGAGTGCGGTGCGGCACCCATGCCGGCGCTTAAAGGGTTATGCAGACAGCCCTTACCCGAGACCTCAGCCTCACTTGCGGCATAATCCGCTTCACAGTCGGTCACGACACGCAGAGTTAACCAATTAAAGTCGCGCGATTTAACGGGCAGTTGGCAAGATGCCTAAGACCGATCGCTTTTATATAAGGGGAATCATGGCCAAGTCCACCGCAGAGAACACCTACCTTCGACTCAAGACCGTGCTGGATGTCCTGACCGAAGGCGTGTGGTCCGGCGATGCCCTGAACGCCGGCCAGGTGCTGGCGGAAGCGACGGCCCGGGTGCCGTTCAACGAGCACGAGGCGGAACTTCTCAGCGGCGGAATCCCGCGGGGGCACAAGACGCTCACCTCGGCCACGGCCAAGCTGGTCAAGGCAGGCTGGCTGATCAAGGGCCGCTCGGGCTGGACCATCACCGAGGACGGCATGCGCGCCACGGTGGCCTTCCCTGACGCTGACTCCTTCGCGGCGGCGCTCGACGCCGGCACGCCGGTCCCCGCCGATACCCCGGTTCCCACGGCTCCCGAGGGCTTTGTCCGCCCGGTCTCCGCTGCAGCAGCAACGCTGGAGGTCCCCGCCAAGGAGGAAGCCCCGAAGAAGGCTGCCAGGAAGGCTCCGGCCAAGAAGGCCGCCTCCGCCGTGGGCAAGGCAGCCAAGGCCATCGAAGACGCCGTTGAGCCTGTGGTCAAGGCCGTCCGCAAGAAGTCCACCGCCAAAGACAAGGCCGGGACTGCACCTGCCGGGTCATCCGCACCGGCAGAGCCGTTCGAGGACGCGGACGTCGAGACCCTGCCGCAGCCGGAGGCCGTGGCCGTGGCCGGTGACTTCAATACCATCCTGGGTGCCCCCGAGAACTGGGCGCCGCAGTACGACGAGGCCCAGATGGAGTTCGACTTCCTGGAACAGCTCTGGAAGAAGAGCGCCGAACTGCCGGCCGGGTACTACACGTTCAAGATCGCCCTGAACCGTTCCTGGGCTGAGAACTACGGCGCCTTCGGCACGTTCGATGGCCCCAACCACGAACTGCACCACGCCGGCGGCACGGTGACCATCCGCTATAACCACGCCACCCGCGACATCACCATCAACTAACGGGTTGCCCTCCCGCCCAACCGGGTAGCGCCAACTGCCGTTCTGGAGGTTCCAGCACGCAGTTCCAGCGACCGCAGTTGGGCGGGGTGCAAGGTCCAGGAGGAGCAGCATGGGCAGGCATGAACGCCCCCGGGATGACGCGGGCCAAGAGGCCGTACGCCTGGAGGCCCGGGTGTTCGGGATGGTCCAGGGTGTCGGCTTCCGGTACTGGACCATGGGCACCGCGGAGGAGCTCGGGTTGTCTGGTGAGGTGAAGAACCTCGACGACGGCTCGGTATCCGTTGTTGCCGAGGGGCCCGGGCCGCAGGTCCGGAAACTCCTGGACTGGTTGAATTCCGACCGGACGCCCGGCCGGGTGGAACGGGTGGACGACTCACTGTCGCAGGCCAGCGGCAGCTTCCGCGGCTTCCGCGTCCGCTGACACTAATCCCGCTTTGCGCGGGCCCCGTCCTGGTTCCGCGGGCTGAGGCCGATGAAAGCCCCGAGCTCTTCGAGGGCCGCGGGTTTGTGCGGCATGTAGCTGGTGAGCTCAGGGGACCGGATGATCACGGCACGCCACTGCCCGCGGGACACCGCGACATTAATCCGGTTCCGGTTGAGCAGGAAATCCGCGCCCCTCGGGGCCTCCGCCACAGCCGAGCAGGCCATCGACACCAGCACCACCGGAGCCTCCTGGCCTTGGAACTTGTCCACCGTGCCTACCCGGACCTCCGGCAGACCGGCCTCCGCCAGGTGCCTGCGGATCAGGTGGACCTGCGCGTTGTAGGCAGCCACCACCAACATGTCCTGCTGTTCCAGCGGGCGCGGCTCCACCTCCGGGCCGCACCTCCACTTCAACCCCAGGTGGCGGCGGACCTGGCGCACCACTTCCTCTGCTTCCTCCGTGGACGCCGTGGCGTTGCCGCTGTGGTCAACGAACACTGTCTCGACACCGGGAGGCAGCTCCTCAAGTATCCGCTGGGATGCCGCAGGAGCAGACTTCAGCTTCCCCTCGTAGCTGAGGGTTGACACCGCACGGCACAGTTCCGGATGCATGCGCCAGGTGTCGGCCAGGAAGTAGCCGAGGGTGGCCGGAAGGGTGGCGTGTCCCGCTGCGAGCCAGCCGAGGGCGGACTCGTCCACGGGTTCCGGATGGGCGCCCTGGGTGACTTGGGGGAGTTGCTGGGGGTCACCCAGCAGGAGCAGCCGCGTCCCCGCCCGGCTCACGGCCAAGGTGTTGGCCAGCGAGAACTGGCCGGCTTCATCGATGACCAGGAGGTCCAGGGACCCGGGCGGAACTTCCTTGCCGGTCATGGTCCATGCGGTTCCGCCAACCAGGCAGCCGCCGGGGGAGGAGAGCAGGCGCGCCACATCGCCTTCCGCCGTGAGGGTCCACGGAACCGGGTGGGGTGCAGCCAGTTTCTTGCCTACCCGCTGTGCGTCCACCCCGCCGGTTTCGATGGCGCGGCACAGCAGGTTCTCCACCACGTTGTGTGACTGGGCCACCACCCCGATCTTCCAGCCTTTCGCCACCAGCCGGCCGATGACGTGCGCGCCAACGTAGGTCTTCCCCGTCCCCGGAGGTCCCTGGACGGCCAGGTACGAGCGGTCCAGGTCCAGCAGCGACCCGGTGATGGCACCGGCATAATCTGCGGCACCGTCCTCGCCGTGCCGGACGGCCGCCGGGCCCGGGAGGGAACGGAACCGCGGCGGCAGCTTGCGCAGGATGTCCACGCCCGGCTGCGCAGGCAGCGACGGTGCGGAAGCGCCTACGGCGCGGGCAATCTCCGTGATGGAGGCTTCGATGCTGGCCGTTGCCAGCGGCTGGTCCTCGGTCAGCGCCACGGGGAAATGGGGATATGCGGCAACCTTCCGCGTTTCCCGTTCAGCGATAGTGACCAGTTGTTCCGGGCTGTCCTGCGCCGCCTCGAGCCCGCTGATCCTGGTGCCAAACGTGTAGGACCTGGTTCCGGGTGCGGCCTCCGGGTTCGTCCCATCGGGACCCGGAGCGTCGTACAGCCGGCACCAGGTGGAGTCCGCACGGAAATCCGAGCCCTCGGTCATGGTGCCGCGGAGTCGCAGGACGCGGGTGCGCATCCGTTCCCGTGGCTTGGCCAACGCCCAGTCGGAAACCACTTCCGCGGATGACACCACGAACACGTTCCTCTGGTCGGACCAGCTCTCCAGCGGGGCCTCGACCCGGTCGAAGTGCTGCCACCAGAACTGCTTGCGTTCGCGTCGGTGGTATCCGGTGGCGGCCGCCACCATGGCGATGGCGCGCTCATCATTGGTCCAGGGCCGGTTGTCCGGCAGTCCGGCAAGGAACCGGCGCAGCCTTTCGTGCTCCGGGGATTCTTCCCTGCCGGCCGCGGCCTCGTCCTTCCCTCCCGCGGGAAGTCCAGCGGACCGGTCGGGGAAGTCGGCGGCGGGAGCGGCACCGCCAGGATGGCCGGGTGCGGACCCGGCCTGCTGCCCCACCTCCAGCAACCAGTCGCGAAGGCGCAGCGTGGAAAGGCAGTCGTAGCGGTTGTAGTCTGAAATCGAGGCCAGGATGGTGTCGGCTTCTGCCCTCCGCCCCTCGTCCCGCGCGGCACAGTAGGCGGCATAGGCCACCACCGATGCGCCGGCGTCCTTGACGTCCCCGGACCTGAGGTTGCCACCCATGTAAAGCGGTTCGAGCTTCTTGATGGAGTACGACGCTTCGGAGATGCGGACGGAATGCCGCACGGTGGCGTACAGGTCCACCAGCAGTCCCTGCCGGAGCCAGTCGTCCACGGTGTCCTCGCCCGCCTGGTGGGCGAGGGACAGGTTCCGGAGCGCCGTCTTTTCGTAGGGGGCGTAGTGGTAGACATGCATGTCCGGGTACCGGGCCCGGCGCTTCTCCACGTACTCCAGGAAGTCCAGGAAGGCGCGACGTTCCCCGGACCGGGAGTGTGCCCAGAAGGGCCGGAATACAGGATCTCCGTCGGCGCCCGCAGCGGGCGCTTCGATGACGCCGAAGAGGTACTCGATGCCCCAGACGCCGGTGGCGGGGTCCTGCCAGAGGGGGTCGCCCTCAAAATCAAAGAAGATGTCGCCAGGGCTCGGAGCGGGCAGTGATCCGATCGTGTTGTCCGGCAGCACGGTGTAGGCTACCGTGTGCGGCTGGCCGTCCTTGCTGAACGTCCGCGAGCCTGACGGCTGCTCCAGCCCCAGCTGCATCCGCGCCTGGGCACGAAGCCGTGCGACGGAGTTCTTTGCTTCGGCGGCGGGGAGGGCAGCCAGGTCATCAATGGTGGTGATTTTGGCTGCGTGAAGCTTCCGCCGCTGGACAACGGACATGCCTGCCACCATCAACAGGTCCCGGTGCAGCTTGACCTGTTCAGCGCAGTAATCGCATCGCCCGCAGTGCACGATGCCGGGCTGTTGCCACTGCACCGCTGCCCCGGCGGCACGGTGGTTGGCCGTGAGCTGGCGGAAGCGCCGGCGTCGTTCCCGGAACACGGGCAGCAGGTCCGCCAGCGAGTGGGTGCTCCGCAGCCAGTCGTCGCCGACGCGGGTGCCCAGCACCAGCGTGACCACGGGGGAGGGCTCCAGTCCCATGCCGATGAGCTGGTCGCCGTAGGCGGCGAGCTGAAGGAGCGCCCCGACCTTGGCATGCCGGGCAAGCTTGGTGTCCCACACCTCATAGCGGCCGGGGTTGCCTGTGCCGGCGGCCTCGTTCACCAGGAAATCCGCGTAGCCGAGGAATTCCCCGTCGAAGAAGGTGGCCTGGAAGACGACGTCGGCACCGGACCTGAGGGCGAGCTCGGTTTCGGCGTGCCGGGCCTGCAGCTCGCCGCGCAGGGCGGGGCCACGCTCCAGCGAGTACACGCCTGCCGCGCGGCTGGCATCCCACTCGCCGTACTTCGCCACCAGGCTGGCCAGGACGGTGCGCTCATGCCGGTCACCGAGTTCACCGGCGCGCTTTTGCATCTCGTCGACGGGGAACTCCGGCTTGGGAGTCCGTCCCAGTTTTTCGTCCAGGACCCGGAGCGTGCGGTACTCACACTCGGATGCAGCCACCAGGTCGCTGGCCGAAAACACCAGGTCCGGCGGGGCGGCGGACCCGGCGTCAGCGCCGGCAGAGTCGAGCAGAAACACGGGGCCTCCCGAACTGTTCGCGGGCCCGGGACGTTTCCCCGGCCTGGCTCAAACGTAGCAAGAGGGGCTGACAAAGCAGCACGTTGCCCCTGCCGGGGTTTCCTGCCTGGCCTGCCGCCCAGGGGCCATCAGGCCAGGCGTGCCACGCTGCGCCGCGACGGGCGGCGCGCTTCGCCGTCGGAAAACAGTCCCGGCGTTGCTTCCTGGATCCGCTGAACATCCTCGAACACGGCCCGGAGATGGAGGCGCAGGCTGCTGTCCGCGTCCGGGAGGTTGTTGGCTTCCAGCGCATCGACAACGGCGGTGTGCTGTTCGATCAGGGTGGACACCGGCCGGGTGTCCAGCAGGCTCATCCGGCGCGCGCGGTCCAGGTGCGCCTTGGCGGAATTGACCGCGGCCCAGGCCGATTCGTGTCCCGCAAGGCGCAGGAGTTCGCGGTGGAAGTCTTCGTCCAAGCGGAAGAATTCCTCCACATCGTCCTTGGCGTCCGCCTCGGACTGGGCCCGCAGGATGCTCCTCAGTCCAGCGATGCCGTCGCTGTCAACGGCGAGGTCCCGCAGCGAGGCGCACTCGATGGCTTCCCGGACGAACTGCGCTTCCGAGACGCGCCCCAGGTCGACAAGGGAGACAAACGAGCCGATCTGCGGAAACACCTGGACCAGCCCTTCCTCGCGAAGCAGGATGAGGCTTTCGCGCACGGGAGTCCGGCTGACCCCCAGCTCCTGGGCCAGTTCGTTCTCGGACAGCGGCTCGCCCGGCGGCAACTGCAGCGAAATGATCCTGCGCCGGAGTGTTTCAAGCGTCTGGTCGCGCACCGAAAGCCGGGGGGAAGCGCTTCTTTTGTCCGTTGCCATGGGACCAGTCTAGCCGGTTGACACACTAGAATGGTAGTGCTTGTATGGTAGTTGAAATCGACGTGCTGCCGGTCACTCTTGCCCCATCGAACAGGCCCGGCAGACCCAGCTTTTCCGCTGTCCACATCCCTCCAAACGCTCTCCCCTTCGACAGCATCACCTGCAAAGGAGCAACTGATGACCGAAAGCATTGCGCCGCCAACCCGCAGCCAGGCCGAAACTCCCAACACCCGGGACCTGGCCAAAGTGGCCGTCTCTGGATGGCTGGGCACCGCCATGGAATTCATGGACTTCCAGCTGTACTCTTTGGCGGCAGCCATCGTCTTCAACAAGATCTTCTTCCCGGACGTCAGCCCCGTTATCGGGCTCATCGCCGCGATGGCAACCTACGGGGTGGGCTACGTGGCCCGCCTGTTCGGCGCCGTCTACTTTGGCCGGATGGGTGACCGGATCGGCCGCAAGAAGGTCCTCTACATCACCATTGCCCTGATGGGCGCCTCCACCACCCTGATCGGAGTGCTCCCCACCTACGCCATGATCGGCATCTGGGCGCCCATCCTGTTGGTGGCGCTGCGTCTCATCCAGGGCTTCGGCGCTGGAGCGGAAATCGCAGGTGCAACGGTAATGCTCGCTGAGTTCGCCTCGGCCCGCCGTCGTGGCCTTATCTCGTCACTGGTCTGCCTGGGAACCAACTCGGGCACCCTGGGCGCTTCGGCCCTGTGGGCCATCCTCGTGGCGTCGCTTTCGCAGGAAGACCTGCTGAGCTGGGGCTGGCGCATCCCATTCCTGGCCAGCTTCGTGATCATGCTTTTTGCCGTCTGGATCCGTCGCTCCATCAAGGAAAGCCCCGTCTTTGAACAGCGTGCCGACGTCGTCGACGGCGTTGCCCTCACCAAGGACAAGATCAAGACCGCGGCAGCCAAGGCCCCGGAACTTGCCGGAACCAGCACCATCGAGGCCGCCCTGCACCAGAAGAAGGGCAAGTCCTTCCTGATCGCACTCGGCCTGCGCTTCGGCCAGGCCGGCAACTCCGGCCTGGTGCAGACCTTCCTGGTGGGCTACCTGGCCACCGTGCTGCTGGCCGACAAAACAGTGGGCACCAACGCCATCATGTACGGCTCCCTGCTTGGCTTCATCACCATCCCGGTGGTCGGCTTCCTGGGCGACCGCTTCGGCCGCCGCCCGCTGTACCTTGTGCTGAGCGCCCTGACTGCCGTGTACGCCATCCCGATGATGCTCATGATCACCAGTGGCAATCCAGCCGTCATCACCGTGGCCATGGTGATAGGACTCAACCTCGGCGTGCTGGGCCTGTTCGCCATGGAAAGCGTGACCATGGCCGAATTCTTCGGTGCCCGCACCCGCTTCACCCAGCTGGCCCTCGCCAAGGAAATCGGCGGCATCCTGGCCACGGCCATTGGCCCCATCCTTGCAGCTACGCTCACCGCCGTCACCGGACACTGGTGGCCGCTGGCCGCCATGCTCATTGGCTACTCGCTGATCACCCTGGTATCGGCCGCCGTGGGCCCCGAGGTCCGTGGCCGCGACATGGTCCGGCTGGAGGACGCGGTATGAAAGCCGTCGTCGTCCATGGCGCCAACGACCTGCGGATCGATGACCGGCCGGAGCCGGTGGCCGGGCCGGGGGAAGTAGTCATCGACGTCGAATGGGGCGGGATCTGCGGAAGCGACCTGTCCTACTGGCGGCACGGAGCGTCAGGTACCGCGGCGCTGAAGTCGCCGCTCGTCCTGGGGCACGAGGTGGCCGGCCGGATCAGCACGCTGGGCGCCGGCGTCGAACACCTCGAGGTTGGCCAGGCGGTGACGGTCCACCCGGCCGAACTCGTTGGGGACGGAACCATGCCGGAGCGCCTGCGCGGACGGACCAACCTCTACCCGCAGATCCGCTACTTTGGCTCGGCCGCCTTCGACCCCCACACCGACGGCGGCTTCAGCGAGCGGAAACTTGCCAGGGCGTTCCAGGTCCGCCCCCTTCCCGCCGGAGTCGACACCCGCCGCGGGGCGCTGGCCGAGCCGCTTGCCGTCGCCATGCACGCGGTCAACCGTGCAGGCAGCCTGCGGGGCCGGGACGTGTTGGTCAACGGCGCCGGCCCGATCGGATCGCTGGTCACCGCGGCCGCCAAATTTGCCGGAGCCCGCAGCGTCACGGCCACCGACATCAGCGATGTGTCCTTGAAAATCGCCAGGGCCATGGGCGCGGATGAGGTCATCAACGTGTCGGACAATCCGTTGCCCGCTGATATGGAGCTCGTCTTCGAGGCCACCGGGATCCCGGCAGTCCTGGGCGGAGTCCTGCGCGCCACGGCCCGCGGCGGCACGCTTATCCAGGTGGGCAACCTTCCCGGCGCCCCGGCGCCCGCGGCATTGGGCGACCTCGTCACCCGGGAAATCACCTGGATCGGCTCCTACCGGTTCGTGGACGAAATCACCGACGCCTTGCAGGCTATGCAGAACGGCCTGGACGTCTCACCCGTCATCACCCACACGTTCGGCATCAACGACGCCGAGGAAGCCATGCAGACCGCCGCCGACCCGACCGCCGGAAGCAGCAAGGTCATGCTCCGGCTCAGCGGAACCTGACATCCCGCTCCACCACGCAGCAGGAACTGCCGTCGTGGGCCCCGCGACGGCAGTTCCTGCGACCCACCTTGCCCGTACAACCAATTGAAGGACCCCCAGTGAAGATCACCGACGCACGGGTAGTGGTTTCGTCGCCCGGACGCAACTACGTGACGCTCGTCATTGAAACCGAGGACGGCATCACCGGCATCGGCGACGCCACCCTCAACGGCCGCGAGCTGGCCGTGGCGTCCTACCTCAGCGAGCACCTCTGCCCCCTCCTGATCGGCCGCGACGCCCGCCGTATTGAGGACGCCTGGCAGTACTTTTACAAGGGCGCCTACTGGCGGCGCGGCCCGGTGACCATGACGGCGATCGCCGCCATCGACGTCGCCCTCTGGGACATCAAGGGCAAGGCCGCGGGAATGCCGGTCTATGAACTCCTCGGCGGCGCCGCCCGTGAGGGCGTGATGGTCTACGGGCATGCCAGCGGCACCACCCTCGAGGACCTCAGCGCAGACTTCCAGCACCACCTGGACCTCGGTTACAAAGCCATCCGCGCCCAGGCCGCGGTCCCCGGGCTGGACAAGACGTACGGCATCGCGCCAGTGGACGGGAAGCTCTACGAACCGGCCAGCAGCAACGTGCCCCAGGAGGACACCTGGGAGACCACGGCCTACCTGGACTTCGCGCCGAAGATGATGGCCCACGTCCGGGAGGAGTTCGGGTACGGCGTGCACGTCCTGCACGACGTCCACCATCGGCTGACCCCCATCGAGGCAGGCCGGCTGGGTGCCTCGCTGGAGCAGTACCGGCCGTTCTGGATTGAGGATCCGACGCCGGCCGAGGACCAGTCCGCGTTCCGGCTGATCCGCCAGCACACCACCACCCCGATCGCCGTGGGGGAAGTCTTCAACTCGATCTGGGACTGCCAGCAGCTCATCACGGAACGGCTGATCGACTACATCCGCACGTCCGTGTCCCACGCCGGCGGCATCACCCACCTGCGCCGGATCTTCTCCCTCGCTGACCTTTACGGCGTCCGCTCCGGCTCCCACGGTGCCGGCGACCTCTCGCCGGTGTCCTTCGCGGCAGCACTGCACGTGGACATGAGCATCCCCAACTTCGGAATCCAGGAATACATGGGCCACCGGGACCCGGCGGGTGAGGTCTTCAAGAGTTCCTACACCTTCAACGACGGCTACATGCACCCTGGTGAGGCTCCCGGCCTGGGGGTGGAGTTTAACGAGGAAGCCGCCGCGCGCTTCCCCTTCGACCCCAAATACCTCCCTGTCAACCGCCGGCTCGACGGATCGGTGCACGACTGGTGAACGCTGCAGCACACAAGCCCTTCGATGTGGTGGTGATGGGGGAGATCCTGGTCGAAGTCGCCACCGACCTGCCCTTCGCCCACGGCGTTCCAGCGCAGCTTGGCATCTCCGGTGACGCCCTCAACGTGGCAGCAGCCGCCGCCGCTGCGGGTGCCAGGGTGGGCCTGCTGTCCGTACTCACCGACGACGACCTGGGCCAGGCGATTGCCGCGCGGGTCGCCGAGCTGGGTATCTCCACAGACCTGTTGCTGCACCGCCGCGGGCAGCAGGGCGTCTACCTGGTGCACAGCGACCCGGATGGCGAACGCGAGTTCTCCTACGCACGCAGCGGCAGCGTCGGTTCCACCCTGGGGCCGGACGACGTGGACCCCGCAGTGTTCACCGCGGCCGGCGCGGTGGTGGCGGGCGGCATCGCCTCCGCCATCTCGACGACGGCACGCGCCGCCGTCGTCAAAGCCGCCTCCCTGGCCCAGCGCTTTGTGTTCGATCCGAACTTCCGGCCCCGGCTCACCACCAAGGAAGAAGCGACGGCGGTCCTCGCCGAACTGGCGCCACAGGCCTTCCTCGTCACCCCCTCATTCCCCGGCGAAACCAGCGCGTTGCTGGGCGCATCCACGCCGCAGGAAGCCGCCGCCGGGCTCCGGGCCCAGGGCACAGCCAACGTCGCCGTGACCTGCGGTGCCGAAGGGATCCAGCTCGAGTCCGGGCAGGACTCGGTATGGGTGCCGGCCATCCCGGCCCCCGCGGTGGTGGACCAGACCGGCGCCGGCGACGCCTTCGTGGGGACCCTCACCGCACGGCTGGTGCTCGGGGACGACTTCCAGGCCGCGGCGCGGTATGGTGCCGCGGCGTCGTCGCTGGTGGTGGGCGGCAAGGGCGGAACGGGCTTCATCCCCACGTTCGAGCAGACGCGCGCCCACGCCGCGGCGTCCGCCCACTCCGTGGAAGGAGAAGTGTCATCGCACGCCTGAGTTCTTCATCCCTTGCCGCCACCGGCCAGCAGGTCCGGTTGCCGCGGGAGGAGCTGCAGCCCGGCATCGTCCACCTTGGCCTCGGTGCATTCGCCCGTGCGCACACCGCAGTATTTACCGAGGACGCCATGGCCTCCTCGGGGGACTACGAGTGGGCAATCATTGGCGTCACCCAGCGATCGGACACCGTGGCCCGCCAGCTGACGCCCCAGGACGGGCTGTTCACGGTCGCCGAAAGGGGCGCGGGTGCTGCACCGCCGCGGGTGGTTTCCAGCATTGTGGAAGCAATACCGGGGCGGGACAGGCCGCAGGACGTCGTGGACCGGATCGCTGCGGCGTCCACCAGGATCGTCACCCTGACCATCACGGAAAAGGGCTACCGGTTCGATCCCCTGACGGGCGGTTTGCACCTGTCCGACGACGACGTGCAGGCGGACCTCGCCGGACGTCCGCCGCTGACCGCCGTCGGCCAGATCACCCGCGGGCTGCAGCAGCGCGCACGCACCGGGGCCGGCCCCGTCACCATCCTTTCCTGCGACAACCTCCCTGCCAACGGCGAACTGACGGCGCGGCTCGTCCACGGGTTTGCCGCCGCACTGCCCGCGGCCGAATGCGATGACCTGCTGGCCTGGATCGCGGCAAACGTGGCGTTCCCGTCCACCATGGTGGACCGGATGGTGCCCGCCACCACGGACCGTGACCTTGCCGCCGTCGAACATGAACTGGGGGTGCGTGACGAAGCCGCCGTGGTGGCCGAACCCTTCAAGCAATGGGTCATCGAGGACACCTTCGCTGCCGGCCGACCCCGCTGGGAGGACGCCGGTGCCCTGTTCAGCGCGGATGTTGCAGCGTGGGAAGCGGCGAAGCTGCGGCTGCTCAACGCCAGCCACTCCATGCTTGCGTATCTTGGGCTGGCGGCTGGAAAGGAAGCCATCAGCGATGCCGTGGCGGTGGAGCCGTTCCGCACCGCCTGCCGGCGCATGATGCTGGCGGAAGCACTGCCCACCATCACCCTGCCAGCCGAACTCGATGGCGAAGAGTACTGCTCGCAGGTGCTGGAACGGTTCGCGAATCCGGCCTTGGGCCACACCACCGCCAAAGTGGGCAGCGACGGCTCACAGAAGATTGGGCTGCGCCTGCTGCCCACCATCCGCGGAACGCTCGACGCCGGCCGCGAACCCCGGTGGGCCGCCCTCGCGATTGCCGCCTGGATGCACAGGGTCGCTACCACGCCGCCGGCGGGCCTGAACGATCCGCTGGCCGCCGAACTCCACGCTGCCTTGCCCGCCGCCCGCACCGCGGAGACGGTCGTTCCCGCCCTGCTGGGATTCCGTCCCATTTTCGACCCCAGCCTGGCGCAGAACGAACAATTCACACACCTGCTCCTGCACTGGTACCGCACCCTGGAAAACGGGCCGGAAGGCCTGGGAAACGAGATCAACCATGGCTGACGCCTCCGCCGTCCTGAACACTTCACCGGTCATCCCGGTGGTCACCATAGACGACCCCCAGGACGCCGTGCCGCTCGCCCGGGCGCTGGCCGACGGCGGGGTGGGCATCATCGAACTTACGCTGCGGACCGAGTCCGCGCTGACGTCGGTCAAGCTCATCGCCGAGGAAGTCCCGGAGATCCTGGTGGGTGCCGGCACCATCCTCACCCCGGCGCAGGCCGACGCCGCCGTGGCAGCCGGCGCCCGCTTCCTGGTCAGCCCCGGCGTCACCCCCGCCCTGCTCACCTCGATGCTGTCCCTCGACGTGCCGGTGCTGCCGGGCGTAGCCACGGTTGGGGAGGTCATGGCGGTCCTCGACGCCGGCCTGGACGCGATGAAGTTCTTCCCGGCAGGACCCGCCGGCGGCCCGAAGTACCTTGCGGCGATCGGCGCCCCGATCCCGCAGGTCAGGTTCTGCCCCACCGGCGGGATCAGCCTGGCCACTGCGCCGGACTACCTGGCGCTGCCCAACGTGGCCTGCGTCGGCGGAAGCTGGCTGACCCCGGCAGACGCCGTCCAAGCCAAAGACTGGGACACGATCACCGCACTGGCCAGGGGCGCCGCAGCCCTTAGCCGGTAGGTCAGGCCTCGGCCGCGGCAGCCCGGACCTGGGCCTTGTCATGCTCCGCGTGGGCGTTGCGCAGCAGGGCCATGAATTCGGTTTCGTTGCGGATCAGCCGCTTGTACTTCTCGGGGAGCTTGCGGATCTGGCCTTCCTCCCGGCACATCTTGGCGAAGATCTTGTCGCGTTCGGCCATGTCCGTCTCATAGTTGAGATCCAGGTATTCGGTGGCATGCCGCTTTGCCCCGGACACCGCGTTCTTGGCCTTGCCCTTCGGGCTGAAGAGGGACGCCAGGATGGTCACCACCAGCACGCCCAGGATCACGGACAGCGACACGGCCGTGCTGACTTCCACAACGTTGACGTGCTCGCCGTCGTTGATGAACGGAAGCGTGTTCTCATGCAGCGCGTGCAGGATGAGCTTCACGCCAATGAAACCCAGGATCGCCGCCAGGCCGTACGAGAGGAAGATCAGCCGGTCCAGCAGGCCGTCGATCAGGAAGAACAGCTGGCGCAGGCCCATCAGGGAGAACGCCGTGGCGGTGAAGACGACGAACACGTTCTGGGTCAGCCCGAAGATCGCCGGGATGGAGTCCAGGGCGAACAGGATGTCGGTGCCGCCGATGGCCACCATCACCAGCAGCATGGGCGTCAGGACCCGCTTGCCGTTCTCCACGGTGAAGAGCTTGTCGCCGTCGTAGTGCTCCGACGCCGGCAGCAGCTTCTTGGCGAGCCGGACCACCAGGCCGTCGGAGTCGTCGTCGTGGTCGTCCGGCTTGAGCAGGTTGCCGGCCGTGACCAGCAGGATGAGCCCGAAGATGTAGAACACCCAGGCGAAACTGTTGATCAGGGCTGCGCCCAGGAAGATGAATGCCGTGCGGGCGATCAGGGAGAACACGATGCCGAACAGCAGTACCTTCTGCTGGTCGGCGCGGGGCACCTTGAAGCTGGCCATGATGATGAGGAACACGAAGAGGTTGTCGACGGACAGGGCCTTCTCCGTGACATAGCCGGCGAAGTATTCCGTGCCCATGTCCGAGCCGCCCAACAGCAGCACCCCCAACCCGAACAGCAACGCGATGCCCACGTAGATGGCGGACCAGGCTGCGGATTCCTTGAGCGTGGGCGTGTGCGCCTTGCGGACATGGAAGAAGAAATCGAAGGCCAGCAGCCCCACGATTCCCGCAATGGTCAGGGTCCAGACATACGCAGGTACTTCCACCCGGGGGCCTTTCGTTGGAGGTCCTCCCAGCCTACCTAAGCAGGCTTCAGGAGTTTGTTCTCCACCACGGCGGACCGGGACAGCGTCTTGTACCCCTCCTGTTCAAAGAGCACCGTGATGACGTCGTCTTCGTGCCGCATCACCAGCCCGGGACCCCATTCCTTGTGCACCACTGCGGACTGCAGCGGGAACGGCTCGTCCGCTGCGGAAGCCGGGCCGCCGCCGTCGGACGTCCTGCCGCCCTTCGTCCTGCCTGCCTGCTTCTTGTCCTGCTTCTTCGTCCCGGCCTTGTCCTTGCCACCTGCTGTTGGCTGCGCGTGTGCGGCAGCCGCCGCGCATCCGTCACAGTTTCCACAGGGCTCCGGCAGGTCCTCGCCGAAGTAGCCCAGCAGGAACTGACGCCGGCAGCCGTCGGTCTCCGCGTACGCACGCATCATGGTGAGCCGGGACTGGTCCACGCGCTGCCTCGCCTCGGCCAGTTCGACGGCGTCCCCCACCAGGGCGGGCAGCTTGGCTTTGGAGGTGAGCCGGATGCCCCGCTTGCCCGTGCTGACGGCGCCGATCTCTTCAAGCTGGTTGACCAGGCCGGTGATGCGCCGGGCCGGAAGGCCGGTGAGCTCCGCCAGGGACGATTTCGGGGCCGGGGCCTTGGCGGCCTTGAGGATCTTCAGGACGGCCAGCAGCGAATCGGGGTCGGGGGAGTGGGTGCTGAAGAACTTGCGCAGGCCCAGGTCCTCCGAACGGTAATGCAGGACGGCGGCCGCGGGGGCTCCGTCCCGGCCCGCCCTGCCGATCTCCTGGTAGTAGGCATCCAGCGACTCGGGGATGTCGGCGTGGACAACGAACCGTACGTTCGGCTTGTCGATGCCCATCCCGAATGCGGTGGTGGCCACCACGACGTCCAGTTCGTCGGCCAGGAACATGTCGTGGATGCGCTCGCGGTCCCCGGCGGACCGGCCCGCATGGTAGGCCTCGGTGCGCAGCCCCTCCTTGGCCAGCTTGGCTGCGTATTTCTCCGTATCCTTCCGGGTGGCGGCATAAAGCAGCCCCGGGCCGCTCCTGGCCAGATCCGCCACCTGTGCCAGCACGGCCTTGCGCTTGCCCTTGTCCTCGTGGTGCCGGACCACGTCAAGGCTGATGTTCGGCCGGTCAAAGCCGTGCACCAGGACCAGGGGGTCCTTCATGTCCAGCCGCTCCATGATTTCGTCCCGTACCGGCGGGGAGGCCGTGGCGGTCAGCGCGGCGACGGGCGGGTTCCCCAGCCGCTCCCGGACATTGCCAAGGGCCAGGTAGTCCGGACGGAAATCGTGGCCCCAGGATGAGACGCAGTGTGCCTCATCCACCACGAACAGCGAGATGTCCAGGGCTTTGATCCGGTCCACCGTCGACTCTTTGGCCAGCTGCTCAGGGGCGAGGAACAGGAAGACCGCTGAGCCCTGCTCGGCAGCCCGCCAGGACGCTTCGACGTCGGCATCACTGTGTGAGGAGTTGATGGCCACCGCCGCGCCCGGGCCAAGGACGTGGGACAGGCCGTCCAGCTGGTCCTCCTGGAGGGCAATCAGCGGCGACACCACGACGGCGGGACGTCCGGTCTTCCGGTGCAGGTGCAGGGCCGCCACCTGGTAGATCGCGGACTTGCCGTACCCGGTGGGCATCACGGCCAGGACGTCGCGTCCCTGGGCAAGGGCCGCCATGCCCGCCAGTTGGCCGTCCCTCAGGTGGGGCAGGGAAAAGGGTGACTCAGCAAGGGCCCGGAGGGCTGGTTCGTCGGACATAGGAAAGTGCTCCGCGCAGAAAGAAACAGCGGCCGCTTGCTTCAGCCGTGCCCACCAGCCTACGCCAGCCCCGGCCGCCGTCGTAGACACCGGCGCGCGGCGAATGCACCCGCCGTGTCCACAAACCCGGCCTGGAGCCGGGGCTGCCCGGCTGCCTTGACCAGGCCGGCTAGGGGTCAGACGTCAATGGTGGACATGTTGGGGTAGCGCGCACCCGCCGTTGCTCCGGCCGGTGCCAGCTGGTCAAGCAGCTGCAGCTCGTCCTGACTGAGCTCGACATCAACGGCGCCCAGGTTTTCGCGCAGCCGTTCCCGCTTCTTGGTCCCGGGGATGGGGACGATGTGCTCACCCTGGGCGAGCAGCCACGCGAGGGCCAGCTGGCCCGGCGTGCACTGCTTCCGGTCCGCCAGGTTCTTCACCCGGTCCACGAGTTCCAGGTTCCGGGTGAAATTCTCCCCCTGGAAGCGCGGCGAATGGCGGCGGAAGTCATCCTCGGCGAAGTCGTCCGCGCTGCGGATCTGCCCGGTCAGGAAGCCGCGGCCCAGCGGGCTGTAGGGGACGAACCCGATGCCCAGCTCGGCGAGCACGGGAAACACCTTGGTTTCCGGCTCCCGCTCCCACAGCGAGTACTCGGTCTGGAGTGCGGTGATGGGGTGAACGGCGTGGGCCCGGCGGATGGTGTCCGCGGATGCTTCCGACAGGCCCAGGTGGCGGACCTTCCCGGCCTGGACCAGTTCCGCCATGGCGCCCACCGTGTCCTCGATGGGGACGGTCTTGTCCACGCGGTGCTGGTAGTAGAGGTCGATGTGGTCCACGCCCAGGCGCCGGAGGCTGGCGTCACAGGCGGACCTGACGTAGTCGGGCCGGCCGTTGATGCCCACCCAGGAGCCGTCTTCACGGCGCTCGTTTCCGAACTTCGTGGCCAGGACAACGTCCCCGCGGCGTCCGGCGATTGCCCTGCCCACCAGTTCCTCGTTGGTGAAAGGGCCGTACATGTCGGCGGTTTCGAGCAGCGATCCGCCGGCATCGAGGAACTCGTGAATGGTGGCGATGGACTCCTGCTCGTCGCCGTTGCCGTAGAACTCGCTCATGCCCATGCAGCCCAGGCCCAGGGCGGAAACCGTCAACTGTCCGATGGTGCGCGTTTTCATGCCGTTTCTCCTCAAGGTCGAACCTGATGTCGAACCGGCCGGCCGGTGTCCATGGCCGGGCCGGTGCAGCGTACGCCACTATAAGCGCATACCCTCCGGATTGCGCCTGAAACTGGGGGCTGTTACCCCTAGACCGCCATGGGGGCCGTGCCTAGACTGGGCGAATCCCCAACCCGGGAACCGATACCTGACCACCGGATACGGCAGGAAAACCCTTGGACCAGCGCAGTTCCCGCGCGGGATGTCCCACCTACCAAGATCACGGCCGTCCCACCGGACGCCTGACTACAGGAGCGATAGATGACAGGGAACAAAGCCGTTGCCTATAAGGAAGCCGGCAAGGTAGAAGTAATCGACATTGACTACCCAACGTTCGAGCTCAAGGATGGGCCCGGGGTTAATCCCGCCAACGTTGGACGCCCGGTCAACCACGGGGTAATCCTCAAAACGGTGGCCACGAACATCTGCGGCTCGGACCAGCACATGGTCCGCGGCCGCACCACCGCCCCACCCAACCTGGTGCTTGGCCATGAGATCACCGGCGAAGTGGTGGAGGTGGGCCGCGACGTTGAATTCATCAAAGTGGGCGACCTCTGCTCGGTGCCCTTCAACATCGCCTGCGGCCGCTGCAGGAACTGCAAGGAACGCAAGACGGGCATCTGCCTGAACGTGAACCCGGACCGGCCCGGCAGCGCCTACGGCTACGTGGACATGGGCGGCTGGGTTGGCGGCCAGGCGAACTATGTCCTGGTGCCTTACGCGGACTGGAACCTGTTGAAGTTCCCGGACAAGGACCGGGCCATGGAGAAGATCCTGGACCTGGCCATGCTCTCGGACATCTTCCCCACCGGTTTCCACGGCGCGGTCACGGCCGGCGTGGGCGTAGGTTCCACCGTTTACGTGGCCGGAGCCGGTCCCGTGGGCCTCGCAGCGGCCACCAGCGCACACCTGCTGGGTGCCGCCGTCGTCATTGTTGGCGACATGAACGACGGCAGGCTGGCGCAGGCCCGCAGCTTCGGCTGCGAAACCGTGGACCTGACCCAGGGTGATCCGAAGGACCAGATCGAGCAGATCCTGGGCGTGCCCGAGGTGGACTGCGCCGTGGACGCGGTGGGCTTCGAAGCGCGCGGCCATGGCAAGGGAGCGCAGGAAGCACCCGCGACCGTGCTGAACACGCTGATGGACATCACCGCGGCGGGCGGGGCGCTGGGCATCCCCGGCCTGTACGTGACAGGTGATCCGGGCGGCATTGACGAGGCAGCCAAGAAGGGGTCGCTAAGCCTGAGCCTCGGCACCGGCTGGGCGAAGTCGCTGAGCTTCACCACGGGCCAGTGTCCGGTGATGAAGTACAACCGTCAGCTGATGATGGCCATCCTCAACGACCGGGTCAACATCGCCAAGAATGTCAATGCGAAGGCGATTCCGCTGGAGGAGGCGCCCAAGGGCTACGCCGAGTTCGACGCCGGCGCGGCCACGAAGTACGTCCTCAATCCCAACGGCTACCTCAGCTGACGGGACGGCGGACGGAGACGCCCCCAGGGAACCGCGTTTGCGGAAATAAGGGCTGCCCGGGCCGGGTTAGGCTTGGCACGGGCAGCACCAACCGCTAACAAAGGAGTACCCCTTGAGTGACATCACCGTCCGCCACAACCCCGGGCGCGAGCGCTTCGAGATCCTGGACGCCGGCAACGTGATCGGCAAGGCGGCCTACAAGGAATACGACGGCGGGGAGTCGCCGCAGCGGATTTTCTACCACACGGTCATCAACGAGGAATACGGCGGGCAGGGCCTGGCCGGCCAGCTCGCCACGGCTGCCTTGGACAGCACGGTCGAGTCCGGCAGCCGCATTGCGCCGGTGTGCCCGTTCATCAAGAAGTTCCTGGCCAAGCACCCGGAATACTCGGCCAGCGTTGTCGCCGTCACCCCGGCCCACCTCGAATTCCTGGAGGGCGCGCTGGCTGCCCGGACCCGCGCCTAGAACCGCATCCGACGCGCAGAATGGTTTTCGAGGCGCACATTTCCTGGCGCGCCCGGAATATGGTGCGCGTGAATCGATACGCGCGTCGAGGAGTTGCTTGCGTGTCGTGAAGACCACCGCGGAACACCCCGCAAGCCTTCAGGAAGCTCCCAACCTCCGGTGATTTAATCAGCATCTGTCAGCGCGGCTCAACGCCGGGCTGACGTTGCTTGTGATTGCCGAAGCGGGACAGGAGCCCTTGTATGTCCGTGCACCCCGTGGTGCCTAAACCAGGCCGCGGTGCCCCGCAGCCCGCGCCTGGCAAGCCACCGTCCAGCAGGCGGGAGGGCCACGGGCGGCTGCTTTTCCTGGCCCTGGCCGTGGTGCTGGTCATCGTGGGCACCATCACCCTCGCAGTGGTGCGGTCCGAGCCGCCGACGGGCACCGTTGCCCCCACCCAGCCGGCGGTACCCGCTGCGCCGGTGGCGGCAGCCCCGGCGACGTTGCAGGACAGCGTGGACAACATCCTCAGTGAGGCGGATGAATACCGCATCGGGCTGGCGCTCGCCGACGTGTCCGGCGGAGCGGAACGGACATTCGGGGACCAGGACACCTTTACCGCGGCCAGCACGGCGAAGATCCTGACGGCCGCTGCCTACTACCACCTGGTGGAGAACGGGCAGGCGAGCCTGGATGAACCCATGGGGGACTATGACGCCGCCTTCCAGCTCAAGGCCATGGTCAATGACAGCAACAATGATTCCTGGCTGCTGCTCATGGACGCCGTAGGCTACCCGCAGCTGATTGCCTACGCGGACTCGATCGGCGTCACGTACGACCCCGAACAGAACCTGCTGACCGCCGCCGACATGGCCCTGATCCTGAAGAAGCTGTACGCCGGGGAGCTCCTGGATGGGGACCACACCCAGCAGCTGCTCAGCTATATGCAGGACACCAACAACGAGGACCTCATTCCTGCCGGGTCGCGGTCCGGAGTGGATGTGCACCACAAGTACGGGGAAGTCTCCGGTGAGCTGCACGATGCCGCCCTGCTTAGCTACCGCGGTTCCACCTTTGCGCTGGTGATCTACACGGAGAACCGCGAGGGCGTTGCCGACGACGGCCAGGCCCAGGTGATCCGGGACCTGACCCGGGCGGTGGAGGACGCCCTCTTCCCGGTGGGGCTGGCGAGCAAGTAGCCAACACCGCGCCCCAAGGGGGTCTGCCAAGTCGCCCGCACCGGAAGCCATGCGCCAGACTGTTACCGTGAGCAACAAACCCCGGACTTCCCTGGCCGTCGCCGGCCTCAGCCTGGGCACGGCACTGAACCCGCTGAACTCGTCCATGATCGCCGTTGCCCTGGTGGTCCTGCGCGCCGATTTTGGCCTCGACGTCGCTGCCGTGACCTGGGTTGTCACCTCGTTCTACCTGGCATCGGCCGCAGGGCAACCGGTCATGGGCCGGCTGGCGGACCGGTTCGGGCCCCGGCGGATGTTCCTGCTGGGCATGGGGCTGGTGGCCGTCACCTGCGCCCTGGCCCCGCTGGCGCCGAACTTCGCTCTGCTCTGTGTGGCGCGCGCGGTCATGGCGCTGGGCACCGCCACCGCCTATCCCAGCGCCGTGGTGATGGTGGGGGCGCTTGCGCACCAGGCCAAGGTGGACACCGCACGCCCGCTGGGGCGGCTGCAGATGGCCAACACGTCGGCGGCTGCGGTGGGGCCTGTCGTCGGCGGCCTGCTGGTGGGCCTGGTGGGCTGGGAGTCGCTGTTCCTGATCAACGTCCCCCTAGCGTTGGCGGCGCTGTTGATCGTCCGGCAGGCCGCACCGCCGGACAAAGTCAGGGAGCGCGGCAGCGTCGCAGAGCTGGTCCGCGATTCGGACGTTCCCGGCATCGCGGGATTCATCGGTGCGCTCCTGCTGGTCATGATGGCGGCGCTCAATGTGGCGCCGGCCTACCGCTGGTGGATGCTCGCTGGGGGTACCGTCATCGCGGCGCTGTTTGCCTGGCGGGAGCTGCGGTTTGCCAAGCCATTCCTGGACCTGCGGCTGCTGGGCGGGAACAGGCCGCTGATGCTGGTGTACCTGGCCTTCGCTGTGTTCAGCAGCGTCTACTATTTTGTCTTCTTCGGCCTCCCGCAGCTGCTGCAGGAAGCCGGTGGTTACGATCCCGGGGTGGTGGGCCTGCTGATGCTGCCCCTGGCGGGCATGTCCGTGGTGGCCACCCCGTGGGCCGTCTCCGCGATGGGGCGGTGGGGTGTCCGGCGGGTGCTGCTCACCGGCGTCGTGCTCCTGACCGTGGTGGCGGCACTCATGTGGCTCCTGACCGGGACACTGGCCATCCCGGTGGTGGTGGTGCTGACGGCGCTGATGGGCATCCCGTACGGGACGGTGAGCATCGCCACGAACCAGGGCATGTTCGTCTCCACCCGGCCCCAGGAGCGCGGCGTTGCCGCCGGGATCTACCAGACCTGCCGCTACGTGGGGGCGATCACCGCAACCGTCATGATCGGTGTGTTTGCCGCCGGCGGGGTGCACCAGGACAGCTGGCTGCGGATGGTGCTGGCCATGCTGGTGCTGTGTGCCGTGACGTTCGGGATTTCCGTGTTCTGGCGGCAGCGGAAGGCGTAGCCGGCCCGGTGGAAGCATCCGGTGAACCCCTATGAAGCGTCCGGCGGGCGTGCCATGCTGGCCGGATGGGAAACATGATGGCTCTGGGCAATGCCGCAACGTCCGTCCAGGCGTACGTCAGTGAACCGGCCGCGGCTCCCAGGGGCGGGCTTGTGGTGGTCCACGAAGTGTGGGGGCTTGTCCCGCAGACCAAGGATGTGGCGGACCGTTTTGCCGCGGAAGGCTACGTGGTGGTCGCACCGGACCTGCTGACCGGAGCCGGGGGAGTGCCGGATCTCAGCGGAGAGCTGCAGGCGGCTGCCTTTGATCCGCAGCAGCGCAGCGATGCCCAGCCGCGGCTGCGGAAACACATGGCACCGATCCGCGCACCGGAGTACGCCAAGCACGCGCTGGCCGCCCTCCGGGTGTGTTTCGACCATCTGGAAGGCCTGCCCGGACTGGCGGGGCGGGTGGCCGCGACCGGCTTCTGCCTGGGCGGCACCTACACCTTTTCCCTGGCGGTTGCCGAACCCCGGCTGCGGGCCGCCGTTCCGTTCTACGGCCACGCTGACTTCAGGGACGCGGAGCTGCGCGCCATCAACTGCCCCGTCCTGGCCTTCTACGGCGGGCAGGACAGCGCCCTCATGGAGGAGCTGCCCGGGCTGAAGCGGCAGATGCGGGCTGCCGGGGTGGATTTCGAAGCCGTCGTGTATCCGGGAACCGGGCACGCCTTTTTCAACGACACCAACAGGTACACCTACAACGCTGAGGCCGCCGAAGACTCATGGAGGCGTACGCTCGCCTTCCTCGACCGGAACCTCAGCGTGTAGGTGCCCGCCGGGCGGTCACGGGCAGCGGTACACCTCGTGGTTGTACCCGCGGCCGTCCCCGGCTTGCTGGCTGTCCTCCCGGTCCGTGCATCCGCCGGTGGTTTGCGCGTAATGCAGGCCCACTTCGATGGATACGCCGTCCTGCTCGAGGCTGTGGGAGCTCATGCGCGTCCGGGTGGTGGTTCCGTCGCCCGGATCTGTATCAACCCAGTTGCTGAAGGTGGAGCTGGAACGGATGCCGCTCGGAGTCAGGACCGTTTGGCACACCTCTTGATTGTCCTGGCAGCCGCTTGTCCGGTCGACGTCCGCGCCGCCGCTGCCCGCAGCCTGTGCGGGCGCCGCGACGGCTGCAGCAGCAAAGGCCAGGGCGGCGGCTAGAAGGGTGGTGCGCTTGGTGAACATGGTCGTCCTGTCTGCCGGGTGGGGCTGCATGGTGCCTTAACTGTGTCGGTGACCCACGTCCTGCCCTAGGGCCATTGGTCCCCGGAGGCGGCTGCTGCTACAGGCGCAGCCAGGCAGCGTTGTCCGGCTGCAACCACCCGTCCTGTTCCAGCGGGAAGGCGCTGAAGAGTACGACGCCGGCAGGCAGCCGGGCGGGGGCACTCCCCATGGCGACCGCCACCAGGAAGCAGGGGCTGCGTTGGCACAGCAGCAGGCCACCTTCCTGCAGGCGCCATGTGCCGCCGTCGTTCACGGTGAAGGTGCCGTCTGCCCAAAGCCGGCGCCGCAGGGCGATGGCCTGCCTGGCCAGGGCAAGGTGGGACCCCGGGTCCCGTTGTTGGCGCTCAACGGCGCGGGTGCCCCACCCGTCCGGAGTGGGCAGCCAGGACGGAGCCCCGCCGACAGCTGAAAAGCCGTGGCTGCCCGCGGGGTCCTCCGTCCACGGGAGGGGAACGCGGGCACCGTCGCGGGTGACGCCGCCGCGTGCCCACATCGGGTCAACGCGCGCCTCCTCCGGGACGTCCACCTCGGGAAGCCCCAGTTCCTGGCCCTGGTAAATGTACGCCGCTCCCGGAAGGCCGAGAAGCGCCACCAGTGCAGCACGTGACCGCCTCGTCCCTTGCAGGCCGCCACCGAAACGCGTCACGGATCGGACGATGTCGTGGTTTTCCAGGGCCCAGGTGGGGGCTGCGCCGTGCAGCTTCCGTGCCTCCTCAAGCTCGGTGCCAACCTTCGCCCAGGCGGCCGGGTCCCAGCCCAGTTTGACGAAGGCGAACGCGAAGGCCTGGTGCATTTCATCTGCTCGGGTGTAGCGGGCGGCCCTGGCCGGTTCGAGGTTCACTTCGCCCACCAGCAGACGGTGCGGCTGGTACTTTTCAGCCAGCCTCCGCCAGCGGCGGTATACCTCATGCACCTCCTCCTGGTCCGAAACCAGCGGATTGGACCGCAGGCCGTCCACCACCGGGCTGGCCGACGGCGCGTCCGGCATTCCGTCGGCCTTGAACAGGGCGTGCGCCACGTCGATCCGGAGGCCATCCACGCCCTTGTCGAACCAGAAGCGCAGCACTCCTTCGAAGTAGTCGCCCACCTCAGGGTTACGCCAGTTCCAGTCAGGCTGCCCGGACGAAAACAAGTGCAGGTACCACTGGGTGTCAGTAGCCGAACCAGGGTTGGCGCGGGACCACGCCCGGCCGCCGAAGACGCTCTGCCAGTTGTTGGGCGGGAGGTCGCTGGGGGAGTCCGGGGAGGAACTGCGGCCTTCCACGAAATGGAAGAGCTCGCGTTCCGGTGAGCCCGGGCCGGCGGCCAGGGCCTGCTGGAACAGCGGATGTGCGGATGAGCAGTGGTTGGGGACCACGTCCAGCAGGACCCGCAGGCCCTGGCCATGCGCTTTATCCAGCAACTGATCGAAGTCCGCCATCGTGCCGAACAGCGGATCAACCCCGCAGTAGTCACTGACGTCGTAGCCCTGGTCCACCTGTGGGGAGGGCTGGAAAGGGGTCATCCATATCCCGTCCACGCCAAGGGAAGCGATGTACGGCAGCCGTTCACTCAGCCCGGGGAGGTCGCCTACGCCGTCGCCGTCACCGTCCGCGAAGGACCGGGGGTACACCTCGTAGATGACGGCGGAATCCCACCAGTCCCCGCTCACTTCCCGGCTCCAGCGGTCAGGCCTTCCACGATCCGGCGCTGGAACACCAACACCATGACCACCAGGGGGATGGTGACGATGACGCCGGCGGCCATCTGCTCGCCGAACGGCGCCTGGAACTCGGTGGCGCCGGTGAACTTGGAAATGGCCACTGTGGCGGTCTGGATCCTGGGGTCGTTGATCATGGACAGCGCAATGATGAACTCGTTCCAGCTGTGGATGAAGGTCAGGATCGCGGTGGTAAACACGCCCGGCGCGGCCAGCGGCAGCAGGACCTTCCGGAACGCCTGCCACTTGGTGCAGCCGTCGATCATGGCGGCTTCCTCAAGGTCGAAGGGCAGCTGCTTCATGAAGGTGGTGAGGTTCCAGACGGCCAGCGGAATGGCGAAGGACAGGTTGGGGATGATCATGGCCTGATACGTGTTGATCCAGCCCAGGTCCGTGAAGAAACGCAGCAGCGGCACCACCACGGAGATCCCCGGGAACATGGACGTGGCAATGATGACGCCGAGGATCACCGATTTGAACCGGAAGTTCAGCCGGGAGATGGCGTAGGCGGCGAAGATGCCCAGCACCAGGGCGGCCACCGTGGTCACGCCGGCAACGATCAGGCTGTTCAGCAGCGCCTGTCCGAACATGGTGGAGCCGTCGAACACCTTGGTGTAGTTCTCCAGCGAGAAGGGGTTCGGGAGGAGGGTGTTGTCGAAGATGTCGGCGGTGCGGCGCAGGCTGGAGACGATCATCCAGTAGAACGGGGCCAGGCAGTAGACGATGATCAGCACCAGGCCCGCGTAGACGGAGTAGGAGCGCCAGCCGCGTTTCTGCCCGGTCCTGGCAGGAGCGCCCGACGCCGCGGTCCCGGCTTTGGAGAGCGCCCGGAGGTCTGTGATGGTCATTGGGCGGCCTCGGCTTTCTGGATGCGGTCTGCCTTGCGGGCACGGCGTTTGGCGCCCAGCTGCTTCGCCCCGGTGATGTCGGCGCCCAGCACCTTGACGAACACGATCGCCACGGCCGCGACGTAGAGGATCAGGATGACGGCAAAAGCGGATGCTGAGCCGTACCGAAGCTGGTTGGACTCGTCCCAGGCAAGCATGGACAGTGTTTCCACCGACTGCTTGCCAGGGCCGATGAGGACGAAAGGCAGGTCGAACATGCGCAGCGCGTCGAGCATGCGGAACAGCACGGCCACCAGCAGGGTGGGCTTTACCAGCGGCAGCGTGATGGCACCCAGTTGCCGCCACCAGCCGGCGCCGTCGATCTTGGCGGCCTCGTACACTTCGTCCGGAATGATCTGCATGCCGGCCAGCGCCAGCAGGCCGATGAAGGGAGCCGTCTTCCAGACTTCCGCGACGATGACGGCAACCTTGGAGGCGGCTCCCTCCGCGGTCCAGAGGATTTCGCTGCCCAGCAGGGTGTTGGCGATGCCGTCGGACTGGAAGATCCAGCGCCACAGCAGGCCGGACACCGCCGTGGGGACGGCCCATGGCACCAGGATGCTGGCGCGGAGGAAGGACCTGCCCTTGAAGGCCCGGTTCATGGCCAGTGCCAGGGCCAGGCCCAAAACGGTCTCCAGCAGCACGGTGGTGACGGTGAAGAAGGTGGTGTTGCCGAACGCGTTAAAGAACTGCTGGCCGGCTTCGCCCGAGAAGAGGTCCGCGTAGTTGGCCAGGCCAACGAACGCTTCCCCTTCGGTGACGTAACCGTCAGCGTCCAGCCCTGACTGGGCCCGGTACAGGGACTGGTGGATGGCCGAAATGAGCGGGTAGGCGATCACCAGCGCCAACACCAGGAGCGTGGGGGAGAGCAGCAGGGCCGCCATCCGGCCTTCGCCCGGGGTGCGGCCCGCGCCGGGCGGCCCGTTCAGTGTCCGGTTGAGGGTTGCGGAGCTTGTCATTTCGAGGAGATCTCTTTGAGCTTGGACTGCATGTCCGCCAGGGCGGCGTCGGTGGTCTTCTGGCCGGTGATCGCGGCGTAGGCCTCTTCCTGGATGGCCTTGGTGGTGGCGCCGTACTGGACCACCTTGGGGCGGGGCTGGGCGTTCTGCAGGGACTCAAGCAGGTTGGGGAAGAAGGGGCGCTTGGCGACGACGGCCTGGTCCTGGTAGAGGTCGGCGTAGGCGGGTGCGCGGGAGCTCAGTTCAAGGCGCTTCCTGGCCTGTTCCTCGCTGGTGAAGAACTTGATGAACTCCAGGGCCGTGGCCTTGTTGGGCGTGAAGGGGGAGACGGCCAGGTTGCGGCCGCCCAGGGTGGAGACGCCCGGGCCGTCGGTTCCGGGGATGGAAGTGATGCCGAACTTGCCGGCCACCTTGCTGGAGCCGTCCGTGGCGCTCAGGGAGGCGTAGACGAAGGGCCAGTTGCGTAGGAACACCAGTTTGCCGTCCTGGAACGCGCGGCGGCCCTGTTCCTCGAGGTAGGTGATGGCGTCCGAGGGGAAGAGGCCTTCCTTGAACCCGTCAACCAGCAGCGACAGGCCCTTCTTTGCTTCGGGGGTGTCCACCGTGGGCTTGCCGTCGGCGTCAACCACGCTGCCGCCGGCGGAAGCCACTGCCTCGGAGAAGTTCACGGTGAGGGCTTCGTTCTTGTCGAACTGGCCCGCGTAGCAGGACATGCCGGCCGCTTCAGGCAGGGCCAGGATCTTCTTGCAGGCGTCCTTCATTTCGTCCCAGGTCTTGGGCGGGGCGGCAACTCCGGCGGCGGTGAGCAGGTCCTGGCGGAAGTAGAAGAGCGCACCGTCGGTGTAGTACGGCGCACCTACCAAGGTGTCCCGGTATTTGGCGGCGTTGACGGTGGCGGGGATCATCTTGTCCGTGGGCACGGCGTCCGCAGGCAGCGGCAGGACCCACTTGTTGGCGGCGAACTCGGAGTTCCACACCACGTCGAGGTTCAGCACGCTGAACGTGTCCGACTTGATCTGGGCATTCTGGATCAGCTGCTGGCGCTGCTGGTCCGCGGAGTCGGGGAGTTCGATGAAGGTGACCTTTTCGTCCGGGTGGGCCGCGTTCCATTCCTCGATGCTCTTGTTGGCGGCACCGGAGGCATCCCGGGAGGAGACGTAGTTGATGGGGCCCTTGCCCTCGAACGCCGCGGCCGGGCTGCTGCTGGCTTTTGGTTGGGGTGAGGAACCTCCGCAGGCCGTGAGCCCGGTGGCGACTGCCGTGACGAGTGCGGTGGTGGTGAGAAGTGTCTGCCAAGTGCGGCGGCGCTGCCTCATGTGATGCTCCTTCTGGGGATATTTGTGATGCGAATCAGGGGTTGCGGGCATGGAGAAGTACGACGACGGCGGCACGGAGATGTGCCGGGCGTTGCCTTGGGTGGGGGAGTGCGTGCGGTGGCTGGTCAGGTGGTGGGCGGCGGCGCGGTGGAACCGCGCTCGATGAGCCGGTGGGGCATGATCTTGGGTCCGAGGTCCCGCGCGCGGAGGAGTTTGGTTACGGCCATCCGTCCCATCTCCTCAAGCGGCTGGCCCATGGTGCTCAGCGGCGGGTGCACGTGCAGCGAGGTGGAAGTGTTGTCGAAGCCCAGGACGGAGACGTCCTCAGGCACTTTCCGGCCCCGCCTCTGGAGTTCGTTGACCACTGCGGCCCCCATCTCGTCGCTCACCGCGAAGATGGCAGTCAATCCGGGATCCTGAGCCAGGAGTTCGTCCAGTCCGGCCGCCCCGCTTTCGTAAAAGAAGCTGCCGGTGGCCGTGACCGGCGTACATTTTGCCTCCTGCATGGCGCGGAGGTAGCCGCGCTCGCGGGGCTTGGCCACGAAGACCGAGCCGGGATCTCCCGCCAGTAAGCCGATGCGGCGGTGCCCTATCCGCAGCAGGTGGCGGGTTGCGTCGTAGGCTGCCTGTTCGTCATCGATGGCAACACTCGGCGACCCGGATTTGTCGCTGATGGCCACGGAGATGATGGGGATGTTGGGTCCCAGCAGCTGCCGCGTTTCCTGGGTAATGACCGCGGAGATGAGGATGACCCCGGCGGACCGGTAGGTTCGCAAGGTTCTCAGGTAGCCGGCGATGAAGGCGGACTTGGCCCCGGTGCGTCCCAGCATGACGGCGTAGCCGCGCTCCTGGGCTTCCTGCTCGACGCCCTGCATGACCTTGGAGGCGAGGGCATCCGAAACCATCGGCGCGAGGAGCCCGATCACTGAAGTCTGGCGGGTCTTCAGGCCCCGGGCCAAGTAATCCGTTTCGTAGCTGAGCTTCCGGACGGCGGCCACGACGCGTTCCCGGGTTTCGTCCGAGTACCCTACGAGGCCATTGACGACGCGGGAAACGGTGGCAGGGGACACTCCGGCATGTTGCGCCACGTCCCTGATGGTTACCACTGTTTCCCTTTCCCGCCGGTGCTCTGTGGCACGTACGCAAACGGTTTACGAAAACGGTTGCGTGAAGTGCCTCAACAACAGTAAATGGACAAGGAACGGAACCGCATGCGTTTCGTAAACGCCGCCCAGGCAGTGCCGCCGCCCCTCCAAGCCGCGTGCCGCCGTCGTACTCCTACCCGGGCCGGTCGGTGGCCGGGGTGACGCGGACCCGTGCGATCCGGAGCCTGTCCATGCTCAGGACCGTCAGCACATAGCCGGGGACCTGCACGCGGTCGCCCGCCCGTGGAAGGCGTCCCAGCCGGTCCATGATGAATCCCGCCACTGTCTCATAGTGGCCCTCGGGCAGTTCTATTCCGGAGGCTGCCCTGAACTCCTGCAGGATCAGGCCGCCGTCGACGTCGATGGTTCCGTTGGCGACGCTGACGCGGTCCTCGTGCTCGGCGCCGGTGTCGTACTCGTCGTAGATTTCGCCCACAAGCTCTTCCACCAGGTCTTCGAGCGTCACCACACCGTCCGTGCCACCGTACTCGTCCACCACCAGCGCAATGTGCTGGTTGACCTTGCGCATCCGGGACAGCGAGGGCAGCACCCGGTTGGTGCCGGGCAGCGCCAGGATTTCCCTGGCAATGGTGCGCACCGGGCGCCGGTCCTGCGCCTCATCGCGGGGCATGAGGTCACGGATATGCACGAACCCCAACACGTCGTCCGGACCTTTCCCGATGACGGGGAACCGCGAATACGGACCATCCCTGACCATGCTCCGGGCATCGGCGATGGTGGTGGCGCCGTCGATGAACGTTACTTCCGTACGTGGGCGCATCACCTCCTGAAGTGTCCGGTCGCCTGCACCGAACACGTCGGCCACGATGCTCCGGCTGCTTTCCTCCAGCAGTTCGCTTTCCGCCACCATGTCCCAGAGTTCTTCAGAACTGATGCCCTCCCGCCTGGCCCGCGGGTCGCCGCCGAGGAGCCGCACCACGGCGTCCGTCGAGACGGACAGGAGCCAGATGACCGGCCGCATTGCCCTTGAAAACGCAATCAGCGGCGGAGCCAGGATCCTGGTGAAGACCACCGGCCGTTGCAGCGCCAGCCGCTTGGGCGCCAATTCACCCAGGACCAGGGACAGGTAGGCAACCAGCAGGGTCATGCCGATGAAAGCCATTGGCCCTGCCGCCGCGCCCAGCCCGGCGGCCTCCAGCAGGGGGACGACGCCGGGCGCTATTTCCGAGGCGCCATAGGCCGCGGAGAAGAACCCCGCAAGGGTGACCCCGATCTGTACGGTGGAAAGGAACCGGTTGGGGTTGCGCGCCAGCTCGGCAGTCCGGACTCCGCGGGGGCCGGACTTCTCGATCCGGCGCACCTGGCTTTCCCGCAGGGACACGAGGGCCATCTCAGCCGCTGCGAACACGCCGCCCAGCAGCACGAAACCCAGAACCAAAGCGATGTTGACCACGGCGCCGCTGTCCATGACATGACACTACAGAGCCGGGGCGCGCTTGGCGCTGCGTCAGGACACTTACGTCAGGACACTTATGTCAGGACCGGGGGGTGCGCGGCCGGAGCCGGAGTGCCTGCATGCCCCCGTCGACTGCCAGGTCCACGCCCGTGGTCGAACCGGCGAAGGGGCTGGCCAGGTATGCGATGGCAGCAGCGATTTCCTCGGGGGAGACGAGCCGGCCGTGGGGCTGGCGCGCCTCCAGTGCGGCGCGCTCTGCCTCCGGGTCCGCCGCTGCGGACAGGAGCCGGCCGACCCAGGGCGTGTCAGCCGTCCCCGGGTTGACGCAGTTGACCCTGATGCCTTCCTGCAGGTGGTCGGCGGCCATGGCCAAAGTCAACGACAGCACAGCACCCTTGGTGGCGCTGTACAGTGCCCGCTGCGGGAGGCCTGCGGTGGCTGCTACGGAACAGGTGTTGACGATGGCCGCGTGCTCCGACTGCCGCAGGTGGGGCAGTGCCGCCCTTGAGACGCGGACCATTCCCAACACGTTGATGTCGAACACCCGGTGCCACTCGTCGTCGTCGTTGGCCTCGATGGTGCCCTGGGCGCCCACCCCGGCGTTGTTGGCCACGACGTCGATCCCGCCCAACTGCTGCGCAGCTTCTTCAATGGCCTGGCGGACGGAGGCATCGTCGGAGACGTCGCAGTGGATGGCCTTTATCCCTGCGGGTGCCTGGTCCGGGTTGAGGTCCAGCACGGCGACCGAGGCGCCCCGCTCCTGGAGAAGCTTCGCCGCCGCCGCGCCGATGCCGGATGCCCCGCCCGTGATAACTGCCTTGAGTCCAGCAAACTCCATTGTTTGATCCTTTCGATGGCGGGCTGCCTAGCCCTGGAAGAATTCCTGCCGCTGGCGGCCAAGCCCCGCCACTTCAAGTTCGACGACGTCACCGGCCTTCAGGTAGGGGAAGCGCCCGGACAGGGCTACTCCCTCGGGGGTTCCGGTGCAGATGAGGTCTCCAGGCTCGAGGACCAGGAATTGGCTGAGGTCATGGATCACCTGTTCCACCCCGAAGATCAGGTCGCGGGTGGTGGAGTCCTGGCGGAGTTCACCGTTGACCCAGCTGCGCAGCGGCAGGTTCCCGGCATCCACCTCGTCAGGGGTGACAAGGTAGGGGCCGGTGGGGCAAAAACCCGCGCAGCTCTTGCCTTTGGACCATTGGCCGCCGGACACCTCAAGCTGGAAGGTGCGCTCGGACAGGTCGTTGACGGTGACGAACCCGGCAATGTGGTCACGGGCCTGTGCCGGGGAGTCCAGGTACGAAGCGCGGCGGCCAATGACCACCCCCAGTTCCACTTCCCAGTCGGTCTTGGTGGAACCACGGGGGATGGCCACCGCGTCGAAGGGACCTGCCACCGTGTTGGGAGCCTTGTGGAAGATGATCGGGACCGAAGGCGGGGCGGAGCCGGATTCAGCGGCATGCGCGGCGTAGTTCATGCCGACGCAGATGACGGAGGAGGGCCGGGCAATCGGAGCGCCGATGCGTGCCCCGTCGACGGCGAGTTCGGTTAATTCCCCGGCTTCGAGCGCGACGGCCGCGCGTCCCGGACCGTCGGATTCCCAGAAGCCGGCGTCTATATCGGCCGCCAGCTGCTCCAGGGAGTAGTACTTCTTGTCGTGCAGCAGGGCGGGCACTTCCTTGCCCGGGGCACCTATGCGCGCAAATTGCATTGTTCCTTCTCTTCTCAATAGGGGTGGGCTGTGCGGTCAGGTAATGAGCCCGCGGTCGCGGAGGTCGGCCCAGAGCGCGTCCGGCACTTTCTGGGAGGCCAGGTCGAGGTTTTGCTGCACCTGGGCCGGCGTCCGCATGCCCAGGACGACGCTTGTCACGGCCGGGTGCTGGTACGGGTACTGGAGGGCGGCCGCGGGAAGCGTGGTTCCGTGCAATTCGCAGATGTCCGCCAGCAGGTTGGCCCTGTCCAGCAGGTCCTGCGGGGCAGGTGCGTAGTTGTATGTGGCGTTGGCGGCCGGCCGTTCCTTGGACAGCAGTCCGGAGTTGAAGACGCCGACGTTCACCACCCCGACCCCGCGTTCGATGCATGCCGGAAGCAGGTCCTGTGCGGCTCCCTGCTCCAGCAACGTGTACCGGCCGGCGAGCATGACCACGTCGATGTCCGTCTCGGTGACGAAACGGTGGAGCATCCCGGACTGGTTCATGCCCGCGCCCCACGCGCCGATCACGCCTTCGTCGCGGAGCGCGGAAAGGGTGGGTGCGGCTCCCTCGACGGCTTCGGTCCAGTAGTCGTCGGGGTCATGGATGTAGACGATGTCGATCCGGTCGGTGCCCAGCCGCTGCAGGCTTTCCTCGATGGAGCGCAGCACGCCGTCCCGGGAGTAGTCCCGAACCCTGTGGAGCTCGTCCGGGACGTCGAACCCCTCGGTATCCGTGCCCTGCGGGGACGGGTTGGGCCGGAGGAGCCGCCCGATCTTGGTGCTGAGCACGTAACTGTCGCGGTCCAGCCCGGCCAGCGCCGCACCAAGGCGGCGTTCGGACAGCCCCAGCCCGTAGTGCGGTGCGGTATCGAAGTACCGGACGCCGCCCTCCCACGCCGAGGTGACGGCGTCGAGCGCTTCCTGCTCCGGCACCTGCCGGTAGAGATTGCCGATGGGCGCCCCGCCGAAGCCGAGTACCGGCAGCTGGACGTCCGTGTCCGGGATGGTGCGGGTTTCTGCTTGCATTTTCAGTCCTTCTCCTGGTTCGTGGGTGGCTGTCGTGGCGGCGGTTGAAGCTGATAGATGCGGGTTGCCGTTCCGTGCAGGACACTTTTGCGCTCGCCGTCGGACGCGCCCACCATTGCCTGTTCCACAATGGTGAGCCACTCCTGGTAGGCGGGCTGCCCGGTGAGGGAGACGGGCCAGTCGCTGCCGACCATGCAGCGCCCGGCTCCGAAAAGGTCCAGCGTTTCGCTGACAAAGGGTGATGCCTGGGGCGCCAGCGGCCGGTTCGGGTCCGCCTCCGCGCCGGCCCCGGAGATTTTGACGACGACGTTGGGGCGCCTTGCAACTTCCCGCATGCCCGTACGCCACATCGCTTGATCCCCGCGGGCGACGGGAGGTTTGCCCATGTGGTCCAGCACAATCTGCAGGTCGGGGACGAGGCCGGCAAACTCGGCCAGGGCCTCAAGCTGCGGGGCGCGGATGCAGGCGTCAAACACCAGCCCGGCACTGGCTACTTGCCGTGCCCCCGCCAGCGTTGCCGGATGCAGCATGAACGACTCATCCCGGTCCTGGAAGAGCTGCCGCACTCCACGGACCAGGGGCCGCTCCAGTAATTGGTCGAGATCCGCCGCCACCGCGTCCCCGCGGCTGATGGCGGCAAAGGCCACGATCCCGGCCAGTTCCGGCCAACCCGCCCGGAGCCCGGTCACCCAGTCCACTTCCTTCAATGTCTGGTCGTCACGGCAATCGGCCTGCACGAAGACCGCTGCACTGGTGCTGGCCCCGTGGTGCGGAAGATCGTCCGGGAGGAACGGCTTGTTCAGGCCGGGGGCGTCGGCCAACCAGGCGTAGTCGAGCACAGCGGGGTCCCAGACGTGGACGTGTGCGTCGATCACCTGCAAGGAGGATGCTTCCATCAGGCGGTACCGTCAGGCCGGACCCCGATGGTCAGCAGCAGGTTCGCGTAGTGCCGGGTGTCACCGCTGGCGATGACAACGGCGACGTCGGGCGACCGAGCGGCGTCGTAAAACCCAAAGCGTTGATGGGAGGTGATGGGAACCGCGGTGCCCAGCGCCTGCTGATAGCCCCTGACCGCCTCCGTCCAGTTTCCATCAGGCGGCGTCATCACCGCTGCCGCTTCGAGAGGAACGGCGTCGACCAGCACTTCGAGGATCTGGTCGATGGTGAGCAGGCCGGGCCTCAGGTTCAACGCGATGCGCCTGGCGGATGCCGGTGCTCCCGTGTTGTGGGGGTAGTTGGCGTCGGCAACCAGAATCTGCGACCCATGGCCGGATTCGGCGAGGGCAGCAAGCAGGCCGGGATGCGTAAGGGTGTAGTTGATCATGGCTGTTTCCTACCCTTCTCCTGCCCGCACGCTCGCGAAGGCAACGGCTTGGCCATCGTGGGCCTGCCGCCATGCCGTTTCCGCCCGGCCGGCTTCTGTTCCGGCCCAGTAGCTGCCGCGGGGAAAGGCGTATTCCTGTAGGGTCTGCTCCTTGAGCTCTGCCGAATACCCCGGATTGGCAGGCATGACATAGGCGCCGTCCTTGACGAGGCAAGGGTCCACGAAATGTTCGTGCAGGTGGTCAACAAATTCGGTGACCCGTCCGGTAAGGTCCCCCGAAACGGCGATGAAATCGAAGATGGACAAATGCTGGACCAGCTCGCACAGGCCCACTCCGCCGGCGTGGGGACACACCGGGATACCGAACTTGGCCGCCATCAGCTGGACCGCGAGTACTTCGTTGACACTGGCGAGCCGGCAGGCGTCCAGCTGGCAGTAGTCGATGGCCCCGGCCTGGAAGAGTTGCTTGAAGAGGACCCGGTTCATGCCGTGCTCGCCGGTCGCCACTCCGATCGGCTGCACTGCCCGGCGGATCTCGGCGTGGCCCAGCACATCATCGGGGCTGGTGGGTTCCTCGATCCACAGGGGGTTGAATTCGGACAGCTGCTTCACCCAGTCAATCGCCTGGGGAACGTCCCACACCTGGTTCGCGTCGATCATCAGGTTCCCTTCGGGTCCCATGACCTCGCGGGCGATGCGAAGGCGCCGGATGTCGTCCTCCAGCGAGGCACCTACTTTGAGCTTGATGTGGCGGTACCCCTGGTCCACCGCCTCCTGGCAGAGCCGCCGGAGCTTCTGGTCGGAGTACCCGAGCCACCCTGCGGATGTGGTGTAACAGGGGTAGCCGTCGCGGGTCAGCTGGCGGAGCCGTTCGTCCCTGGACGGGACGAGGCGGGCCAGGAGGTTCAATGCTTCGTCCCGGGTCAGCGCGTCCGACAGATACGTAAGGTCGGCAGCATCGACAATCTGTTCAGGCGTCATGTCGACCAGGAGCCGCCACAGTGGCTTGCCCGCCCGCCGGGCTGCCATGTCCCATACGGCATTCATCACGGCACCAAGTGCAAGGTGCTCCACGCCCTTTTCGGGTCCGAGCCAGCGGAGCTGCGAATCGCGTTTGAGGCTTCGATACGTCCCTCCCAGGTCGATGCAGATTGCATCGGCGTCCAGCCCCACAAGGGGACGGGCCCGGAGTTCCATGGCGGCCGCGCAGATGTCATTGCCCCGGCCGATGGTGAAGGTAAACCCGCATCCGTACACTTCGGGGTTGTCGGTCTTCAAGATGATGTAGGCGGCGGAATAGTCCCCGTCCTTGTTCATGGCATCCGAGCCGTCGGCCGAGAGCGACGTCGGAAAGCGCACGTCGAACACGTCAAATCCGGTGATCTGTGGCAAGGTGAATCCTCTCGATGAGGCTGCGAGAATGACGCTGCGGCGGCGGCGCAAGCGTCATCAGATGTATTTGGAAGTATTTGATGAGAATATAGGACTTGGATAGCTTTTCCAAGCAATTCATCGGATGAAAGTGGAGCGGTTAGTGGAAACCCAAACTGACGGAACAGAAAGAAGGGCGGCATCCATGACCAACGGAGCCGCCCATGGTGCGATGTCGCAGACTGACGTCGTCATTTCGGGCGTGAAACGAATGCTCTCCTCCCGCCGTCTGCGGCCGGGGGATCGGCTGCCCATCGAGAAGGACCTCGCCGCGGAACTGCAGGTCTCCAGGGGGTCCCTGCGCGAAGGCGTGCGGGCCCTGTCTGTCATGGGAATCCTGGAAACACGGCAAGGTGCCGGCACGTTCGTCACCCGCCTGGAGCCCGCCGCCCTCCTCTCCGCCATGGAATTCTGGGTGGGTCTGCAGGACGGTGAGCGCGCGAATCAGGTGCATACGGTCCGCAGGGCGCTGGAGACCGAGGCTGCTGCCGCCGCGGCCGTCCAGATCGGCAAAGATCAGCTTGACGAAGCAGAACGCATTCTGGAACGCGCGCATGCCGCTATTCAGGCAGAACCTATCCAGCACGAGGCTGCAATGCAGTGCGACGTCGAGTTCCACCGCCTGATCGCGCAGGCATCCTCCAACCACGTACTGTCCGCGCTGATCGAGACCGTGTCGAGCAACACCATAAGGGGGCGCATGTGGCGCTCCCTTCACGACAACGAGGGTCTGCAGGCCACGCACCGAGAGCACCTTGGCATTCTGGAGGCGTTGCGCGGGCACGACGCAGATCGCGCCAGGACGCGGATGGCCAACCACCTATATGCCGTAGAGGACTATGTGACGGCCATCCCTGAACCGGCCCTTGAGGACCGGGGTGGCGATGCGGCGGGAGTTATGGAGGGCGGGAGCAGCGCCCGCTAGACGAATATTCGTCAGACCTTGTAGAGCAATACGGCAGTAAAAGGCTGGCTCTCACGGTTCTTGAGGGGAAATTAGCATAAAAGATCAGATGAATCCTTGACTTCCCGACGAGGGCAGGGTCATTCTGTTGGAACAAAGGTTGCGGAAACCCATCGGGAAAGCGACCAGACGCCGCAGGGCAGCCTTTGTCCCCAGCTAATGAAAGGACATTCATCGTGTCGATCAACCGCGTTACCGGCAGGCTGTTGACAGCGGCCGCGGTGGCAGCCCTCGCAGTGGGCACCCTGAGCGCCTGTGGTTCAAGCGCAGGTTCATCATCCGGCGGGGGCAAGGAAGCCTCCTCCATGTACACCTGGATCAGCAATGAAAACGACCGTGCCCAATGGCAGGCCTTCGTGGACGCGGCGAAGAAAAAGGACCCCGGTTTCGACCTCACGCTCGAAGGCCCCAGCTTCAACGACTACTGGACAAAAGTGAAGACGCGCCTATCCAGTTCCGGCGCACCCTGCATCATTACCACGCAGGCAGCCCGCGCCCAGGAGCTCAAGGACCTGACCGTGCCGCTTGATGACATGGTCAAGAGCAACAACATTGACGTGTCCATGTACAACAAGGCGATGATCGATGGCTTGACGGTTGACGGAACCCTCCGCGGCATCCCGTATGACGCTGAACCTGTGGTCCTCTACTACAACAAGGATCTCCTGGCCGCAGCGGGCGTAAAGGAACCAACGCTCAATTACACCACCACCCAGTTCACGTCCGACCTTAAGGCACTCACAAAGGATGGCGTCACGGGTTTGGCCGTTCCGCCGGGCTTCGGCGCCGGCCCGGGCCTGCCCTTGGCCTTTGCCAACGGCAATGAACCGGTCAAAGACGGGAAGCTGGACCTGACCAACCAGGGTTTGGTGCGGGACCAGCAGTTTGCCTTTGACCTCGCCGCCAAGGAAAAGGTCGCCAGCGCTCCCCAGGCGTCGGACGGCAGCGATGTCCCGGAGCAGCAGTTCATGAGCGGGAAGGCGGCCATGATCATTGACGGTCCGTGGATGTACGACACACTTACCACCAAGACGCAGGGCAAGGTCGGCATCGCCGTCATTCCTTCGACATCGGGACAGGGTATCGGAATGATCCAAGGCTCCGCCTTCGCCATCGCGGCGTCCTGCAAGGACAAGGAAACGGCCTTCAAGAACATCATGAAGATTACGACCCCTGAGGTTGTTGGAGCCGTCGGCGCAGCGCGCGGGACGGTGCCGTCCGTGGAATCCGCCGTCAAGGACTGGGCCGGAAACAAGCCCGCGGCCGACGTCGCCGTGGTCGAAGCCCTGCTGAAGTCCGGGCGCCCCCTGGTGACCACGCCCACCTGGAACCAGGTGGAAACAAATTTCACTCAGTACTCCGGCGACGGGTTCAGGGGCAGCAAGTCAGCCCAGGAAATCCTTTCCACCATCGCCAACTCAGCCAAGTAATCCTCCCGGGGCGGGCTCCGGCCTGGAGCCTGCCCCGCTCAAGGAATAGGTCAACGATGACTGCATTACCGACGCTCGCCGTAAAGAATGCGAAGAAGCCGGCCAGGGTTACCGGCCATGGAAAGCTCGCCGCTGCGTACCTGGCTCCCGGCATGCTGGGGTTCCTCATCTTCATCGTGGTGCCGCTCGTCGCCTCCCTCGTGATCAGCCTGTTCGACTGGCCCCTGTTCGGTACGCCCAAGTTCGTAGGATTGGAAAACTACACGCGCATGCTGGCCGGGGATCCCGTCTTCTGGACTGTCCTGGGCAACACGTTGTTCTTCGCCGTCTGCTATACGGTGTTGAACCTCGTCCTGGCACTGGCAGTAGCGACATGGCTGCACAACCTGGGCAGCTGGGGCCCCTTCTTCCGGGTCGTCTTCTTCGTCCCGGTTGTCACTCCAATGGTGGCGAATGCGCTGGTATGGCGGCTGATGCTGACCGACGACGGCGTCGTCAACAGTCTTCTGGCCAATGTCGGCATCCACGGCCCGTCCTGGCTGGGCAACAGCCAGCTCGCGATGGGATCACTGATTGCCATGTCCCTGTGGCAGGGCATCGGCTACAACATCATCGTCCTCGGCGCCGGGCTCAACGGAATCTCACCCAACCTGCTCGAAGCAGCGCGCATTGACGGTGCCGGGGCATGGCAGCGGTTCTTCCGCGTGGTGCTGCCGATGCTGTCGCCGTCGCTCTTCTTTTGCACGGTGATGACCATCATTGGATCCTTCAAGGTCTTCACCCAGCCGTACCTGCTCACGCTGGGCGGCCCGGGAGAGTCCACCAACACGATCGTGCTCTACCTGTACCGAAACGGCTTTTCCTTCGACAAGCTTGGGTATGCGTCAGCCCTGGCATGGGCGCTGTTCGTGATCGTCATGCTCATCACCGCGCTGCAGTTTTCCCAGCAGAAGAGGTTGGTCAACTATGACAACTGACACCTTGGCCAAGGGCGCCGCCACCGGAAACGCCGGGCGACTGAGCCGCCAAGTCACCGCAACCCGGAGGAAGAGGCGGACTGGTACTTATGTGAGCCGGGCGGCCATCATCGTGGCCGGCCTTATCTTTTTCTTCCCGTTCCTCTGGATGGTGGCCACGTCCCTGAAGCCGACTTCCGAGGTTTTCTCCACGGGCTCAAGCTTCCTGGCTTCCCGTGTGGAATGGTCCAACTACCTCACCGCATGGACGGCCATTCCGTTCGCCCAGGTCATCGCCAACAGCTTCCTGGTGTCCATTGCCGGTGCAGTACTGACGACAGTTGTGTCGTTGTTGTCCGCGTATGCCTTCGCACGGCTGCAGTTCAAGCACCGCGACAAGCTGTTCCTCGTCTTCCTTGGCACACTGGTGCTGCCGCAGGAGGTCCTGGTCATCCCGCTGTACATCATGATGAACAAGCTGGATCTGGTGAATTCCCTCCCGGCGCTCATCGTTCCGTTCGCATTCGGGGCATTCGGGGCCTTCCTCATCCGGCAGTTCCTCCTGTCCCTCCCGGTCGAATTTGAAGAAGCAGCCCGCATTGACGGTGCGGGGTCCATCCGGATCCTGTGGAGCGTCATCCTGCCACTGGTCCGTGCACCCCTCGCGGTGGTTGCCGTGTTCAGCTTCATCGATTACTGGAGCAGTTTCCTTTGGCCGCTGATCATCATCAACGACGTTTCAAAGGCCACCATCCCACTCGGCCTCTCCATGTTCTCCGGTGAACGCGGAACGGACTGGGGGCCGTTAATGGCCGCGGCCACCCTCGCCGTCATTCCCAGCCTGTTGGTCGTCATCCTCCTGCAGCGCCAGTTGGTCAAGGGCGTCAGCATGGGCGGCTTCGGCGGCCGTTGAGCCCCACCCTGAACCACAAAAATTGCCAAAATCACCTATCTGAAATTGGAGTGCAGCATGACTGACAGCACAGCCACGCCTGAAGACTGGAACAAGTTGTCCCGTCCCGTGCCGGAGTGGTTCCAGAACGCGCCGTTCGGCATCTTCATCCACTGGGGCGCCTACTCCGTCCCCGCCTGGGCCGAACCCATCGGCGCGCTGGGCACCATAGAGGACCACGAGTGGTTTACCCACAACCCCTACGCGGAGTGGTACTACAACACCATCCGCATTGACGGCAGCCCTGCCCAACAGCACCACCGGGAGGTCTTCGGAGGAGAGGACTACGACGCCTTCCTGGACCAATGGAAAGCAGAACAGTTCGATCCGGCGGACTGGGCTGAGCTGTTCAAATTCGCCGGTGCCGACTACGTGGTGCCCACCACGAAGCACCATGACGGTATTGCGCTCTGGGACGCTCCGGGAACAGGGGAACGGAACACGGTCCACCGCGGACCGCGCAGGGACCTGATCGGCGAAATCGCCCGCGCTGTGGACGACAAGGGCCTGAAGCTGGGGCTGTACTATTCCGGCGGCCTGGACTGGCACGTACGTCCCTTCCCGCCGCACGTAACCAGCGAAAGCGTCCACGACACGTCCCGCCCCAAGGACGCCGGCTACGCCGAGTACGCCTACAACCACGTGGTGGACCTGGTGGATAAGTACCAGCCGGACGTCCTGTGGAACGACATCGAATGGCCCGACGCCGGCAAGCACTTTGGCGAGCACGGCCTCGGCACGCTGTTCGAGCACTTCTACTCGATCAATCCGCAGGGCGTGGTGAACGACCGTTGGGGCGCCACCCACAAGGACTACGCCACCAGCGAATACGAAGCCGCCAGGGAGAACGAGTCCGAATCCGAGTGGGAGAACTGCAGGGGAATCGGATTCTCCTTCGGCTACAACCAGGTGGAAGGTCCGGAGCAGTCGTTGACCGGCCGGCAGTTGGCCCGCCACCTCACAGACGTTGTATCCCGCGGCGGCCATTTCCTTTTGAACGTGGGTCCCCGGGCCGACGGGACCATCCCTGAGATCCAGCGCCAGGCCCTGACAGGTCTCGGCGAGTGGATGGCCACTGCCAAGCAGTACCTTGTGGGGGCCCGTCCGCTCCAGGATGGAATGGCGGCAAGCAGCGAGGACCCCTGGATCCGCTGGGTGGACCGCGGAACGGAGGCCGTGGCTTTCGTTGACTCGCCGGGCGGGGGAACGGAAGCTGCCATCAAGCTGGACGCGGGCAGGTTCTCATTGTCACAGGCGGTAGCGGAAGGTGCCGGTGGAACGGTCCAGGCGACCGGGGACGGGCTCAATGTCACCCTGTTGCCTGACCGGCCCGGCCCTGCCATCATCCGCGTCCCCAAGGCGTAGTCCCGGAAGTAACGTCGACGGCGGCGGCTGACCCGCCAAGGGGGCCGCCGTCGTGGTGCCTCAGCTCAAGATCCGCCGCTTACGTGTACATCAGCGAGCCGGGCGTAGTGAGCTTTTCGCCGGTCTCCAGCCAGGTCTTCAGGCCGGAGAGGATCATCGGCCAGCCGCCATAGAGCTGCTCATTGGCGCCTTCACGCAGGTCGCTGTGGGTGACCGTGAGGTGGCAGGAATCGCCTACCGGCTCGATCTCCCAAGTGATTTTTGACGTGCCCTCGGCCTTGACGTCCTCGCCCCACAAGGCGCGCATGGTCTGCACCAGGCGGCGCGGCGGATCCACCTCAAGGTTCTCGCCCTCGCCCAGCAGGTCGCCGGCCTTGGGATTGCCCATCTCGAACCGTCCGCCCGGAACCCAGTCGGATTTCAGTGTGTTTCCGAACTGGTACTTGCTGCGGATCCCGCTGTCCGTGATGGCTTCCCAGAGCCGTTCCGGTGTGGTCTTGATGTAAATCTCGAAAATCTTTTCCATGGGACTTTCCAATCTGGATTTGAGGTCGCTGAGGGCAGCGGCCCATGGTTCTGCGTATTTGCTGACCCAGCGGTCGTGGACCAGACGGATGGGGACCGGGTTCAGGAAATGCAGCTTCTCCCGGCCCCGACGGCGGGTGACCACCAGGCCTGCGTCCTCCAGGATGCGGAGGTGCTTGGCGATCCCGAAGCGGGTCATGTCGAAACGGGCCTCAAGGGCGCTCAGCGTCTGCCCGTCCTCGCGGAACAGCTCGTCGAGCAGGTCCCGCCGGGTGGGGTCGGAGAGCGCCTTGAACACGTCGTCCATGCGCCAATAATAGGTGACTAAAAGGTCACATATCAATAGTCCTGCGGGATCAGTTGTGCGCAGCCAGGTTCCTGTCCCGCTCCTCGAAGACGTCCTCGCCGGGACCGGTGAAGGCCCGGGAGCGCTCCACCGCCTCGATGGAGCCGGTGAACAGCTGGGACTCATGCGGGTCCGCCGGGGGCCGCGCCCCTGCCGCCCCGGCCGAACCCAGCCCGCGCAGGGGTGCCCTGCGCCGGGTGGCTGTGCCGCCGTCGTCGTCCGCCGCCTGCTCCCAGCGCTGGTGCGGCAGGGCCTGCGGATGGCTCAGCTGGAGGAATGTGACCATGGTTTCGCGGACCAGGCAGCGCAGGTCGAAGAGCGCGGCGCTGTCCGCGGCGCTGACCAGGATCCGGACCCGGACGAAGCCGCCGGTGGCGTCGGTGATCTGCAGGACGCCCACGCGCTGATCCCACAGTTCGGTGCCGGCCAGGACCCGGCGGAGCTCGGTGCGCATGTCTTCCACGGGAGCGCGCCAGTCAAGGTCGAACTCCACGGTGCCCATCACCTCGGACTGGCGTCGGGTCCAGTTCTCGAACGGGGTGGTGGTGAAGTAGGTGGAAGGCAGGATCAGGCGGCGGTCGTCCCAGAGATGCACCACCACGTAGGTGAGCGTGATTTCCTCGATCCGGCCCCACTCCTTCTGGACCACCACCACGTCATCCACCCGGATGGCGTCGGTGAAGGCCAGCTGCATGCCGGCGAAAACGTTGACCAGCGACGTCTGTGCGGCCAGGCCTGCCACGATCGAGATGACACCGGCGGAGGCAAGCAACCCGGCGCCCAGCGCCTGGATGGCCGGGAAGGTCAGCATCGCGGTGCCGACGGCGAGCACCACCACCAGTGCCACGGCGATCCGCCGCGCCAGGATCATCTGCGTGCGCAGCCGCCGTGCCCGGCGGTTGTCCGCCACGTCAACGCTGTGCCGGGTCAGCACCACTGCCTCCACGATGAGCAGCACGGCGATAGCGAGCCAGGCCACGGCGCCAATGAGGGCGATGAGCAGGAGATGGTCGACGCCGGCGTGCCAGCTTTCGCTTCCGGCGGTAAGGCCCAGCGCCGTGCGGACGCCCACCAGGCACAGTGCCAGCCGCAGCGGCTGCCGGGCCACCCGGGACGTGGCCTGCAGCTCCGGGCGATTCCGGTTCAGCTTCAGGACGATCTTGCGGAGCAGCCAGGACAATGCCAGTCCGGCCACCACCGCCAGGGCTGTGGCAATGAAGGGCAATGCGGGATTCAGGACAGCTAGCATCCTTTAAGGTCTATCAAGCCTGCCCCGGGCCCCGAAATTGGACAGGGGCGCAGGCGTGTCCGTCCCGGGCGGCGGGAGGCTATGGCCCGATGGGCAGCAGGAGCAGCGCCACCAAGGCAGGGACGGTGGCGGCGAGTGTCCCCGGCACGCTCTCCCATTTCCTTGGGTAGTGGCCCTGCAGGTCCGCCAGCAGCATGGTGGGGGCCGTGAGGACCATGTTGGCGCAGCAATAGACCACCAGGGTGTAGCCAACCACGAGGTGTCCGGTGTTGGCGGCCACCACACCCGCGATCACGCCCAGGGCGATGACCAGGTTCTTGTACCCGGTGGGGATGGCCCACATCATCACCGCACGGACGTTTTCGGGCGGCGTGCTCAGGAATTTCTGGGCCCAGCGGTGGCGTTGGAGGAGGAAGCTTTCCAGCGGAAACACGAAGATGTAGATGGCGGCGGCCAACACCGCGAAAACCTGCGAGACGGCGTTCATGCACGAAGATTAGGCCGGTGGCGGCGCCGTGTTCCATCCCCGGAATGGGGGATTCCCTACGCTGCGCGGCAGCCGGGACCCTTTCATCGGCACGCGCTGCAGGCCGGGGCGCTGACCGTCGCCAGCCGGGCGCCCGGTGGGTAGCCTTGGGCGCATGCAGAAGATATCAATCGATGCGCTGGCCCGGCAGCAGCTCGAGGCAGCCCTTGCGTCCACCAACGGCCGCGCCGCCGACACCGTATACGGCGGACACGAGAAGATCCTCCGGCAGACGGTCATCGCCATGAAAGCCGGGACCCGGCTGAGCGAGCACCAGAATCCCGGCGACGCCACGGTGTTCGTGGTCCAGGGTTGCCTCAACCTGCGCGCCGGCGGTGAATCCTGGCAGGGAAAGGCCGGCGACCTCCTGATCGTTCCGCCCGGTCTGCACAGCCTCGACGCGGAAGAGGACTCCACTTTCCTGTTCACAGTGGCCAAATACCGGGACTGACCCGAATCGATTGCTCCGTAGATGTCGTTATGCCGGTGCAAAGCGACATCTAGGGAGCAATCGATGGCCGGTAGTACGGCGCCTGCCGGGCTCCCCCAGCGGAAGCCCGGCAGCCGCCGTCGTGCCACACCGGTCCGTCAGCCGCCGGACTGCACCTTGGACTTCGGGGGAGGCGGGCCGTCAGGCACGCCGCTGTCGGGCCGTCCCTTGGTGACCGGCCGCCCTGCGCCCGGTTGTTCCTGGCTGCCGGGTGCCGGCTGGCCGGTCAGCGGCTGCGCCGCAGTAGGGAAGGGGCTTGGGGACTTGTCCTCCTGCAGTCCTTCCGGGCCTGGCCGGCCGGATGCGCCGGGTCCGGGCTCCTGTACCTCCGCTGACCCACCCGGCTGCCGGGCTGCCTCCCGCTGGCCGTCCGCGGGAATCTGTCCCGGATCGGAGGACCGCTGCCCGGTCGTTGGCGGGGCTGGTGCGGGCGGCGGATTTCCCCCTCCCGGGGCAGGCACGACGGCGGCGCCGGAGCCTGGTGCTTCGTCGCCCGGCGCCGGGTCCGGGGTAGTCGGGGCCGGGGGTGCCGGAGCGTCCGGAACGGGCGGCGCGAACGATCGAATGATGGTGCTGATGGTTCCCTCAGCGCCTCGCCGGATCGTCTCATTGCCCGCTGCCGCGCCGCCGGCAACACCGAGTGAGGCGGCGACGGCAAGGCTGGTCAGCACCACCCGGCTCTTCTTCCGTGCTCTTCCCGCGTGTTGGCTGTTTCCATCCGCCACAGAGATGATGTCCGCTGTGTCCGGCATGCCCATGAGCGCCCGGAGCGCCGCCGAGGGTTCCGGGACCTCCGTATCCCTCATGGCCTTCAGCTGCAACAGCACCCGCCGCAGCCCGGGGTCCGCCGGGAAACCGGCTTCGGCCAGGAGTTGGTCCACGGCCTGTTCGTCATCCGGCCGCCGCTCAAAAGTTCCTCTGTTTGTGCTCGTCATGACCGGTCTTCTCTCAGTGCGGGGCGCAGCTTCCGGAGCCGGCACAGGGCCCGGCGCTGAAGCTGCTTGATGGCGCCGGGTGTCTTGCCCATGATTTCGGCGGTCGTTTCCACGGACAGGTCGGCCACCACCCTCAACGCAATGACCTCCTGCTGCTCGGGCTGGAGCACCGAGAGCAGGTCTTTGACGTTGCCCGAGCCTTCAACGGCGAGGAGCTGGTCCTCCGCGGAGTCGCTGCAGCGCGGATCAGCCTCGGGGGTGTAGTCCGCGGTGGCCGGCGCCTTGAGGCGGCGCCGGTGCTCATCCACGTACCGGGCGTGGGCAATGGAAAAGGCGAGGGACTTGACCCCCTTCATCCCCCCGCACACGCTCCCGAGTTGGGGGTAAAGGGCCAGGAAGACTTCCTGGGTCAGCCCCTCCGGGTCCTCGACGTTGCGGGCGCGCAGGTAGCTGAGAACGGCAGGGGAGAACTCCCGGTAAGCGGCACAAAACAGGCGCTCGTCCGGTGGTCCGGGCGCCGGTGTTTCGTCCTTGACCGTATGCATCCGCCCCCCTGCGGCAGGTTCCGCGTGCGGCATTCCCAACCTGGGCGGCTGCTCCGGACCGGCGGGGCGGCCTGGAGCAGCCGCAGAACCTCTTGTCAGGCTACCGCTGCGACCCGGTGCCGTGCTTGGCCCCGTTGCCGGACTGGTGCCCGGCAGCGCCGTTGGAAGCACCCGCGCCCTGGCGCTGCTCCTGGACCTGCTGCTGTCCCGTCGCGCCTTGTTCCACCTGGTCCTCGGTGGAGTCGCCGGTGGGAAGGCCGCCATCCTCGCCTCCTTCAGGGGCGGCAACGGTGTCGCAGTAGGCATCGATGCCGCTTTCGCCGCCGGCGGCCCGGGCCAGCGCCGCGAAGGCGGTCGAGGTGGGGCTCAGGCCGCCGTTGGTGAAGGCGTTGCACAGGCCGAACGCCGCCGGGCCGGTGGCGTCAGGGCCGGCTGCCGTGGAGGTGGGCGCGGGCTCAGGATCCGCCGTTTCCGTGGGCGAAGGCTCGGGAGTGTCCGTTTCCGTCTCCGTTGGTGTCGGCTCCGGAGCTTCTGTTTCGGTTTCCGTGGGACTCGGGTCAGGGGACTCGGTGTCCGTGGGCGTGGGTGACGCTGTTTCGGTCTCCGTGGGCGTGGGCGACGGCGACCCGGTGGCAGCCACCACCGGCGGGCTGTCCTGCGCTGACTCTGCCATGGCGGCGACGCCTGTGCCCCCGACGGCCAACGCGCCGGCTGCCAAAACGGTCATTGCCAGCTTGTTGCCTGAGATGGTGAAGAACGACATGAGACCCTCCGTTGACGAATTTTTAAGGATTGCGATCAACTGCGCGGGATGTCCCCGCACTTAATGGATCGAAATACTCGTCATGGAGGTTACGGGTCGGCGGGAATCTTTTGACTATTTTGTCATTTTCACCGCTGACGGTGCCGTTACCGTTCCTTCGCCAGCGTCTTCTCACCCACCGGCCGCGGTTCCAGCCAGATGCGTTCGCGCGGCCCCGGCGGGTAGGCGTACCGCTTCCCGGCGAGCGTGATCACCAGGGCAGCAACCACCGGGACCGCGGCCGCAACCGGCACCAGCAGTGGACCGCCCACCACAAGGGCGGCTGAACCGTACAGCGCACCGATGGTGATGCCGAGCTGGATGGTCAGCACGGTCAGCCCGTTGGCGGCCTCGCTGTACTCGCCGCCGGCCCGCAGGATGGCTGACTGGTTGTAGATGCCGATGGCACCCAGGCCCGCTCCCCAGACGGTCATGAGCACCAGGGCCAGCGGAAGGTTCCCCGCCGCAAAAGGCAGGAAGACCATCGATGCTGCGATGGCCGCCGTCGTTATCAGCAGCGACCGGCGGGGACGCGAATCAACGGTGAGGCCGGCAACCCAGATTCCCAGGAGGCCGGAGCCGCCCAGCACGGTGAGGGAGAGGCTGATGGCATAGTCGGGCAGGGCCGCCTCGCGGATGAACGGGGCAATGTAGGTGAAGAGGGCGAAGTGCGCCAGCACCAGGAGCGGCCAGGCGGTGGCCACGGACTTCACGCCCGGCTGGCCGATGGCCTTCCGCAGGGACGGCCGGGCGGCGTCGCTGATGCGGCGGACGCGGGGAAGAAGCCAAAACGCCAGGACTGTCAGTACCACGCCAAAGCCGGCGAGGACCAGGAACGCGGCACGCCAGCCAAGGAATCCGCCCAGGGCCGTGCCCACCGGCGCACCGATGGCCAGGCCCAGGCTGTTGCCGCTGAACACGATCGCCAGGGCCTTGCCCACCTTGTCGGCAGGAACCACGCGGGAGACGAAGGGCGCCATAGTGGTCCAGAGCAGTCCGTGCGCCAGGCCACCCACCAGCCGGGCAACCATGGCGGCGGTGAAATCCGGAGCCAGGCCGACCATGGCGTTGCTGATTGCGAAGGTCAGGACCAGCCCCACGAGCAGGGCATGGCGCGGGATCTTCCCCAGCAGCCGGGCCGCCGGAACCACGGTGACAACGATGACGGCGGCGTAGGCGGCGGCAAGGTAGCCGGCGACCGGTTCCGACACCTCCAGGCCCGTGCTGATCTGGGGCAGCAGGCCGGACGGGAGGAGCTCGGTGGTGATGGCGGTAAAGGCGATGGTGGCAAGGACCACCATCGCGGCGTAGGGAAAACGGGCAGGTTCCGGCGCAGGGATCGCGGAAGACATGGGGGAGTGATCCATTCAAGGGAGGGGGATGGAACGCGGCTCGGCTCGCCGGACAATTCCTCCCTTAAATTTACAGGATCAGCAGTGGTGTCACAGATGTGACACCACTGCCGAATACCGAGTCAGCGGCCGGAGGACACGCTGTCCTGTCCCTGTCCGCGCAGGCGGGCGTCGAGGAGGCCTGCCGCCACCGCCGGGGCCAGCCCGGGGGCCAGCGGGAGGCGCGGAACCACGAGGCAGTGCCACAAGTGGTAGATGTCTGCCTTACCGGACCATACGGTCGAGGAGACATTGCCGTTTTCGTCCAGTTCCTGTTTCCAGGACCCGTGTTCGTAGTCGATGAACCAGTCGCGTGCGTGGTCCCAGATGCGCTCATACCAGTCCGCATATGTCTTTTCGCCGGTGGCAATGTACAGGGCCGCCGCACCTCCAATGGCCTCGGCGGGGACCCAGCGGATGCGTGTGGTGACCACCGGCTTGCCTTCCCAGTCGACGGTGTACACGAAGCCGGGATGGCCGTCCGGTTCCCAGGCGTCGCGGATGGCTGCGTCGAACAGGCCCCGTGCGTCTTCGAGCAGCCAGTCCGGGACGTCCAGGCCGCGGGCTTCAAGCCCGGCGCGGAGGTGCAGGAGCAGTCGTGCCCACTCCACCCAGTGGCCCGGGGTTCCGCCGTAGGCGCGGAACTGGCTGGCCCGGTCGTCGGTGTTGTATTCGGGCATCGGATTCCACTCCGGGTCGAAGTGCTCGAACACCCGGTAGTTGTTGTTGCGCGCGAAGTGGTGAATGAGAACCTCGGCAATATGGAGCGCCCGTTCCAGCCAGCGGTTCTCCCCGGTCACATCAGCGACGATGAGATAGGCCTCGACGGAGTGCATGCTCGCGTTCCCGCCACGGTATGCCTCCGTTTCTGTGAATTCACGGTTCCAGGAGTCAAAGCACATGTTGGCCTGGTGGTCCCAGAACTTCGTGTCGGCTATGCGCAACGCTTCGTCGAGCAGCTCGCGGGCTCCCGGGCGGCCGGCGGCGACGGCGCTGGCGGCGGCGAGGAGCACGAACGAGTGCTGGTAGCCGGACTTGGTATCGTTCACCGGCCCGTTCTGGTCCACTTCGGCGTACCAGCCGCCGAACTCGTCGTCGTGGAGGGCTCCGTTGAGTGCCGCGATGCCGTGGTCCACCAGCGTCCCGGCGCCCGGCCGTCCCATCAGCGCGGCCACGGCGAAACTGTGCGTCATCCTGGCGGTGATCCACAGGTGCGTCGGCTTGTCGGCGAAGACCTTGCCATAGTTGTCCAGCCAGCCGAATCCGGTGGGGACCTTGGAAGCCTCGGCGAAACGGATCAGCCGGTCCGTTTCCGCCTCAAGCCATCGTGCGTGGGCGGCACTGTCGAGCCACGTCATGTTTAGTTCCTCTCTTGGTGCAGGTGAAAATGTCAGGTCAGCCGACGGCGTCGGAGACGCCGCGGATGATGGTTGCGGCCGCCCCCAGGTAGGCCAGGACGATCAGGAGAATCTGCGCGGCCCGGGCCGGGACGTGCTTGGCGGCGAGGTCGCCGAGTACCAGGCCGGCCAGGCAGGCTCCGGCGACGGCGAGCCACATCGCCAAAGGCAGGACGGGGAAGGTCGCGGGAGCTGTGATGGCCTTCGAGACCAGCGAGAACGTGCCGATGGTGAAGAAGTAGGGCTGCATGGTGGCCGCGAAGGACCTGTGCTGCCACCGGGTGGCGATCGAGTACATGCTCACTGCCGGCCCGCCAACGCCCGCTGCCGTGTTCATGAACCCACTGAGCCCGCCGGCGGTCACCAGGTAGCGGCGGCGCGCCGGCAGGGTGGCGGACTTCAGGACCAGGAGGACGGTCAGCCCGACGGCGAGGATCACCCCGATGGAGATCTCCAGGACAGGCGCCGGAATTAGCCGGATCAGGACGGCTGCCGGAATAATGCCCAGCAGTGCCGAGGCGGCCAGGGCTGCGTACCGCTTCCAGTCGATGTCCCTCACCACCCGGAAGATGATGGCCCCTGCCGTGACGGCCCCGCACACGTTCACGAGCACCACACCCTCAACGGGCCCCAGGAGCAGGACCAGGAATGGAGCGGCGACAAGCGCGAATCCCATGCCGGTGACGCGCTGCATCCCGGCCCCCATGACGACGGCGGCCAACACCAGGCCGGTGGTGAGCACTTACGGCCTCCAGGCCACGTACTGGACCTCCTCGAACTCTTCGAGGCCGAGGCTGGATCCTTCCCGGCCCAGGCCCGATTGCTTGGCGCCACCCATGGGTGCGAAGGCAACGGAAGGCAGCGGGTCATTCACGCCCACGATGCCGGCCTCGAGCCGCTCGGGGACCTCCCAGCCGCGCCTGGGACTGCCGCTCCAGACATAGGCGGCCAGTCCCATCTCGGTGGCGTTCGCCTTCCGGACCGCTTCTTCCTCCGAGGAGAAGGTTACGACGCCGGCCGCCGGGCCAAAGACTTCCTCGGTTACCAGGAGTGCGTCGTCGGGGACGTCCGTGAGCAGCGTGGGTGCCAGGAAGGACCCCCGCGCGGGGACGGAAGTCCGTTGCGTGACGCGGCGGGCGCCCCGCTCCAGCGCGTCGTCGACCAGGGCCTGCACTGCGGACACCCGTTCGGCGTCGATGACCGGGCCGAGGTCCGGAACCGGTGCGCCGCCGTCGGGAACGCCGTGGCCGATGCTCATCGCATCAAAGCGGGCGCCCAGCTTCCGTGCGAACTCCTCTGCGATGCTGTCCTGGACCAGGAAACGGTTCGCCGCCACGCAGGACTGGCCGGTGTTGCGGAGCCGGCCCAGCACCGCGCCGTCCACCGCGGCCTCCAGGTCGGCGTCCTCGAAGACCATGAAGGGGGCGTTGCCGCCCAGCTCCAGCAGGGGCCGGACCACCCGCTCCGAGGCCGACGCCATGATCTGCCGGCCCACGCCCGTGGAACCGGTGAAACTGACCGCCCGCACCGCCGGGTGGGACATCAGGGCAGCCGTGATCTCGCGGGAGGGGCCGTGGACCAGGTTGACCACCCCGGCCGGGAATCCGGCGTCGTGCAGAACCTCGAACAGCCCGGTGGCGGCCAGCGGGGCTTTCTCCGACACCCTGCCCACCACCGTGCAGCCGGCGGCGAGCATCGCTGCGAGCTTCCGGGCCTGGATGGACACCGGAAAGTTCCATGGTGTGAGGCTGAGGGCCACGCCGATGGGCTTGCGGCTGCTGAGATGGCGGCGGCCCTGCAGTTCAGGCGGGCTGATGGTGCCGGTGGCGCGGCGGGCCTCCTCGGCGAACCAGCGGAAGTACTCCACCGAAAAGTCCACCTCGCCCTGCGCTTCAGGGAGCCGCTTGCCCGCCTCGAGCGCCAGGGTGTGCGCGAGTTCGTCGCGGCGTTCCGCCAGGAGGTCGGCGGCGTTGCGCAGCAGGTCGGCGCGGTGGCGGGCGGTGGTGCGGGACCAGGTACCGAAGGCGTCGGCGGCGGCGTCGGCGGCCTTGGTGGCGTCCCCGGCGGAGCCCCAGGCCACCTCGCCCACGGTGCTGCCGTTGCCGGGGTCGGTCACGTCTTTCGTGCTGCCGGCGGCCTGCCAGGCGCCGTTGACCAGATGGCCGGCTGATTTCAAATTCACGGATGTTGCCTTTCGTTGGGCGGGCAGGGGCCTGTGTGCTCAGCCCTTGCTGGCGCCGGCGGTGATGCCTGCGACGAAGTAGCGCTGCAGGAAGACGTAGGCCACCACCACGGGCAGTGACGCCAGGATCACGCCGGCAAACAGGAGGGGATAGTTGGTCTGGAACTCGCCCTGGAAACTCAGCAGTGCCAGCGGCAGGGTGCGGTTGCCCGGGGTCTGGATGAACAGCAGCGGGTACAGCAGCTCGTTCCAGTGGATAACGAACAGGAAGATCGCGGCGGCGGCGATGGAGGGCGCCGACAGCGGAAGTGCGATGGAGGAGTACGTCTTCCACGGGCCGCTGCCGTCAATGGAGGAGGCCTCATAGAGCTCCTTGGGCAGGGTCCGCATGAATCCGCCCAGGATGAAGACGGCAATGGGCAACGTGGAGACCACATTGGCCAGGACCAGGCCGGCGAGGTTGTCCAGGAGGCCGAGCCTGCCGAAGAGCACGTACAGCGGCACCATGTTGGCCTGGGCCGGGATAGCCATGCCCAGGACCAGGAACCCAAAGATGGCCCACGCCATGAAACCCTTCAGCCGGGACACGGCATAGCCGGCCAGGCTTGCCAGGAACAGGGTCAGGGGCACGGAAATACCGGTGACAATGACGCTGTTCATGAAGGACGAGCCCAGGTTCTGGCCGCCCACCACTTCGGCGAAGTTGTCGGGGGAGAGGGAGTGCGGCAGGCTGAACGGCCCGGCGAACAGTTCCTGCGTGGATTTGAAACTGCCGAAGGCCACCACGGTCAGCGGAACGATGATGATGACCGCATAGATGGCCAGGATGGCGCGGCGGCTTACTGATGCGAGCATGCTGCTAGTCCCCCTTCGGGGTCAGCCGGAGCAGGCGGCGCTGGAGCCAGGTGACCAGGGCGATCATCGCCATGAAGATGATCGACTGGGCGGCGGCGTAGCCGAACTCCGAGTTGGCAAAGGTGCTGTAGATACGGGTGGACAGGATGTCCAGGGCGGCCTTGGGCGGGTTGCCCGCGATGCCGAGGATCAGGTCGAACGCCTTGAATGACTGCACGGTGGTGTAGGCCACCACGATGGACGTGGCCGGGGCCACGAATGGCCAGGTGATGGACTTGAACTGCTGCCACTTGTTGGCGCCGTCCATTTCGGCCGCCTCGTAGAGTTCCTTGGGGATGGACTGCAGGCCTGCGATGTAGACAACCATCATCTGGCCCGAGTGGAACCACACCTGGGTAACGGCCACCCAGTACAGGGCCTGGGCATCGTTGCCGAGGTAGGAGCCACCGTCCACGCCCACCGTCTTGAGGACCGTGTTGGCCAGGCCGAAGTTGGGATCGTAGATGAACTTCCAGATAAAGGCCACCGACACCGAGGACAGGATGGTGGGGAAGAAGAACAGGGCGCGGAGCAGGATGCTGCCCCGTGAGTTCTTGGTGAGGAGCAGCGCCAGGACCAGCGAGAACGCGGTCTGGGCGATGACCACCAGCAGCACGAACTTCAGGTTGTTCGTCAGGGCGTTAGTGAACAGTGAATCCTTGGTGAACGCCCGGACGAAGTTGTCCACGCCAACGTAGTTGAACGCCGCCGAAAAACCGTTCCAGTCGGTGATGGCGTACTGGAAGGCCTGCAGCGTGGGCATCACCAGGAAGAAGGCGACGACGGCGACGGCCGGCAGCGGGAACAGGTACAGCGCCGGATTGACCCGGGTGGGGGAGCGGCGCCGCCCCTTGGCGCCGTCGACGGCTTTCTGGTTCTCCGGTGCCTTGCGCTTGGCAGCGGTTCCGGGATGGATGCTCATAGCCGTTCATCAACAATCTTCTGGGCGGCAGCGGCTGCCTGCTCCGGGCTGGTGCCGGAGATAACGGCCGTGGCGCTGGCTTCCACCGCATTGCGGACATCCAGGTTCTGGAACTGGAAGCGGGCGGCGAGCGCCGTCTTCTTCTGCAGCCAGGGGCTCAGCCGCTTGAGGTCCGGGTTGGTGTACGCCACCTTGTCCACGGACACGTGCTGTGCGGTCTGGTTGGCGTAGTAGCCGGCGTTCTCGGGTTCGGAGAGGAAATCGATCCAGGCTGCCGCGGCGGCCTGGTTCTTGCTGGCCGAATTGACGCCCAGGATGAAGGTGGCGTTGTAGGCGCCCTCGTACTTTCCGTTGCCGTCCGAGGTGGTGTTGGGGAACACCAGATCGATGGGGAACTTGGCACCCAGCCCGCGGACGGCGGCAATATGGTACGAACCGGTGGCCAGCATGGCGGCCTTGCCCTGGGAGAACAGGTTCTGCGCCGGTTCCACGGCTGTGCCGGTGGCGTTGGGCTGAACGAAGGGTGCCAGTTCCTTGTACTGGTTGAGCATCCTGATGAACCAGTCGTCAGTGCACTTGAGCTTGCCCTGTTCAATCTGGGCGCACATGTCATCCACGGGGGCATTGTTGGCGATCATGCAGTTGAACAGCTGGCCGCCGTTTCCCACGTCCCCGCCGGGCCAGGAGATCGGGATGACCCCGGCCGAGGCAAGCTTCTCGCACATGCCCAGGAAGGCGTCCCAGTTCTTGGGGGCGATCTCCGCGCCAGCCTTGTCGAAGAGGTCCACGTTGGCCATGGGCATGGGGAAGACCACCTGGTAGGGCAGGCCCAGCTGGCTGTCGCCGCTCTGGCCCGCGGACAGCAGACCCTTCTGGTAGTTCTTCACGGCCTTGCTGTCTTTGAGTTCCGTGTAGATGCCGGCTTCGCTGAAGTTCTTGAACTGGGCGCCACGGAACGTGGCGAAGGCGTCACCGATGGAGCCGCCGCGCAGCTTCTGCAGGGCCTGGGCGTTGTAGTCGTTGGAGGTGGAGATGTCCTGGGCAACCTCCGCGCCCCCGTGCTGTGCAGCGAAGCGCTTGATCAGTTCGTCGAACACGGCTTTGTCCTCGCCGCGCCAGTGGGCAAAGGACACTTTGCCGGTGACGGCTCCCGTCGAGGGGGCCGCCGGTCCGGTGGCACCTCCCGGTTTGGTGGAACCGCCGGGTCCGGCGCACGCTGCCGCAGCGGCGCCGAAGCCCAGGGCTCCGAAAAGGGCGACTGCCTGCCTGCGTGAAATCTGACTCACAATAATCTCCTCGTTGAGTGTTTGCTGTGTCTTGCTTGCGTACTGCTGAAAGGGGGTGCCCGGTTATCGTGCTGTGGCGTGCCGGGAGTGCCTAGGCGTTGGTCCTTTGGGTCGACACGACGTCGTCCACAACTTCACAGAGCCGCTGCAGCCGGCGGACGGCGTCAGTGGACAAGGATTCGACGACGTCGGGGGCGCCGATGCAGGACGCCCAGACGGCGCGTCCGGAGAGGAAGCCGCTGGCACCTTCGAGGCAGGCCCACCGGACGGCGTCCGGAAAGACGTCCTCGGGTACCCCGGAGGAGAGCACCACCCAGGGGCCATCGATGGCTTTGGTCAGTTCGGCGCACGCGGTGCGGACCTGTTCCTCGGATGCCTGGCCATGGAAAGGAACCTCGGCCTTGTAGAGGTCGGCGCCCAGGCCCCCGAGTTCCTTCGCTGCCGCAAGGATTCCGGCGTTCCAGTCGAAGTCGCCGCCTGCCAGCGGCTTGCGTGAGACGGGCTCGATGATGCTGATCAGCCCCGCCGACCGGCAGCTGTCCACGAATTCACGGACCATGGAGATCCTGCCTTCTGCCGGTTCATCCGGGCGGTAGAGCACCAGGAGCTTGAGGGCCTTGACGCCCAGTGCCTTGTATTTGTGCGGGTCCACCAGCCGGTCGATGGTGACCTCGCCCACCAGCTCGCCGTGGGCGGACTCGAAGTGGTCTGCGGAGGCGATCAGGCCGCAGCTCGGGTCAACCACCCCGGCTTCGATCGCCTGGTCCAGGGCAAATTGGCGGTCGATCAGGATGCCGGAGGCATACGGAGTGAGGATCCGGGCCGCCTGCAGCTTGAAGTCGCGGAGGTCATCGTCGGTGACGGGCTGGTTCGTGTGCTCTGCGAACATGTTCCGCATTGCTTCACGCTGGTCGACGGCGAGCATGGCGAACGCGCCGGAGGGGCGTTGCAGCGGGGAAAGGTCTGTGGGTGTCATGGGCTGCTTCTTTCAGTGGTCAGTTGGACGCTGGGACAAGGTTGATGGTCTGGCGCGGGATGGCAGAGCGGCCGTCCAGCCCGCCGCAGGAAGCGGCGGCGGTGCGGCCGGCGAATGCAGCGGCGTCCACCAGGGGAAGGCCGGCCGCAACGGCAGCGAGCAGGGCGCCGTGGTACACATCGCCGGCGCCGAGGGTGGACACGATGGTGGCGGGCGTGGCGGGGACATGCACCGGCTCCCCTCCCCGTTCCAGGACCCAGGCCCCTTCAGCGCCGGCGGTCGCGACGACGGCGGAGGCGCCGTCGTCGAGCGCTTTCTGCAGAAGGGCCCCGGGGGCGAGTTCCGCGCCGTACTCTGCCTGGAGCCGTTCTATGGTGGGCACGTAAAGTGCGACGCCGCGCGGGCTGAAAGCGGGGATCGGGTTGCCCGCGTCAACGCTGATGTTGGGATGGCCGGGCTCGCGGACGGCGGTGGCCACGGCATTCCAGCCCAGGTGGTCCGTGTGGACCCATGACGCGGACCGCAGGAGTTCGAAAAAGCGGCTGCCGGCCGGGAAACTGACCGGCGGGACCGGGCGGGTGACGATGGCCCGGCTCTCGGTGGCCCTGCTCACCACGATGACGCTGGCACCGGTTTTCACGCCTGCGTCCCGGATCACGGCGGATGTATCCACGCCCTCCGATTCAAGGCCGCTGATGATGCGCTCACCTTCTTCGTCCGCGCCAAGCACCCCGGCAAAGGCAGCCGTGGCTCCGGCCCTGGCGGCGGCAACGGCTGCCGTTGCTGCGGGGCCGCCGCCGGCGGTTGCGAAGTCAGTGGCGACGGTGCGGCTGTCCGCGGCGGGATAGTCCTGCACCAGGGCAATGGAGTCAAGCGTGGCGCAGCCTACGAAAAGCAGGGGTCCGGTTGACGGTTGGGGCACGTTCCACCTCGTTGTAGTTCCGGCTGGTATTGAAGAAATATACACATAGCATGTTGGAAAAACAACACTTTCTGTATAGTTGTGTTTGGGATACAACGCCGCGATCCCCCTCAACGAAGAGAAACGGAGCAGCACATGTCTTTGCCTTCTGCCGAACCGGTCCGGACCATCCGCTATGGCCTCATCGGGGCAGGCCACATGGCACGCGAACACGTCAGGAACCTTGCCCTGATTCCTGGCAGCAACATCACCGCTGTCTCGGACCCGGCTCCGTCGTCGCTGGAAGCCACGGTGCAGGAAATCGGCCACGACGTGCAGACTTTCGGCACCCATCACGAGCTGCTGGCCTCAGGCCTCGTGGATGCACTGGTCATCGCAAGCCCGAACGACACGCACCTGGACATCCTGAAGGACATCTTCGCCAGCGGAACCAACCTGCCCGTGCTCGTGGAGAAGCCCGTGTGCACCAGCGCGGAGCAGGCGGATGAACTCGAAGCCCTTGCTGCCACCTACCCGGCCCCCGTATGGGTGGCCATGGAATACCGCTACATGCCGCCGGTCCAGGAAGTCATCCAGGCTGCGCACAACGGCAGGCTTGGCAACATCCATATGCTCTCCATCGTCGAGCACCGATTCCCGTTCCTGCACAAGGTGGATGCCTGGAACCGCTTTGCTGAGCGGACCGGCGGCACCCTCGTGGAGAAGTGCTGCCATTTCTTCGACCTGATGCGCCTGATCCTGCAGGATGAGCCCGTCAGGGTCTATGCGAGCGGCGGCCACGACGTCAACCACATGGATGAGGTGTACGACGGCCGGGTTTCCGACATGGTGGACAACGCCTACGTGATCGTGGACTTCAAGGGCGGCCGCCGCGCCATGCTCGAACTGTCCATGTTCGCCGAAGGTTCCAAGTTCCAGGAACGGATTTCCATCGTGGGGGATGCGGCCAAGATCGAAACGCTCATCCCGGTAGCCGCCAACCACTGGATCCCCGGCGACGAGGCTGAGGCCACCGTCGAGTTCAGCCCGCGCTCACCGCTGGGCCCCGAAAAGCACGAAGTTCCCGTGGACGAGGCCGTGCTTGCCGCAGGTGCCCACCATGGCTCCACGTACTACGAGCACCTGGGTTTTCGGAAGGCCATCCTCGGCGAAGGGCCCGTGGAGGTGACCGTCGCGGACGGACTGCAGTCGGTGCGCATGGGGCTCGCCGCAGAACGTTCTATTACGGAGGGCCGCCCCGTTGAGCTTGGCAACGCCACCGCCGGGGTACGTTCTTAACTAGATACGTGTTGGAATTGCAACATCCCGCCTGGCTCCTGCCCGGCGCTTTGGGGAGGGAGAACGGCCATGGGCACCACACACAAAGAGGCGCCGCTGACGCCCCGGCAGCAAACCATTCTCGATGAACTCGGCCGCAGGGGTTTCATTTCCACCAACGACCTGGCGGCGAGGTTCGCCGTCTCTGATATGACGGTGCGGCGGGACACCCGGGTCCTGTCCAAGCGCGGACTGGCCCGGGTGGTCCACGGCGGTGTCAGCGCCGTGGACGGCCACGGCCAGAACGCGGACTTTGCAGCGAGGGTCCGGGAGGATGCCGACGCAAAACTCCGGATGGCGCGCGCCTGCCTGTCCATGATCGGGGAACGGGATGCCATCATCCTGGACGCGGGGACCACCACCTACCAGATCGCCCAGCAGCTGCCCACGTCCTTCACGGGAACCATCATCACGCACTCCGCACCGGCCATCCAGCGCTGCCTCCAGTTGACGGCGGCGCGGACCATCTGCCTGGGCGGCGAGCTGCTGCTGGACAGCCAGGCGTTCAACGGCCCCATGACCGTCAGCGCCGCTGCTGGGCTCCGCGCCAAGACAGCCTTTATTGGCGTGACAGGAATTCATGACGAAGCGTTCTATATCGAGCGGGACGTGGAACGCGCCACTAAACTCGCGCTTATGAAATCGGCGGAACAGGTAGTGGTGGTGGCAACCCACCAGAAAATGCTGCGGTACGCACTGGCGCGGCTGGCTGCCTTCGACGCAGTCGACATCCTGGTGACGGACGCGCCGCCGCCACGGGAAATCGAGGACGCGTTGAGCGCCGCGAACGTGAAGCTGATGGTGGCCGCATGACCGGCCGCCTCCGCGTCTGCCTGCCCGGGCAGGAGCTGCTGGACGCGCTCGCTCCCATGGACGGCGTCAAGTTCGTCGTGTGGGACCTGTCCGGGCCCGCGCCGGAAGGCCGGCTGGACCTGCTGGTTCCCGGCTACATGGGCAAGCCTGCGGCGCTTGCTGCGCTGGAAGGCGTGGACGTGGGCCTGGTGCAAAGCCAGTCGATCGGGTACGACGGCGTCTCCGCGGTTCTGCCTGCAGGCGTCACCTTTGCCAACGCTGCCGGAGTCCATGAAACCTCCACCGCCGAGCTCGCAGTGGGCATGATGGTCGCCTCGCAGCGCGGCATCCCGGACTTTGTCCGGAACCAGGAAACCGGAACCTGGGACAACAGCCCACGCCCCAGCCTGGCGGACCGGCGGGTGCTGCTGGTGGGCTACGGGGGAGTGGGCAAGGCCATCGAGGCCCGGCTGCTGCCGTTTGAAACCGAGGTTACCCGGCTGGCCAGCCGTGCCCGCGAGGACGGCCGGGGACCCGTCCACGGCATCGACTCGCTGTATGAGCAGCTGCCGCTGCACGACATCGTGGTGGTCAGTGTTCCACTCGGAGAGCAGACCGAGCGGCTGGTGGACGCCAAGTTCCTTGCCGCCATGCCGGACGGAGCCCTGCTGGTCAACGTCGCCCGGGGCCCGGTGGCGGATACTGACGCGTTGCTGGCAGAGACCTCAAGCGGCCGGCTGCGGGCCGCCCTGGATGTGACCGACCCGGAACCGCTGCCGGCAGGCCACCCGCTGTGGACCACCCCCGGGGTGCTCATCACCCCGCATGTGGGCGGGGCCAGCTCGGCCATGTTCCCCAGGATGGTGCGGCTGCTCAGGAAGCAGATCGGCCTCCTGCTCGAAGGCAGGGACCCGGTGAACGTGGTCCTCCCTTAACGGCAGCGGTCCCCGCGCCTATGCTTGGCCCATGTCCTCATTTGAAGTCCGCCGCAGCGCGGTTATCCCTGCCTCCCCGGAAGAGATCTTCCCGCTGGTTAACAGCTTCCATGAGTGGACGGCCTGGTCGCCGTGGGAAACAGTCGACCCCGGCATGAGCCGCCGCTACTTCGGCAATGATTCCGGCGAAGGGGCCGGCTACGAATGGAGCGGGAACCGCAGGGCGGGCAGCGGGACCATGCAGATCACCGAGTCCGTTCCGTCCAGCTCCATCGGCATCCGGCTCGAATTCACCCGGCCCTTCAAGGCACTGAACCCCACCACGTTCACTTTTGCACCCGCGCCGGGCGGGACCGAGGTCACGTGGCGGATGACCGGTGAAAACAAGGGCCTCGGCCGGGTGTTCGCCTTGTTCATGAACATGGACAAGATGGTGGGCGCCGACTTCGAACGCGGGCTCGCAGCCCTGGCATCCACCGTCGCGGCCAGGAAGAGCTGAGGCCCGAACGGTGGGGGTCGTGGACGACGCGCTCGCTGAGGCCAGCGACCGGGACAGGGGCTGCCTGCAGCACGTGGTCGAGCTCGCCCGGTCGCTGGCCCCCGACGCGACCGAGGGCATGAGTTACGGGATGCCCGCCTTGAAACTCGACGGCAAACCGCTCGTGGCCGCCGTGTCTACGGCAAAGCACCTCTCGATCTTCCCGTTCTCCTCCGCCGTCGTGGAGGCGGTGGCCGCACGGCTGGAGGGATACTCCCTGTCAAAGGGCACCATCCGCTTCACAGCGGACCACCCCGTTCCGGACGACGTGCTGGAGGACATCGTCCGGCTCAGGATGGCCGAAATTCGGAAGTAGGCACGGTGCACATCGACGCCAGGACCACGGGGGCGCCAAGGCACGACGGCGGCACGCACCGGCTGCCTGGCAGCCGCCCCTTGGGCGGTTGCCCGGGCGGCGGGACCAATGGTCCTTACCTGCAGGCAAGCAGGTGCCTACCCTGAACCCATGGCTGACACACTTGCAAACCTCGCAGATTCCTTTAAGAACATGGGCGTTGCCCGCGCGTACGGCACGCCGGTGAACGTGGGCGGGGAGGAGATTGTGCCCGTGGCGCTGGTGTCCTTCGGTTTCGGCGGCGGGACGGAATCCGGTGACGGGGCATCCGGCGGCGGAGGCGGCGGCTTTGTGGTGCCCCTGGGTGTGTACAGGACGGTCAACGGCCGGGCGGCTTTCCGTCCCAACACGATTGCCACCCTTGTGTGCCTGATTCCCCTGGTGACTGCTGCCGGGGCCGCGGTGCGCAAGACCCTCCGGGCGGCCCGGAAATAAGGAGTCCGCGCTGCCCGGATGCGGCGAAAAAATCCCCTATTTCGCCGCGGAACATTCGGTTCCATAATGGCCTCGTAGACTTCGGGAACCTCCCGCCGCTGTCCTGTGCCACGGTGGATCCAGAGGTTCCAGGCGGCCGCCCCGGCAATCGGCGGGAAGGACGGCCACGAGGCCCGGCGGGGGACGGCCGGACTGTTTCAGGGGGAGAGCAACGCCACCAAGCACAAGGAGATTCGTCATGCTCAAAGATATGGAAGTCATGGCTGTGCTGCCGGCCAAGGACATCGACAGGGCGCGGGAGTTTTACCGGGACAAGCTGGGGTTTGAGCCCGAGCGGACGATGGCCGACGGCGGCCTTGTCTACCGGTGCGGGAAGGGGACATCGTTCCTGATCTACCAGACGGACAACGCCGGTTCGGCCAAAAACACGCAAATCGGCTGGGCCACCGATGACGTCCAGCGGGACGTGGATGAACTGCGCGCCCGGGGCGTGGTGTTCGAGGACTACGACATGCCCGGGTTGAAGACCGAAAACGGCATCGCAACGATGGAAGGTTACGGCCAGGCGGCCTGGTTCCTGGACAGTGAGGGAAACATCCTGAACATTTCCTCGATTCCGTCTTGACCGTCGCGGCCTGCAGACGCAGGCTCTGGAGAACAAGGACGACGCCGGCACCCACCGCCCAAGGCACCCCGCACCCGGGTGCGCTGCAGCGGCGGGCCGGCGCCGCCGTCGTAAGTGTCCAACCGAAAGGGAAACGATGGGCGTGGAGAAGGCGGAGCAGGAGACGAAGGGAGTCACCGTCGAATTGCTGGCGACGGTGGACCTCGCGGGCGAGATCGACGGCATGGAGGGCCGGCAACTGCGGATGCGGATGGTGACCATCGAACCCGGCGGAGTGTTCGGGCCCCTTCACGACCATGCAGGGCGCCCCGGAACGGTGTACATCCTGCAGGGGACCATCACGGACCACCGGGACGGAGTGGCCACGGACTACGGGCCCGGGGTGGGCTGGCCGGAGGACCGGCACACCAACCACTGGCTGGAGAACCGTGGCCCGGTCCCGGCCGTGGAGATTTCGGTGGACATTGTCACTGGCCCGTAGCCGCCCGTGACCGTCCTTTTCACACCGCCGGCTCGCGCCTGCCCAGCGCGATTCGGAGCGCACCCAGGAGGGTGAGCCGGTTCCGCCTGGTGACGGCGGTGACGGCCGCAACCCCGGCCAGCAGCACCACAGCGCCGCCGGCCGCAACCGCCCAGCGGGCACCGAACTCGCTGCCGATCCATCCGACCAGGGGCGAGCCGACGGCCGTCCCGCCCTGCAGGATGGCAAGGTACAGGGCCAGTACGCGGCCGCGGAACGGCGGCTCCACGGAGAGCTGGATGCTGGTGTTGCAGCTGTTGAGGAACGTGATGGAGGCCAGGCCCACCGGAACCAGGATTGCGGCGTAGGCCCAGAACGTGGGCGCGATGCTGCCCAGGACTGTGAAGATTCCAAGCCCCAGGGCCCCGCCCAGCAGGAACCTGAGCCGCGGGCCGGAGCGGCGTGCGGCCAGGAGGGCACCTGCCAGCGTGCCCACCGCCATGATCGAGCCCAAGAGCCCGAATTCGCTGGGTCCCATCCTGAACTCGGTGGTTGCCATCAGCGAGTTGATGACAGGGAAGTTCATGCCAAACGCGCCCAAAATGCCCACCAGGACCATGATCAGCATCAGGTCCGGACGGCCTCGGACGTAGCGGATGCCTTCAGCCACCTGGTGCTTGCTGCGGTCACCTTTCGCCGCCGGGGCAGGCTGGGTGATGCGGATCCGGAAGAGCGAGACCAGGACGGCGGCGAAGCTCGCGGCATTGAGCAGGAACACCGGACCGGTCCCCACCCATGCAATAAGGACGCCGGCGATGGCGGGGCCGGTGAGGCGGGCGGTGTTGAATGAGGCGGAGTTCAGCGCCACTGCGTTGGAGATGTTGTCCTGGCCCACCAGTTCGGACACGAAGGCCTGCCGTGCGGGGGCATCAACGGCGCTGGCCACCCCGAGGCAGAACGCGGCCACGTAGGCATGCCACAGCTGGGCGGTGCCGGTGACCACCAGGAGGCCGATGGCCAGTCCCGTGAAACCCATGGCCAGCTGCGTCCACATGAGGATGATCCGCTTCCGGTAGCGGTCCGCGAGCACACCGCCATAGGGGCCGAACAGCAGCATGGGCAGGAACTGCAGCCCCGTCGTAAGTCCGACGGCGGCACCTGAGTGATCGGTGAGGACGGTCAACACCAGCCAGTCCTGGGCAACGCGCTGCATCCAGGTGCCGATATTGGAGACGATCGCGCCGCCGGCCCAGATGCGGTAGTTGGGGTTCTCGAGGGCCCGGAACATCGCGCTCATTTGCCGCTCATTTCCTGCATGATGCGGGCCGCCTGGCTCAGGATGAGGCGGTCTTCGCCGCTGAGCCCGGCAACACGGTGGGCCAGCCAGGCGGTGCGCTGGCTCCGGGCCTCGGCCAGAACCTGCCTGCCGGCATCGGTGATGTCCACGCGGACCTGCCGGCCGTCGTCGGGATGTGCGGACCTGGTAACGAACCCCTGGTCGGCCAGGGCGTTGACGATCCTGGTCATGGACGGCGCCTGCACGTGCTCACTCTCGGCGAGCGCGCGCAGGGTACTGGGGCCGCTGCCGTTGAGCAGGGCCAGGACGGTGTACTGCCCCGGGGTGATGACGTCGCCGGTGGCCTCGACGCGGAGCCGGCGTGAGGTGCGCATGACGGCGGTCCGAAGGTCGATGGCCAGGGCATCAGGTGCGGTGGGGTCTGCGGTTGCCGGGTTTTTGGCTTGGGTAGGGGACATATAGTCGGGTGCGCCTCCTGCTGCGGTCCTTAGCAATGCTAATTAGTTCTGCTAACTATTATGTGCCCGCATGGTTGCTTGTGGCAACGGTTGCGGGTGTGGGTTTCGCGACAGCTCCGGCACAATGGGAGCCGTGACTGGGCGCAGAATTGACGGAAATCGTAAACCCTGGCTGTCGTGGAAGGGGAAACTGAACCTGGCAGTGACAGTCCTGGTCCTTTGCCTGGGGCCGCTGATGATTGGCGTGGGCAGCTTCATGATCAACGCTGATGAAGAGCTTGCGCGGATTGGAGCGCAGGCCCCCGGAACGATCGTCCACTTCGAGGACGTCACCAAGGCTTCGGAGCGCAGGATCAGGGTGGACTACACGGCCGCGGATGGGGTGCCCCGCAAGACGTTCGCTGCCGTGGACCACGACCAGCATCCCGTGGTGGGCAGCAGCGTTACCGTCATCTATGCCGAAAATGATCCGGGGCGGGCCATTGTGCCCGGCTATGAGAGTGACGGTGTGTGGGTCCGCGGCGTGGGCGTGGTCCTGACTGCCATATTCGGCGTGATGGGCCTCCTCCTGGTCGCACTGGTTGGCAGCGCCGTTCTGCGCGCCAAGTCCCGGGCGCGTCGACCGCAACAGGCGGTGTAGCAGAGCCTGGTCGCGGCCCTTGGTCTATCCGCTCCAGCCCGACGGGCGTAGGCTTTGCGCACCATGACAGAACAGCAGCCCTATGAGTTGGTCCGACGTTATCCGCACTTCGAGCTGCGCCGGTATCCGGACTATGCGGTGGCCGAAGTGACGGTGGCGGCCGATTTTGACCGCGCGGGCAACGCCGCCTTCCGGTATCTCTTCAACTACATCAGCGGCAACAACACGGCACGCCAAAAGCTCGCCATGACCGCGCCCGTGATCCAGGAACAGGGGCCACAGAAGCTGGCCATGACCACCCCGGTGCTGCAAACCGGGCCCACCCCCGGCGCCGGGAAGCCTGGTGAGTATTCGGTAGCTTTCGTCCTGCCGGCCGGCGTTACGGCTGACGATGCCCCGGTGCCCACCGATCCGAAGGTCAAGGTGCGGGCCGTGCCGGGTTCCCTCGCCGCGGTGCTGCGCTTTTCCGGCAGCGGTTCCGCGTCCGCTTTCGAGCGGCGCAATGCAGGGCTGCAGGCAGCGCTCACCCTGGCCGGCCTCACCCCGGTGGGTCCGCCCCGGTTCGCCCGCTTCGATCCGCCGTTCAAGCCCTGGTTCCTGCGCCGTAACGAAGTAGTCCAGGACGTGCAGGAGCCCCAGTCGGGTGAGGCAACGCCCCGTTCCTGAGCAGATCTAGCTCTACTGCGCGCCCTATGACGTGTGCGCGTCCCGGACGGCAGGGGGAGTCTGGCCCTGCATGACCCAGCGGTTGCCGTCGGGGTCGCTGAAGTAGGCGAACAGGACACCGCCAAGGTCCTGGACCTCGCTGATGTCCGCGCCGCGCCGGACCAGCTCGGTGCGGACCTCGGTGATATCCGGAACCACCAACTGCAGTCCCTCCAGGCTGCCCGGCACCATGCTGGTCATTCCGGTACCGATCACCACCGACGCTGCCGAACCCGGGGGAGTCAGCTGGACCACGCGCATCCCCGGGATGTGCTCCACATCGTGGTCCAGGACGAAGCCCAGCTTTTCCATATAGAAGGCTTTGGCGGTATCGATATCGGACACCGGGACCTGGACAACCTCAAGGCGCATCTGCATGCGGGCCACTCTATCTGCGGCCGGAAGGGGTGGGAACAGGAGTCCGCTGCTGCCGGACCTGAAATGTGAAGGCCGCCCCTGCAATTGCTACGAGTCTGATCAAGAAAAGCTCAAGACTGGCTGAAGGTTTGCTGAGGAACAGGAGACGTCCCGTTCCCGCGCTTTGGCCCGTCATAGGCTCAGGCCCGATGACTTTGCCAGGGTTCAGCAGCGGGCCCGGCACATTCCGGGCCTGCTTCCCGCGGCCCTCACAAATGGGGAAACAATGTCCGACTACCGGACCCGTCCAGGGTTCAACCATCCCGCTGCTCCGCCGACGCCGCGGAAACCCCGCGCTTCAACCTTCGTCGTTGGGATTCTCACCGCCCTGTTCATGCTCCTGGGAGCTTTGAGTAGCGGTATCGGCGGCGCCCTGATTTTCCTGGGCATCTCGGCCGCGCTTACCGGCCTGTACGTCCTCCTTACCGGGCGCCGCTCCTGGGCGTGGCTGCCGGCCAAACGCAAGGCCGGCGCCGTCGTGATCGCCGCCTCCCTGGCGCTTTTCATCGGTGCTGCAGCAGCGCTGCCCCGTCTGGCCAGCGCTGACCTCGAGGCGGCCTCCTCGGAGGGCAAAGCCGCAGCCGCCGCAGCGAGCCCAACCGCCACAGCCAAACCGACGCCGTCGTCCTCGCCTTCTCCCACGCCCACGGCCCAGGAGACCGGGGAGCCCCTGGACCCGGACAATACGTACGCCCTTGCTGCCGGCGTCACCGCTACGGCACCCAACGCACAACCGGCCTACGCCACCAAGGCCCTCGACCTGCTGGCCACCCTCCCCATCAAGGGCCGTGCGCCGAAGACCGGGTATGACCGTGCGCAGTTCGGCCAAGCGTGGGCAGACGTGGACCGGAACGGCTGCGACACCCGCAACGACATCCTCAAGCGGGACCTGACCGGCATCACGTACACGAACAGCGTGCCGTGCAAGGTTCAGTCGGGGACCTTGGCGGATCCCTACACGGGCACCAGCATCAACTTTGTCCGCGGAGCGGCCACCAGCACCGCCGTGCAGATCGACCACGTGGTGGCGCTGAGCGATGCCTGGCAAAAGGGCGCACAGCAGTTGACGCTGGAGCAGCGGACGGCGCTGGCAAATGATCCGCTGAACCTTCAGGCGACAGATGGACCCACCAACCAGCAGAAGGGCGACGGCGACGCGGCCACCTGGTTGCCGCCAAACAAGGGCTTCCGCTGCGAGTATGTGGCACGCCAGATCTCCGTGAAAGCCACCTATGGACTCTGGGTCACGCAGGCAGAGCAGGACGCGATGGCCCGGATCCTTGGCGACTGCAGCGGGCAGTTGGCGCCCACCAACCAGCAGGCTCCCGTGACTCCCGTCGCTCCGGCTCCGGCTCCGGTGGCTCCGGCACCTGCTGCCGTTGCACCGGCGCCCGCTCCGGCTCCGGCCCCCGCACCTGTTGCACCTGCGCCTGCTCCCGTTGCGCCGGCACCTGCGCCTGTTGCACCGGCTCCTGCGCCTGCGCCTGCCGCCGTCTACTACGCCAACTGCACGGCGGCGAGGGCGGCCGGAGCCGCTCCGCTCTACGCCGGCCAGGCAGGGTACCGCCCTGCCCTGGACCGGGACTCCGACGGCATCGCCTGCGAGTAGGCGCCGTCCTGCCCGGACAGTCCGGGACCACTTCTTACCACCATCAGATACATACCCAGGGGGAAAAATGAACGAAAGCACCATTCCAGCGACGGGCAGGATGAAGGCATCACTGGCCCTGATTGTGCTGGCCGGCCTCATGCTGACAGGTTGCGGCGGCAAGCAGGCAGCCGCCCAGGCCACACCCGCGGCAGCTGCAACCGCAACCGCTGTGGCGCAGACGACGGAAAACATCACGGTTCCGGCTGTCGTGAACCTGACGTTGGACAAGGCCACGGATCAGCTCGAAAAGCTCGGGTTCAAGGTTGACGCCACGGATACCGCCCACGGCAAGTCGATCATGGTCAAGAGCCACTGGCAGGTGACCACGCAGGACCCAGGCAGCGGCGCGCAGGCGGCCAAGGGTTCCACAGTGCACCTCGGTGTGAAGAACCTGGATGACGTGGCTGCGGAGAAGGCAGCCGCTGACAAGGCGGCAGCCGAAAAGGCTGCGGCAGAGCAGGCAGCTGCGGCAGCGAAGGCGGCCGCCGACAAGGCAGCAGCGGACAAGGCCGCGGCTGACCAAGCTGCGGCTGCCAAAGCGGCAGCGGACCAGGCTGCTGCCGCGGCAGCCCAGAAGGCAGCCAAGGCTCCGGCGCCTGCGCCAGTGGCCGTTCCCGCAGCGCCCGCACCGGCGCCTGCTGCTTACTACGCGAACTGCAGTGCGGCGAAGGCGGCCGGCGCAGCACCGCTGTACAGGGGTCAGCCCGGTTACAGTTCCGCTTTGGACCGTGACGGCGATGGAGTTGCCTGCGAGCGTTAGGACGCACAGGCAGTTCTAGAACAAGCCGGGGGCCCTCCTCTTTGAGAAGGCCCCCGGCTTGTTCTGTAAGAACGCCTGGCTGCCAGGCTCGCTGGTGTGCCGGAGACCACATGAAGAAATTACGACGACGGATGGCCACCACGGTGCATGACTGGCCCCTTCTTCCGCTGAATTCCGGGGATTTCCCCCACCTGGAGCCCCGATTTGCGGTGGGGGTGGTGTGCGGGTATTGTTTTCTGAGTCGCCGCGGGGGAGACAGTGAAGAACTGTTCACCGGGTGGCCAAATCCCCCAATTCAAAGCCAGGTTCTGGTTGCTCTTTAGGGCGCTGGGAATCGGTGTGGGGCGGTCTTCTGTTCGATGGAAATCCTGAGATGATGGATTTGCTTCGGGGTGGGGGATCGGGTAAGTTTGAAAAGTTGC
>NZ_JWTB01000015.1 GCF_000813845.1 Pseudarthrobacter phenanthrenivorans
TCTTCCGGCCTTCAGGTGCCAGGGTCATGATTGTTTCCTTTGTCTTCTTGGGGAATCGGAGTGTGCCGGGTGTCAGCGGGGTGTCAGCATTCGACGACGTTGACGGCGAGGCCGCCCATGGCGGTTTCCTTGTATTTGTCGCTCATGTCCTTGCCGGTTTCGCGCATGGTGATGATGACTTCGTCGAGGGAGACGCGGTGGGTGCCGTCGCCCCAGAGCGCCATTTTCGCGGCGTTGATGGCCTTCGCGGCGGCGATCGCGTTACGTTCGATGCAGGGGACCTGGACCAGCCCGCCGATCGGGTCGCACGTCAGGCCCAGGTTGTGTTCCATCGCGATCTCCGCGGCGTTCTCCACCTGCGCCGGGGACCCGCCCATCACCTCGGCCAGTCCCGCGGCGGCCATCGAGGACGCGGACCCGACCTCGCCCTGGCAGCCCACCTCGGCCCCGGAAATCGAGGCCTGTTCCTTGTAGAGCACCCCCACCGCCCCGGCGGCGAGCAGGAACCGCACCACCACACCGTCCCGGTCGGCCTGGGTGGCCTGGTCCATGCCCGGGGCGAAGTGCAGGGCATAGAACAGCACCGCCGGGATGATCCCGGCCGCCCCGTTCGTGGGGGCGGTGACCACCCTCCCGCCGGAGGCGTTCTCCTCGTTCACCGCCAACGCCACCAAGTTAACCCACTCCTGCCAATACCTGGGGTCATAGTGGTCCTGGCCGTCCTGGTCGGTGTCTTCGGGGCGGGCGGTTTCCTTCTTCAACCGCTCGTACCAGTCCGGGGCGCGGCGGCGGACCTTCAACCCGCCCGGCAGCACCCCTTCACGCTTGAGCGAGGTCTGCACGCAGTTCTCCATCACCGACCAGATATGCAGCAGCCCGGCCCGGATCTCCTCCTCGGACCGGGAGGCCTTCTCGTTCACGAACATCACGTCCGCGATGCCCAGCCCGGTCACCGCGCAGTGCTCCAGCAGTTCCGCCGCGGTCCGGAACGGCAGCGGCAACTCTTCCTTGGACGCGTCCAGTTCCTGCTGCGCCGCGTCCTCCTCGCCCTCACGGACAATGAACCCGCCACCGACCGAGAAGAACGTCGCCGCATGCACCACATCCCCGGCAGCGTCGGTGACGGTGAACGTCATCCCGTTCGTGTGCCGGGGCAGGACCGTCAAGGGCCGCAGCACCATGTCCTTCACCCCGTACGGCAACGTCACCGCCCCGGCCAAGGTCAGCACCCCGGTCTCCGCGATCGAGGCCAGCCGCTCCTCCACCTCTTCCGGCAGGATCAGCTCCGGATGATAGCCCTCCAACCCCAACAGCACTGCCGTCATCGTCCCGTGCCCATGCCCCGTCGCGGCCAACGACCCATACAGATCCACCCGCAACGACGCCACAGCCGCGAGCTTCCCCGAGGCCTTCAACTCCTCAGCAAACACAGCAGCAGCCCGCATCGGCCCCACAGTATGCGAGCTTGAAGGGCCAATTCCGATCGAAAAAAGGTCGAATACGCCGACTGCCACGGTGTGTGTTCCTAACTGGACGGAGAAGGGAGAAAGCTGGCCCCTGTGGGACCGGTATCCGGAAGCGTGCGTCTAAGGGAGCGTCACGTCCGCTTAGCGGGCGTCTACGCGACCGAGCACGCGGAGGATGCCGGCCCCACCGGGCCAAAGGTGACCACGGCTCAGGACAGGGGTGCGACGCCGGGGTAGAGCGGGTGCGCCTTGGCCAGGACCTCGACGCGGTGACGGAGTCCGGAAAGGTCCGCGCCGGCGTCGGCGATCAATGCCTCGGCGATAATGTCCGCAACCTCGCGGAAGGCGTCCTCGCCGAAGCCGCGGGTGGCCAGGGCGGGGGTGCCGATGCGCAGGCCGGAGGTGACCATGGGCGGGCGGGGGTCGAAGGGAACTGCGTTGCGGTTGACGGTGATGTCGATCGCGGCCAGCCGGTCTTCGGCCTGCTGCCCGTCGAGCTCGCAGTTGCGCAGGTCAACGAGGACCAGGTGCACGTCGGTGCCGCCGGAGATGACGCTGATGCCCTTGGCGGTGACATCGGGCTGGACCAACCGTTCGGCCAGGATCCTGGCGCCCGCAAGGACACGCTCCTGACGCTCGCGGAACTCTTCGGAGGCGGCAATCTTGAAGGCCACGGCCTTGCCGGCGATGACGTGCTCCAGCGGTCCGCCCTGCTGGCCGGGGAACACTGCCGAGTTGATCTTCTTGGCGATGTCGGCGTCGTTGGAAAGGATGATGCCGCCGCGGGGGCCGGCGAGGGTCTTGTGCGTGGTGGAGGTCACCACGTGGGCGTGCGGCCCCGGCGATGGGTGCAGGCCGGCGGCCACCAGCCCGGCGAAGTGCGCCATGTCCACCATCAAGTAGGCGCCCACGAGGTCCGCGATGCGGCGGAACTCCGCGAAGTCCAGCTGGCGCGCGTAGGCCGACCAGCCGGCCACGATCAGCTGCGGCTTGTGCTCGAGGGCCAGCCGCTCCACCTCCGCCATGTCGATGGTGTGGGTGTCCTCACGGACCTGGTACGGGACCACGTTGTACAGCTTGCCGGAGAAGTTGATCCGCATGCCGTGGGTCAGGTGGCCGCCATGGGCCAGGTTGAGGCCCATGATGGTGTCGCCGGGCTTGATCAGCGCGTGCATCACGGAAGCATTGGCCTGGGCGCCGGAGTGCGGCTGGACGTTGGCGAATTCGGCACCGAACAGTGCCTTCACCCGGTCGATGGCCAGCTGCTCGATCACGTCGACGTGCTCGCAGCCGCCGTAGTAGCGCTTCCCGGGGTAGCCCTCGGCGTACTTGTTGGTCAGCACCGACCCCTGCGCCTGCATCACGGCCGCTGCGGTGTGGTTTTCGGAGGCGATCATTTCCAGGCCGTCTCGCTGGCGGCCCAGTTCGTCGTCGATCTTCGCCGCAACTTCGGGATCCAGGGCGGACAGGTCGGCATTCAGGCTGGGGGAGGCCACCTGCTCGAAGGCGCCCACTTCTGCCGGGGCGCTCACAGCTCGCCACCGTTCGCTGCTGCGTATTCCTCGGCCGACATGAGGGGGCCCTCCTCGGTGACGGCCACCTTGAAAAGCCAGCCCGCACCGTAGGGGTCGCTGTTGATGAGGGCGGGGTCCGAGACCACGCCGTCGTTGATCTCGATGACCTCGCCGGTGACCGGGGCGTAGAGGTCGGATACGGACTTGGTGGATTCCACCTCGCCGCAGGTCTCGCCGGCCGTCACGGTGGAGCCGACCTCGGGCAGGTCAACGTAGACGATGTCGCCAAGGGCATCGGCGGCGACCGCGGAAATGCCGATCCCCGCGGGCCCGGAGCCGTCAACGGCAACCCATTCGTGCTCGGCGGAGTACTTCAATTCAGAAACAACTTTGCTCATGATTCTTCCTTTTACGTGTGAAAGTTCGGTGGGTTATTTTTGGCGCTTGTAGAACGGGAGGGCCACGACTTCGAAGCGTTCGGGCTTGCCGCGGAGGTCGACGTTGAGGAGGGTGCCGGGCTCGGCATATTCGACCTCAACGTAGGCCATGGCAACGGGGTAGCCGAGGGTGGGGGAGGGCTGGCCCGAGGTTACTTCGCCCACCAGGGCGCCGTCCTTGAGGACAGGGTAGTGGGCGCGGGCTGCGCGCCGGCCGGTGCCCTTGAGGCCCACCAGCTTCTGCCCGATGGTGGAGCCGACCCCTGCGGCCTTGATGGCAGCCAGTGCCTCCTTGCCCACGAAGTCGGTTTCCTTCGCCAGCGACACCACGGGGCCCAGCCCGGCTGCGTAGGCGTTGGTGTGGCGGGAGAGTTCGTTGCCGTAGAGCGGCATGCCTGCTTCAAGGCGCAGCGAGTCGCGGGCGGCGAGTCCGGCGGGGATGAGCCCGTGGCCGGCGCCGGCGTCCAGGAGTGCCTCCCAGAGGGCGGGCGCCTCCAGGTTGGGAACGTAGATTTCGAACCCGTCCTCGCCCGTGTAGCCGGTCCTCGCCACCAGGAGGTCCTGTCCATTGATGGCCACTTCCACCGCGGCGTAGTACTTCAGGTCCGACACCAGGTGGTGCTGTTCGGCGGGGACGAGCTTCAGGAGGATCGCCTCGGACTCCGGTCCCTGGACGGCGACCAGCGAGGTCTCTGCCGAGGCATCCTCAACGGTGACGTCGAAGTTGGCGGCGCGTTCCAGCAGGGTGCGGGCCACCACGGCGGCATTACCGGCGTTGGGCACTACGAGGTACGTGTCCACGCCCGCTTCGGTCGACGGCCGGCGGTAGGTGATGAGGTCGTCGATGATGCCGCCGTCCGTGTTGCAGATCAGCGAGTACTTCGCTTTCCCGACGGCAACAGCGGACATCTTTCCGGCCAGGGCGTAGTCGAGGAAGGCGGCGGCGTCCGGGCCGGTGACCCAGACTTCGCCCATGTGGGAGAGGTCGAACAGCCCCGCGGCTTTGCGGACGGCGTGGTGTTCAGCGAGTTCGGATTCGTACTTGAGCGGCATCTGCCAGCCACCGAAGTCCGTGAAGGAGGCCCCGGCTTTCTTGTGCTGCTCATAGAGGGCGGTGTAATTCTCAGTCATAGGAAGTCCTTTTAGTTTTCGAACTCGGAAAGCGGAGGGCAGGAGCAGATGAGGTTCCGGTCGCCGGCCGCGCCGTCGATGCGTCCCACGGGCGGGAAGTACTTGTCCTGCCGCAGCGACGGAACCGGGAAGGCCGCCTGTTCGCGCGGGTAGGCGCGGTCCCAGTCGGAGCTGACGACGGCGGCCGCCGTGTGCGGTGCGTTGCGCACCGGGGATGCCTCCAGGGTGAAGTCCCCGGCAGCGACCTGCTCGATCTCGGCATGGATGCTGATCATGGCGTCGATGAAGCGGTCGATCTCGGCGAGGTCCTCGGACTCGGTGGGCTCCACCATCAGCGTCCCGGCGACGGGGAAGGCCAGGGTGGGGGCGTGGAAGCCGAAGTCGATCAGCCGCTTGGCCACGTCCTCGGCCGTCACGCCGGTGCGGGCGGTGAGTTCGCGCAGGTCCAGGATGCACTCGTGCGCCACCAGGCCGCCCTCGCCGGTGTACAGGACCGGGAAGTATTCGTTCAGGCGGGACGCGACGTAGTTCGCGGCGAGCAGCGCGGACTTGGTGGCCTCGGTCAGGCCCTCGCCGCCCATCAGCTTCACGTAGGCCCACGAAATCGGCAGCACCCCGGCGGAGCCGAAGCGGGACGCGCTGATCGCGACACCGTGGCCTGCCTCGTGCGCGGCCTTGTTCGCGTCGCCGGGCATGAACGGTGCCAGGTGGGCCTTGGCAGCGACCGGGCCGACGCCGGGTCCGCCGCCGCCGTGCGGGATGCAGAAGGTCTTGTGCAGGTTCAGGTGCGAGACATCGCCGCCGAACTTACCCGGCTGCGCCAGGCCCACCAGCGCGTTCAGGTTCGCGCCGTCCACATACACCTGGCCACCTGCAGCGTGGACCGCGTCGCAGACGTCCCGCACGTCGGAATCGTACACACCGTGCGTGGAGGGGTAGGTGATCATGATGCAGGACAAGGCGTCCTTGTTGGCCTCGATCTTGGCCGTCAGGTCATCGTGGTCGATGGTGCCGTCCGCGGCTGTGGCCACGACGACGACCTTCATGCCGGCCAGGACGGCCGAGGCGGCGTTGGTGCCGTGCGCGGACGCCGGGATCAGGCAGATGTTGCGCTGCTGCTCGCCGCGGGAGTGGTGGTAGCCGCGGATCGCCAGCAGCCCGGCGAGCTCGCCCTGGGAGCCGGCGTTGGGCTGGATGGACACCTGGTCGTAGCCCGTGATCTCCGCGAGGTCCGCTTCCAGGCCTGAGATGAGTTCGCGCCAGCCCTCGGTTTGGGAGTCCGGGGCGAACGGGTGGATGGAGGCGAACTCGGGCCAGGAAATGGCTTCCATTTCGGCTGTGGCATTCAGCTTCATGGTGCAGGAGCCCAGCGGGATCATGGTGCGGTCAAGCGCCAGGTCCCGGTCCGAGAGCTTGCGGATGTAGCGCAGCAGCTGCGTTTCGGACCGGTGCGTGTTGAACACCGGATGCTGCAGGTACGCGGACGTGCGGAGCACGGCCCCGGGCAGTTCGAACCCCTGGGCGTCGCCCACCGGACCGGCACCAAAGGCGACGGCGACGGCGGACAGTGTTGCCGCCGTCGTCGTCTCATCAATGGAGACGCCAACGGTGTCCTGATCGATGAAACGCAGGTTGATGCCGCGGGCCTCGGCTGCCGTGATCACCTTGGCGGCCTTGCCCGGCACGCGGACCGTGAGGGTATCAAAGAAGGAGTCGCTGGCCAGCTCCCGGCCCATGGACGTGAGCGCTGTTGCCAGCACCCTGGCTTTGTGGTGGACGGTCTCGGCGATCGCCTTCAGCCCGTCCGGGCCGTGGTAGACGGCGTAGAAGGAGGACACGATGGCCAGGAGTGCCTGCGCGGTGCAGATGTTGGACGTGGCCTTCTCCCGGCGGATGTGCTGCTCGCGGGTCTGCAGCGCCAGGCGGTAGGCAGGCGTGCCGGCGTTGTCCTTGGAGATTCCGACGATCCTGCCGGGCAGGGTGCGTTCCATCCCCTTCTGGACGGCCATGTAGGCGGCGTGCGGCCCCCCAAAGAACAACGGCACGCCGAAACGCTGGGTGGAGCCGACGGCGATGTCCGCGCCCTGCTCGCCCGGGGGCGTGATCAGGGTGAGTGCCAGCAGGTCGGCGGCAACGGTGACCAGCGCGCCGCGCTCCTTGGCATCGGCGATGACGCCGGACTGGTCCCAGACGCGTCCGGAGGCGCCGGGCTGCTGCAGCACGATGCCGTTGATGGCACCTTCGGGCAGTCCCTGGGACAGGTCGGCCACCTCAACCTCGAAGCCCAGCGCCTCGGCGCGGCCCTGGACGATGGCGATGGTCTGGGGCAGCACGTCGCTGTCGAGGACGGTCTTGCCGTCCTTGGCATTCTTGTCCTTGTTGGCGCGGCGCATCAGCAGCACGGCCTCGGCCACGGCGGTGGCCTCATCCAGCAGGGAGGCGTTGGCGACGGGGAGGGCCGTCAGGTCCTGGACCATGGTCTGGAAGTTCAGCAGCGCTTCCAGCCGGCCCTGTGAGATTTCCGGCTGGTAGGGCGTGTAGGCCGTGTACCAGGCGGGGGATTCCAGGATGTTGCGGCGGATCACCGGGGGAGTGACGGTGTCGTAGTAGCCCTGGCCGATCATCTGGACGGCGGTCTTGTTCCGGCCGGCGATTCGGCGCAGCTCCGCGAGGACTTCCACCTCGCTGAGGGCGTCCTGCAGGCGGAGAGCAGATTCCTGGCGGATGGAGGCGGGGACGGCAACGTCAACGAGGCCGTCCACGCTGTCATAGCCCACGGCTTTGAGCATGGTGTCGACGTCGGCCTGGCGGCGCGCGCCGATATGGCGGTCAACAAACGATGTTGGAAGCGATTGAATCGTCAAGAGGAACTCCAGGTCTGGCCGGCCTGGGGTGGCACGGCATGGGATGGGTTCCTCCCCGCTCTGTATTGGACCTGAGAGATTCCGCGTGGCCTGCTCTTGGCAGGCGGCCGCTTGCACCGTCGGTGAACCGGATTGAAGTCCGGTTGCTTTCCAGAGTCGCCTCGCCATGACGGTACGTGGGCCTGAGAGATTCCTGGGGAGGATTTGCTCCTACGGCGCCTGCCCGGTGGATGCCGGGAGAACTCTCCCGTCACAGCTCGAAAGGCTTATTCAAATGTGGGTGATTCGGCTCACAAGGTATCGGGAATAGCTGATTATGGCAAGTCGGGCGCCCGCGGCGTCGGCCCCGTCCGCAGCCGAAGGAGCGCGGCCAACGGTTATGTCGAAAAGAGTTTGACATTCCATCGTGACGGACACCACACTGAACCCCGGGATTGGCGCCGCGCCGGCTGGCTCAGCGTATCCGGAGCGGCCGACTGCCGGCGCCGGTCCCATCGCACGAAGACCGCAGTCCAGAAAAGGCAGCGGTATCCAACTGAATACGCCTTTGACCTGCGGCGGGAGAGCCTGCCGGGTACATCCAGCAGGCGCCGTAGGAGCAAACCCTCCCCAGGAAACTCTCAGGCCCACGTACCGCCGCGGACAGGCAACTCTGGAAAGCGGCCAGGCATGCCCTGGCTCACCGACGGTGCAAGCGGCCGCCTGCCAAGAGCAGGCCACGCGGAAACTCTCAGGTCCACAACAGAGCGGGGAGGAACCCAATCTTTGCGGTACCCAAATGCCGCTTTACCGATGGAGTTCCTCATGGCGATTCATCCCCCCACGTCCGGCGAACCAGCACGGTTCAACGGCGAACCAGCACGCAACCCCGGTGCGGCCACGGCGGTCCGCAGCGAACCCCCGCACCTGGAACGGCAGCTCACCAACCGGCACATCCAGCTCATCGCCATTGGCGGGGCGATTGGCACCGGCCTCTTCATGGGCTCCGGCAAGACCATCTCCGCTGCGGGGCCCTCCGTGATCTTCGTGTACATGATCATCGGCTTCATGCTCTTCTTCGTCATGCGGGCCATGGGCGAACTGCTGCTGAGCAACCTGAACTACAAGTCCTTCAGTGACTTCGCCGCCGACCTCCTGGGACCCTGGGCTGGTTTCTTCACCGGCTGGACGTACTGGTTCTGCTGGGTGATCACCGGCATCGCGGACGTGATCGCCATTGCCGGCTACTCGCGCGAACTCTGGCCCGCCCTGCCGCTCTGGATTCCGGGCCTGGCCACCGTGGCCATCCTGCTGCTGCTGAACCTCGCCACCGTCAAAGCCTTCGGCGAGACCGAGTTCTGGTTCGCCCTCATCAAGATCGTCGCCATTGCGGCGCTGATCATCGTGGGGCTCTTCATGATCTTCACCGGCTTCCAGAGCGACGCCGGCACCGCCAGCTTCACCAACCTGTGGAGCCATGGCGGGTTCTTCCCCAATGAATTCATGGGCTTCGTGGCCGGATTCCAGATCGCCGTGTTCGCCTTCGTGGGCATCGAACTGGTGGGCACCACGGCCGCCGAGGCCAGGAACCCCGAGCGCACGCTGCCCAAGGCCATCAACGCCATCCCCGTCCGCGTCCTGCTTTTCTACGTCGGCGCACTGATCATCCTGATGGCCGTTACCCCCTGGACGCAGTTCGCTGCAGGGCACAGCCCGTTCATCGGCATGTTCTCCCTGGCCGGCCTCGGCGCCGCCGCCACCGTGGTCAACCTGGTGGTCCTCACCTCGGCCATGTCCTCAGCCAACTCCGGCATCTACTCCACCTCCCGCATGGTCTTCGGCCTTGCCCAGGAGGGCGACGCGCCCGGCATCTTCAGCCGCCTGTCCACGAGGAAGGTGCCCAGCAACGCCCTGTTCCTGTCCTGCGTCCTGCTGCTCTCCGGCGTCGTCCTCATGTACGCCGGCCAGGACGTTGGCAAGGCGTTCGAAATGGTGACCACGGTGTCGGCCGTCTGCTTCATCTTCGTCTGGTCGATCATCCTTGCCAGCTACATCGCCTTCCGCCGGCGCCGGCCGCACCTGCACGATGCGTCGAAGTTCAAGATGCCCGGCGGCATCCCGGCAGTGTGGGTGGTCTACGCGTTCTTCGCTTTTGTCCTCTGGGCCCTGACCACCCAGCCGGACACGCTCCTTGCCCTGCTCGTGACGCCCGTCTGGTTCGTCGTGCTGGGCGCGGCGTGGGCCATCCTGCGCCGCCGGCCCGCCCACCTGGCCCGCTTCGAGGTCTTCCGGGCTGAGCTCCGCGCCGACCAGGCTGCCGCCGGACAAAACGGCGGCCACGGCCCGGCCGTGGCAGAGGAGGTCCAGCAGGCCGGGAAGTAACGTCCGACGGCGGGGTGCGGCGCGGGCGCCCGGCTCCAGTTGCCGTTCCCGCCGCCGCCGCAGCCCGCCCGTCGCGTGCTGCAGGCGTGAAAGTTCAGCATGCTTAGTGTTGATCCACATAGGATGGAAATGCACGGCAGCCCAACCGCTGCAGGTCGATTTGAACGAAGGTGACCATGGCCCGGCGCAGCAACCCCGCAGTACGCATCGCACAGGAGACCGCCCACAACGCAATGTTCGACGCCGAGGGCAAGCCCAAGCCCGGTGTCCACAACATGCTGCTGAAGGCAGTTCAGATCCAGCGGCCGCTGGTGCTCGCCTATATCCGCAGGCTGCAGAAGAGGCATCCGCGGGCCACCGCCGCCCAATTGGCGGACATCGCCGAGCGTGACTACCTCCGGGCCGTGGCCGGTGGGGGCGCGCTGGTGGGTGCCACCGCCGTCGTTCCCGGGGTTGGGACCGTCGCGTCACTGGGACTGTCCGCGGCCGCCACCGTCGGCTTCCTGGAAGCGACGGCACTCTACGCAACGTCGCTGGCGGAGCTCCACGGCATCCGCCTGACCAACCCGGAAAAAGCCGGGACCATGGTCATGGCCATCATGCTTGGCGAGGAGGGCACCGCCCTGCTCGGCACGCTCAGCGGCCAGGCATCGGGCGGCGCCACCACCACCTGGAGCAACGCCCTGTCCAAGTCGATGGTGGTGCCGGGATTCGGCAGTGTCCGCAAACGGATCCAGCAGGCCTTCCTCAGGAACCTGCTCAAGCGCCAGGGAACTGCCCTGTTCGGCCGGGCCCTTCCGTTTGGGATAGGTGCCGTTGTGGGTGGAGCCGGTAACCTCGTGATGGGCCGTGCGGTGGCCAAGAACGCCCGGGAGGCGTTCGGGCCAATGCCGGAGACCATCCCCGGGGAGCTGACTGCCGCCGCCGGGCCGGACAACCTGACGCTGGAAGGCAACACACTTGGATCTCAACGCTGACGTAGGGCAATCGTTCGGCTCCTGGACGGCCGGCGGCGACCCGGCAATGTTCCAGCTGGCAACCAGCGCCAACGTGGCCTGCGGCCTCCATGCGGGCGATCCCGTCACCATGCTGGACAGCTGCCGGGCCGCCTACGAGCTCGACGTCACCGTTGGCGCACACCTGGGCTACCGCGACCTGGCCGGCTACGGCCGCCGCAGGCTGGGGATGAGCTTCGACGAACTGTTCGGCGACGTGCTGTACCAACTGGGGGCGCTCGACGGCGTAGCCCACGCGGTGGGTGCCTCGGTGGACTTCGTGAAGCCGCACGGAGCGCTGTACGAGACCGTGATTGACGATGCCGACCAGGCGTCAGCGGTGGTGGCGGCTGTGAATGCCTACGACCCGGGGCTTCCTATCCTTGGCTTCCCCGGATCCGAACTGCTGAAGCAGGCCAAGGAGGCCGGCCATCCGGTGTTCACCGAGGCTTTTGCGGACCGTGCGTACCGCGCCGACGGCAGCCTGGTCCCGCTCTCCGACGAAGGCGCCGTGCTGCACGACACCGATGCGGTGGTAGAGCGGGCTGTCCGCATGGCGACCCAGGGCGACGTCGTCGCGGTGGACGGGACCGTGGTCAGTGTCCGTCCCGATTCCCTGCGCCTCCTCAGCGGAACGCCTGCCGCTGTGGAGCTCGCAGCACGCGTCAGGGCCGGGCTTGAGGCCGCCGGTGTTCAGCTGGAGCCGTTCGCCTAGTCCACTTTTCCGCCGCGCAGGTTCCCCGTCGCACCCCAAATATGCGGGGCGAAAAGGAATATGGCCAGCGCCGGAATCCCTTCGGCTCACCCGAAGATCAGCTGCGCCACCGTGAAGATCGCCAGCCCGGCCAGGGAGCCCACCACGGTGCCGTTGATGCGGATGAACTGCAGGTCCTTGCCCACCTGGAGTTCGATCTTCTGCGACGTTTCCTCGGCATCCCAACGGGCCACGGTATCGGTGATGACCCCGGCGATGTCCGAACGGTAGGTCCGGACCAGGTACGCCGCGGCGTCGCCGATCCACGCGTTGACCTTTCCGGCCAGCTCGGGATCGTCCACCAGGCGGGAGCCGAAATCGCGTACCGCTGCCTTGAACTTGACCGTCAGTTCACTGTCGGGATCGTCCACGGCGTGCAGCAGGGCGTTCTTGACGGTGCCCCACGTGCGGGATGCCAGTTCGCGCACTTCGGGGTCACCGAGCACCTGGGCCTTGATGTCCTCGGCGCGCGCGATCATCGCGGGATCATGCTGGAGGTCCTGCGCAAGGTCGTTGAGGTACTTGTCGATCGACTGCCGCACCTGGTGGCGCGGGTCGGCCTGGACGGCCCGGACGAACTTCAGGACCTCGAGGTAGACCTTGTCGGCCACGAGCCCGTCCACGAACTGCGGCACCCAGGTGGGGGAGCGGTCGGCGACCAGGCGGGTGACGGTTTCGTGGTTGTCGTCCACCCAGTCCGCGGCACGGTCCACCAGCAGGTCCACCAGCGTGTGGTGGTGCCCGTCGTGGAAGATCCGCTCGGCGAGCCTGCCCACCGGCGGTCCCCACGGCGGTGTGAGCAGGTGCTTGCGGACCATGCCCTCGATGACGGCCTGGACGTCGTCGTCATTCAATACCTTGAAGGCGCCGCGGATCACGGCGGCACCCTCCTTTGCCACCCGGTCGGCGCCGCCGGGGGCGGCCAGCCATTGGCCCGCGCGGCGGGCGATGTTGACGCTTGCCAGCTTGTCCTGCACCACCTGTTCGGACAGGAAGTTGGTCTCCACGAATTCGCCCAGGGAGGCGCCGATCTGGTCCTTGCGCCGCGGAATGATGGCGGTGTGCGGGATCCTGATGCCCATGGGGTACCTGAACAGGGCCGTCACGGCGAACCAGTCGGCCAGCGCACCAACCATGCCGCCCTCGGCAGCGGCCCGCACGTACTGCAGCCACGGGTAGTCCTTTTGCAGGGCGAACGCGAAGACAAAAATCACGGCCATGGCAATCAGCAGGCTCAGCGCCAGCAGCTTCATCTTCCGCAGCGCTGCCGCCTTTTCGGCGTCACCGGAACCGGACTGCTGGCGTACGACGGCGCCTGCCGCCCGGGTGCCCGGACCCACCTCCTGCGCAGCTTCGGAGGGTGCTTCCTGCGTGGTTGGCCCAGTAGTTGCCTCAGAGTTCACCTGCATATGCCAAGCCTAGCCCCGAAGCCGGGGGCCGGTCGGCTACCGTGTGTCCATGACGATTGACGAGTCAGTGCCGCAGCGGCCGCTGGTCTTTGCCCACCGCGGTTCAAGCGGCGCCTACGCCGAACACACCCGGGCCGCTTACCTGCAGGCGTTGGCGGACGGGGCCGACGGCGTGGAATGCGATGTCCACCTGACCCGGGACCAGCACGTGGTCCTCCTCCACGACGCCAACCTGGACCGTACCTCGGACGGGACGGGACCGGTGGCGGAGCGGACACTGCATGAGCTGCGCCAGCTGGACTTCTCGTCCTGGAAAGGTGTCCGGATCCCGGCAAACTACGGAGCACGGTCGGAACAGCTCCTGACCCTTCCGGAACTGCTGGACATCCTCCGCGGGGCCGGCCGGCCGGTGAAACTCGCCATCGAGCTCAAGCATCCCAGCCCCTACCAGCTGAAGCTCGAGGACCGGGTGCTGGAGGTCCTCCGCAGCGAGGGCTGGGACCCGCAAAGCTCAACGGTGGACAACGTGGCGGTGACCTTCATGAGTTTCAGCCCTGATTCGGTCCGCCACCTGCTCGGTTCCGTTCCGCCCCAGTACATCTGCCAACTGGTGGACGACCTCACCATCCATGAGATCCGCGGCGGCCTGGGCCTGGGACCGATCACCGGAAGCGCCGTCGCCAACCTGATGAAAGCCACGCAGCTGGAGGGCGAACGGATCCTGGACGAGCGGGAAGTGGGAATGGCCGGCCCCGGGATCGACTATGTCAGGGAGCGGCCGGCCACCGTGCGACGCTGGCTGGAATCGGGAACGCGGTTCAGGGTGTGGACCGTCGACGCGCCGGAGGATGTGGCTCTTTGCCAGGAGCTGGGGATCCACGAGATCACCACCAATGTGCCGGCCCGTGTCCTGGACCAGCTCCGCGTGGCCTCGCCGCAGGGAAAGTAGCGGCGGCCGTGGACGCCATCGGCCGGGCACACGCGCCATACTCGCCGCGCCGGTGGTGGGCGGGGCCGCTCGACGTCGAAGGACTTGCCCTGCATTCCGTGGCTGCCGCGGCCGGCGCCCTGAACCGGTACGCCGCTGCTCCCGGCCGGTTCAGCACCACCTCAGCCCTGGCCGGAGCGGCGTTTGATTCGTTCGGTCACCTGCGGATTGCCGGCCGCCGGCCGCAGGGTTTCGCGCCCCTCTCCGGCTTCCGGCGGACCCGCGACGGCTGGATCCGGCTGCATGCCAACTATCCGCACCACGAGCAGCGGCTTCTGCAGGCGCTGGGTGCTTCCTCGGCAGCAGGCGCGGAGGAGGCACTGCAGGCCATGTTTTCCCGGGACGCAGAAGCCGCCATCCAAGGCCGCGGCGGAATCGCCGCCGCCGTCAGGACACGCGGTGACTGGCAGGACTCTGCCATGGGCCAGGCTGCAAGGCAGGGTCCCTGGATCGCGCTGGAGTCTGCCGATGGAGCACCATCAGGCCTGGGGCTGCAGGACCTTGCAGCTGAAGGGAGTGCCGGCCCGGGCGCCGGTGCCGCAACGGGCGCCGGTGCCGCAACGGGCGCCGGTGCCGGCCGGGGAGCCGGGACGAGCGTGCCCGCGGACGCCCCGCCCCTCAGGGGGCTGCGCGTCCTGGACCTGACCAGGGTGATCGCAGGACCTGTCGCCACCCGGCTGTTGGGCGCGCTGGGGGCCGACGTCCTCCGGATCGATCCTCCTCAATTCCCCGAGATCGAAGACCAGTTCGTGGACACCGCCTTCGGTAAACGGAGCGTGGAGGCCGACCTCACCGTCCCGGAGAACCAGGCACGGCTGCAGCAACTCCTGGCCGCCGCGGACGTGGTGGTCACCGGCTACCGGCACGGCGCCCTGGACCGCTTCGGGCTCAACCCGCGGGACCTGCTGGCAGCGCACCCCACGCTGGTGGTGGTCACGCTCAACAGCTGGGGCAGCGCCGGACCATGGAGCCATCTGCGGGGTTTCGACAGCATCGTCCAGGCGGCCTGCGGGATCGCCCACCTTTACGGCACAGAGAACGACGACGGGGGGTGGCGCCCGGGTGCCCTTCCCGTCCAGGCGCTGGACCACGCCACCGGCTACGGGGTGGCCGCGGCAGCTGTCCGGCTCCTGGAGCTGCGGCGGCAGACGGGCACGGGCGGTGCGGCACACCTCTCGCTCGCCCGGACGGCCGAAGAACTGTTTTCCCTTCCACCCAATACGGAGAGCCCGGCTGAGCTGCCACCGCCCGCCTACGGGTCAGTATCCAGCAGCTACGGGGAGCTCCGGTATGTGGGTCCGCCCTTGATGGAGGCGGGCCGGCCGCTGGATTACCTGTTCCCGCCACCGCCGTACGGAGGCTCACAGCCAGTGTGGCTCTGAGCGGCACCGCAGCCGCACTTCAGCCCGCGCACTTCCCTGTTTGCAGCCCTTGGTTCCTGGCCGCGGGTTCGGGGCTCCGCCGTGGCTGTGGTTGAGTTGTTCCATGTCTTTTCCCTGGCCCGGCACTGCTCTCAAGGGCCTGTCCATCCCCCGCCTGTCCCTTCACAGCCTGTCCCTTCACAGCCTGTCCCTTCACAGCCTGCCGCTTCACAGCCTGTCCGCTGCGGCAATGGCGGCGCTGCTGCTGGCAAGCGCCGGCAAGCATTTCCGGGAACCCGGTTTTTACCGGGATGTGGTGCCGGGGTATTTGTGCCGCCAGGACCCGGAACCTGGCCAGGCCAACACGGGGCCTGAAAACACCCGTGACGGCGCCCACCAGGACACTCCGGCCCAGCACCCCCTGGCCGTCCTGTCCCGGGACGAGTGGATCGCCGTGAGCGGCCTCCTGGAGCTGGCTGCCGCCGTCGGAATCCTCCTCCCGCCCACCCGGAAACTGACGGCCACGGCCCTCACCGCCATGTTCACCGCCTTCCTTGCCGGACACGTCGATGCCCTGGTGAGGGCGTACGGTCCCCACGGAACACCCCTCCGGCGGAAGATCCACTCTGCCAGGCTCCCCCTGCAGGCGCCGCTGATCGTTTGGGCCTGGAGCCTGCGCAGGCCGGCCGGTCCGGGACAGGGATCCGGAATCCGGCCATGAAGCTGCTGGCCTCGCCGGCTGTCCGGGTGGGCATCTCCATCAGCATCGCCACCGGCCTCTACGGTGTCTCCTTCGGGGCGCTCGCCGTGACGTCCGGGCTCAGCTTCTGGCAGGCCATGGCCCTGAGCCTCCTCCTGTTCAGCGGCGGTTCGCAGTTCGCCTTCATCGGCGTCGTGGCAGGTGGCGGCACGGGCATCGCGGCCATGAGTGCCGCGACCCTGCTGGGCATGCGCAACGGCATCTACGGCATGCAGCTGAACGCACTGTTGCGGCCCACCGGCTGGCGGAAGTACGTCGGTGCGCAGCTGACCATCGACGAATCCACGGCCACCAGCACCGGCCAGACCGACCCGGACGAGCAGCGGCGCGGCTTCTGGACCGCCGGGGTCGGCGTCTACGTGCTGTGGAACCTGTTCACCGCCGTCGGCGCGCTCGCCGGAAGCGGGCTGGGCGATCCGAAGCAATGGGGGCTGGACGGGGCCGCCGTCGCCGCGTTCCTGGCACTGCTCTGGCCCCGGCTCAAAGGCCGGGAACCCATCGCCATCGCCGTGGTGTGCGCCGTGGCCACGGTGGTGGCTGTCCCCTTCGTGCCCGCCGGCATACCCATTTTGGTGGCCGCCCTGGTGGCCGCGCTTCTGGGCTGGTTCAGCCATGGGCGCCGCGACGAGGGCCTTGAGCCGGACATCGAGCCGTACGGCGGGCACCGCCAGGACGCGGCCGGTGCCGGCCGGCCTGGAAGACAGCGCACGGAGCACCCGGAGCCGGGGGAGGACACATGAGCCTGTGGATCTGGCTGCTGATCGCCTGCGCCCTCGCCTATGGATGGAAACTGGTGGGCTACTTCGTTCCCGCACGCTTCCTGGAAGACCCGCGCACATCGCGCATCGCGGGCACCATGACCATCGGCCTGCTTGCCTCGCTGACCGTGGTGAACGCCGTGGTCTCCGGCCAGGGACTGGCCGCCGACGCCAGGCTCGGGGGGCTTGCGGCTGCCGCCCTCGCGCTGGTGCTGCGGGCTCCCTTCCTTGTGGTGGTCATGGCCGGCGCGGGCGCGGCCGCGCTGCTGAGGATGCTGGGCTGGAACTGACGGTGCGGGACTTTACCCGATTGTAGTGACCGGCATCACATGGTTGGACCGGACCCGGCGGTACTATGAATAAGGCTTATGCAGTTGGCCATGGCATTCACGTTGAAACGGCAACCATGGAAAATCAGCTGCATCCCGCGGGCGGCTTGACCGGCAGCCCCCGGCACAAGAACGGCCGGCGCCGCGCCGGCCTCCCGGCCAAACGCTTTTTCAAACGATTTTCCGGACTCGCGGAGGTCCCGGAGGAGGATCTGGAACTGCTCTCCAGGAGGCTCCAGCACGCACTCGACCTTGACCCGTCGTCGTCCGTTCCAGCACTGCAGGCGCTGGTGCGCCGGGAAATCCGCAAGCGGGGAGAAACGGGCGACGCCTGACCGCCCGCCATTCCGGTCGCCGCTTGTGGTGCAGTGGAACAGAGGCAGCCCACACCAGGCGGCCAGCAAGGAGGAATCGAGATGGACGAACAATCACGGCCTTCGGGTCCGCACAACGCCCGCGGCGAAGGGGCTTCGGAGGCGGGCGCTGCCCGTGAACCGGGTTCCGCGGTGCCTCCGGCCGAGCAGACCGGTAAGCTGCGCCCTGTCTATTTGGATCCGTCCGGCTCGGAATCGACCAGGGAACTCCGGGACACGGCGAGGCGCCGCCGGGACGCCGAGGAAAAACTCCAGCAGCACCTGATGGATGCAAAGCACCACATCCCCAACGAGTTCCACGAGCATGGCGGCCAAGGGCATTCCGAATACGGGCATTCCGCCCACGGCGAGCCGGAACATGCACATCCGGAACATGCCGGGCCGGAACATGCTCAGCCCAGGCAGGTGGATACCCCTGCCGGGCAGCAGGAATCGCGCCAGTCCGGGGACGGCGGGGTTGAAGAAGAACGGGACGGGGCCTGACGCCTGGCCATCCTGGCCTGACAGGCGGCCCCGCGGGCCCGCTTATGCCACGCCGTGTGCGCTGCCGCCAGGGGAAACCGCCCTGCGGCACGTTTCTTCCACGCCCATCTCATACCAGACCTGCGCACCAAACTCAGGTTCAGGGGTGTCGAGGTTCTGGAAAAGGGCGTCAAGCAGTTCGACGAGTTCCCCGGGGCTGAGTGTCGGCAGGACTTCCTCCGGGCCGCGGGGATCGTTCAAGTAGTGGAGAAGCTTTGAATGGGTCATCGCCGTGCAGCCGTTGAACGGCGGAATGGCACCAATGGATTCATGGGTCGCTCCAGCTGGAAGTACTGAGGCTGGCTGCCTAACCCCGCTCTGAGTTTATTGCACCTGTTGTGCGCCGACAATGGCGCCGCCCGGAAGAGCTGCCGCCGCCGGGGCCGGGACGGGGACAAGCACGGGAAGCGGGCGGGACGGGCGGACTGTCCGGATGGCGTCCTCCACCAGCGCCAGCGGCCGCCGCCAGGCATCCGAACCCGGTTCCATGGTGTCCACCACGCCGATCAGCATGGCGAGCAGCCGGAAGATATCCGTCATGGTGATGTCCGTGCGCAGGCTTCCCTGGCCCTGCCCGCGCGCCAGCAGGATACTGATCGACTCCATGAGCGAACCGGTGATGCCGGTGAGCAGCTCACGCCGCCCGGCCACGGCACACAGCAGGTTGGCGTCGTCGCTGGCGGCTCCCATCAGGGCCTCGAGGACGCGGAGCAAGCCGGCAGCAGCGTCGATGTCGGCCAGGGCGCCCTCCATGACCGGGTCCACGGTAAGCCGGAGCTGCCTGTTAAGCGCTGCCAGGACCAGTTCTTCCTTGTCCGCGAAATTGCGGAAGAGCGTTGCCGGGCCCACGCCGGCCGTGGTGGCGATGGTCTGGAGGGGCACGTCCGGGCCGAACTCGCGGAAACACTGGCGCGCCGCCGTGATGATCTTGTCCACGTTCCGCGCTGCGTCTGCGCGGAGGGGTTTGCGGGCGACTGCGAGGCTCATGCCCAAAAGGGTAGCAACGGAGCCTTCGGCCACCATGGTTACTCCGGGGTAGCGGCTTATGTGACGGCGCACAGTCGTTTCCGGCCCCCGGCCGCCGGGAACTGCGTGGGAGACTTGGGGCATGTTGCTTGCATTTTCTGTTGCTCCGTCAGGCGTGCCCAGCGAAGGGTCCCGGCCCAACGACGCTTCGGTGCACGACGCCGTTGCCGCCGCCGTGAAGATCGTCCGGGAGTCAGGGCTGCCCAACCAGACGGATTCCATGTTCACCACGATTGAAGGCGAATGGGATGAGGTGTTCGACGTCGTGAAGCGCGCCACCGAGGCTGTGGGACAGTACGGCAGCCGCGTTTCGCTGGTGATCAAGGCCGATATCAGGCCCGGCTACAGCGGCGAGCTGACGGCCAAGGTGGACCGGTTGGAGAATGCCCTGGCGCAGGAGCCCTAAGCCTGCCACGAGGGGCGCGCGTGTCTGGACCGCCGGATGGTTGCGTGCCAAACTGTGCCCATGTTCGAGCACAAGCCGCGGCCGGAATGGATTGCCACGGAGGAGTTCCTCTCCCGGACCGTGGTGCATCCGGATGCGGCGGTCCAGCAGGCCATCCACAGTGCAGCAGAAGCCGGAATGCCCGCCATTGAGGTGGCGCCAAATGCCGGGAAACTCCTGAAGCTCCTGGTCCAGCTCACCGGAGCCCGCCGCATCCTGGAGATCGGGACGCTGGCGGGCTACAGCACCATCTGGATGGGCCGGGGACTTCCGCACAACGGCACGCTGGTTACCTGCGAATACCTTCCGCAGCATGCCGAGGTGGCCTGGGCGAACATCGACGCCGCGGGCCTGGGCGAGAGGGTGGAGATCCGGCTGGGCCCCGCGCTGGAAACCCTGGCGGCCCTTGAGGAAGAGGAGCGGGAGCCGTTCGACTTCATCTTCATCGACGCCGACAAGCAGAACAACAGCCGCTACCTTGATTGGGCAGTGAAACTGGGCCGGCCGGGCGCCACCGTGGTGCTGGACAACACCATCTGGGAAGGGGCCGTCCTGGACCCCGGCATGGACCCCGTCAACGCCCAGGGGATCATCGACGCGCTCAAGCTGCTGGGCGAGCACCCCCGGCTGGACGCCACCGTCATCCAGACCGTCGGCTCCAAAGGCTGGGACGGTTTTGCCCTGGCACGCATCCTTCCGCATAAACACTAAGTAAGCTGTGTAGATGCGTCCGGTGTCCGGCCGGGCATTGCGGATGGAGGAATTTCTTGCCAGCGGCCCCTGCCCCCGTGCTCCTCGACTCCACGTCCACAGCTCCCTCCCCGTGGATACCCTTCCTCGAATCCGTGGCCGCCGCAGCCGGTGACGTTCCTGCCCTGCTGGCCCTGGCCGCTGAGGCCGGACGGGCCTGGCCGCGCCCCGGTGAGGGGCAGACCGTGGTCCTGTGGGAGCTCCTGGCATCAACCGCCGCCATCGATGTGGCCGCAGCCCGCGTCCTGGAGCCGCACCTGGACGCCATTGCCATCCTGGCCCAGGCCGCCGGGGAGTTTCCTGCCGACAAGCCCCTGCCGGATGGTACCGGCAACACCTGGGGCGTGTTCGCAGCTGAGGCGCCGGGAGCCGGGCTGGAAGCGCGGTCCACGGACGCAGGCACCCTCCTCAGCGGGTCCAAGCCCTGGTGTTCCCTGACTGCCCACCTGGACTGCGCGGTCATCACCGCCCACACGGACGACGGCGGCCGGGCAGCTTTCGCGGTCGATCTTCGGCAGCCCGGGGTGGAGTGTGAGGAACCGGCATGGATCGCGCGCGGCCTGCGGGAGATACCCAGCGGGACGGTCCACTTCGACCGGGTCCCGGCCACGCTGCTGGGTGGAACCGGCTGGTACCACAGCCGGCCAGGGTTCGCATGGGGCGGAATGGGCGTTGCTGCATGCTGGCTGGGCGGGGCAGTGGGCGCCGCACGGGATTTCCGGGCCGGTCTGCTGGCAGGTGCCGGCGCCGGGCGGGAGCCCGACCAGGTGGCCCTCGCCGCGCTCGGCGAGACGGACCGCACGCTCACCGCTGCCCTGCAGTACCTCGCGCGCACCGCGGCGGCCATCGACGACGGTTCCCTGGGCGGCGGTGCGGGCCAAAGCACCTGGAGCGAGGCCCAGCGCATACGCGGGACCGTTGCTGCCGCCGTCGAACGTGTCCTTCACCTGGTGGGCTCCAACCGGGGTCCAGGGCCGCTCGCCTTCGACGAACCGTACGCCAAGAGGATGGCCGACCTGGCGCTCTATGTCCGGCAGCATCACGGCGCCCGTGACGACGCCCAATTGGGACGGCTCACCCTGAAGGGGGATTGCCCGTGGTGACGTTCTCGCACACAGACCCGGGCACCGGCGCGGCAGCCTGGGACGCTGCCGGACTGGGCGCGGCGCCCGAGTTGCCACTCAATCCGGCCGAACTGGCGGCCATGCACTTCGTGGTCCTGGCCGCGCATCCGGACGATGAAACGCTTGGCGCCGGCGGCCTCATGGCGTCATTGGCTGCACTCGGAGCCCAGATGGAGGTGGTGCTCTGCACAGCGGGGGAGGGCTCGCATCCGGCCTCGCCGACCACCACTCCGGAGCAACTCGCACAGGCGCGCCTGACGGAATTTGCGGCGGCCCTTGCCGCGCTCGGCCTGAAGGACCGCTGGACGTTCATCGGCTTGCCAGACCGCGGACTCCAAGCCCACGCGGAAGCCATTGCCACAGCTGTCCGGGAATCCATCCAGCGGCTCCCCGGTGTGCCGGACCGGCTCGCCATCGTGGCGCCTTACCGGTCCGACGGACACGGTGACCACGATGCCCTGGGTGCCGTGGCCGCGCAGGTTGCCCGGCAGGATGGCCACGCCTTGCTGGAGTACCCCATCTGGTTCTGGCACTGGGCCGCGCCGCACGGCGGAGACTGGCGGCGGTGGGTCCGGTTCCATCTCGATGGACCGGCCCGCACGGCCAAGAAACTGGCGATGGCGGAACATGCCACACAGGTGCAGCCGTTGTCTCCCCTGCCCGGCGACGAGGCGTTGCTGGGCGGTGACTTCCTGGAGCACTTCTCGCGCGGCTACGAAGTTTTCGCCTGGACGCCGGCGCAGGACGCGTCCCGGCGCCCCTATTCCAGCCATGATGCCGAGGCCGTCTTCGACGGCGTCCACAACGGCGCTCCGGACCCCTGGAACTACGCCGGGAGTTGGTACGAGCGCCGCAAGAGAGCACTCACCCTGGCTGTGCTGCCGGCTGAATCCTATGCGCACGGCCTGGAAGTGGGCTGCTCCATCGGGATGCTGACCGAAGGTTTGGCTGACCGCTGCGGCAGCCTGCTGGCGGTGGATGCCAGTGGGGTTGCGGTGCGGCGTGCCGGGCAACTGCTGGCCGGCCGTCCGGGTGTCCGGGTGGAGCAAATGGTCCTTCCCGCTTCCTGGCCTGAGGGTTCCTTTGACCTGGTGGTGGTTTCCGAAGTTGGTTACTACCTGTCCCGGGAGGAGCTGGGCCAGCTGTGGGACCGGATCGAAGCGTCCGTGGACCCCGGGGGCACCCTGCTGCTGTGCCACTGGCGGCACCCCATCGCGGGCTGGGAACTCGACGGCGATACCGTCCACGCGCTGGCCCGGCAGCGGCTGGGCTGGCGGACCACAGGCCTTTACCAGGAACGTGACTTCGTACTGGAAGTGCTTGCTGGCCCGGACCGCGGGGACAGGGCCTGACGCTGATGGCTCCCGGGGGAATCGGCACAGGGCCGAACGCTATTAACCAGGTGGCCGTGGTCATTCCCGTGCACAACGAGGAAGTGCATCTGGAACGGGCGCTCGCAGCTGTCTGCGCCGCGGCGGCCCGCGTCGATGCTGAATTTCCGGGTGTGGCCGTGCAGGTGGTCCTTGTCCTGGACAGCTGTACGGACCGGTCCCTCCAGATGGCCGAAACATGTGCTGGGCAGGACGACCGCTGGCTGATCCTGCCCGTCAGTCACCGGAGCGTGGGCAACAGCAGGCGGGCCGGGGTCCAGGCAGCCCTGGCCTGCGCCGGCAGGCCTGCGGATGCGGGCCCAGCGACGGCAGCTGAGGCGCTGCGGGATGTCTGGCTGGCCAACACGGACGCCGATTCAAGCGTCCCGGAACACTGGCTGGTGCGGCAGCTGGAGCTGGCTGCCGCCGGAGCCGACGTGGTCCTCGGCACCGTGCAGCCGGACCCCGCCAGCACCCACCACGAGCTGCTGGCCCGCTGGCACGCCAGGCATGTGTTTGTGGAGCAGCACGCCCATGTCTATGGGGCCAACCTCGGAGTCCGCGCCTCGTCCTACCTTGCAGTGGGCGGATTTCCCACCGTTGACTTTGACGAGGACCGCACGCTGGTGGATCGGCTGCGCAGCAGCGGAGCTGCCGTTGTCAGCACTGACAGCACGCGGGTACTCACCTCGGGACGGACCGCAGGGAGGGCGCCGCGCGGTTTCGCCGCCTACCTCCTGGCACTGGCGCAGCCATAGCAGGCCCCGGACAAGCCGGCCGAACGGGGACGGCGGAAGGGCTGCTGCCTGGACGGCAACAGCCCTTCGCTTCAGGGACTTGGTCCCCGGTCTTATGGTTCCTGTTTTTGGTTCTTGGCGGCCTGATTCGCCGGGCGCTGTTCAGGTGCCCTGGTCTTCAGGCCGGTTTAACGGACGCTACACCAGGTCCGGAGCGCTGGCCACAATGTAGTCGGCAGCGGCTGGCCCGGTCATGGACAGGTTGTTGCTGTCAGGGTTGATTCCGGCGTCCTGCATAGCCTCCCAGAGGGCGGCCGGTGGCTGGAGTTCAGCCTTGTGCAGGAGGCACCAACTCGTATAAAGGCCATACAGCTCGTCTCGTCCGAGGCCCAGGCCGGGCTCCCTGTCCGGGACAACTGCTTCGGCAAGAAACTGTTCAAAATGGGTAGCAGGCATGTCCGCTCATAAAGGGTTGACCATGATGCCGCCGTCTGCTTCAGCGGACCAACCGGTATCCGAGGATCCCGGCGAGGTACACACGAAAGTATTGCAGTTCACTGCTTTTTGTCCAGTCGCGGGGCTTACCGGGGACGAGCCGGACAACGAGGATGAGGGGGGGCCGACGGCGACTGGGGGGACTGGCCTCGGTCTCAGAAGAGGCCATCTCACCGCCGACCCCGCATAGCCCCGGACCTCCAACAGCCCGGGAAACCTCAACAGGACCTTCACAATGAATTTTCCTCCATTGTGAAGGTCCTGCCTAGTCCCTTGCTGTGGCGGCCCTTGCTGTGGTGGCCCCTTCAGCTCGGTGTCCCCTGCTCCGGGGAGCGGATGGCCTCCTAAGCGCCGGCGCCCGGCCGCCGCCCGTCGTCGGACCCGTCCTGCGCGGCCCGGTGCTGGACCTTTTCGCGGACCCGGTCGCGGTGCCGCTCACCCGGGTAACGGTCCTGGCCGTCCCCACCAGGCTCCCCGTCGCGGTCCTCACCGGAACCGGACTGGCCATTCTCCGAGCTGTACTTCTCCCTGAGTTCACGGCCGTGCTTGATGTCTTCCTCGATCTGCTGCTGCAGCTTCTCGCTCTTCTTGGTGTCGCGCGGCGGCAGCTGGATGGTTTCCTCCGCCTTGATCCCGGCCTGCAGTTCACGTCCACGCTCCACCTCGGCGTCGAACTCCGCGCCGAAAAGCAACGACATGTTCAGGATCCAGAGCCACAGCAGCATGATGATGACACTGCCCAGGGCGCCGTAGGTCTTGTTGTAGTTCCCGAAGTTCCCCACGTAGAAGCCGAAACCGAGCGAAGCGATCAGGAAGACGAACAGGGCGATTGCTGAGCCCATGCTCATCCACCGGAATTTGGGCTGCTTGACGTTGGGGGTGGCGTAGTAAAGGACCGCGATGATGGCAATGATCAGGAGCACCATGACCGGCCATTTGGCGATGTTCCAGACCAGGAGGACGGGGCCGCTGAGGCCAATCAAACCGCCGACCGCCTCGGAAACCGGCCCGCTGAGGACCAGCATGCCGGCCAGCAGTGCCACGATGACAACGGCCAGCAGCGTGACGGCCAGCATGGTGCTGCGCAGCTTCACGAAGGCCCGGCCTTCATCCACTTCGTAGACCCGGTTCATGGCCCTGCCGAAAGCCCCCACATAGCCGGAGGCAGACCATAGCGCGGTCAGCAGGCCGATCACCAGGGTGAACCCGGCGGCGGGGGCGCTGGTCAGTTCGGAGACAGGGCCGCTGATGGTGTTCACCGTCTCGGCAGGAGCGAATCCGCGCACAATCTCCAACAGGGCATTGGTGGTCTTCTGCGGGTCGCCAAAAAGGCCAAGGAGGGAGACAAGGGCCAGCAGGGCCGGAAACAGGGAGAGGACCGCATAGTAGGTCAGGGCCGCGGCCAGGTCCGGGCACTGGTCCTTGCTGAACTCCCGGAGCGTCTTCCTCGTGATGTACTTCCAGGACGGCTTGTCCAGGTCCCGGGGACTGCCAGGCTTCCTTGCGTCATCTGGAGCCGGAGCCTGGTCCGCCTTCGCGGTGCTGGTTTCGGAGTCGTCGTGAGTGGCCATGGGGTGTCCTCTCAATCAGGGGCGAAGCGGGACAGGCCGGCTCCGCGGGTGGCGGTGCCGGCCTGCCTGGTTGGGGTTATCGGCTTGTGGTGCCGTGGGGGTTGGGTCTAGGTGTTTTGGATGGTGTC
>NZ_JWTB01000016.1 GCF_000813845.1 Pseudarthrobacter phenanthrenivorans
AGGCCGCCTCTGGGCCACCGCGATGCGCAAAAAAGGCCGCGACATCCCCGCCGAACTCGCCCACATCGCCGACGGCATCCAGGACTCCGGCACCACCCGCCAGGAAGCCGCCACCCTCCTGGCAGGCTAGGCGGACGGCGGCCCCCCCGATGGACGAACGACGACGGCGGCCCGGCACGAAGCTGCCGGGCCGCCGCCGGGGCACCGCCTTAGCTGTTGCCGCGCACCACGGGGATGCTCGCCGTCGGAAGTCCGCTGGGGAAGACCGTGGGCTCCGGCTTAGCGACCGGCTCCAGCGGCACCCGGACGGGTTCGCCTGCTACGGCCACCCGTGTTCCGCGGACGTCAATCTCCAGCGGGCCGCCCTCCTGGACCGTGAGCGTGATGGCATCGGCGGTCAGCCGGACCAGCAGCAGCCGACCCCGGATCTTCAGGTGGAAGGAGAGGGCGTCCCACCCAGCCGGCAGGCGCGGATCGAAGAACGGGACCGGCCCCTGGTCGCGCATCCCGGCGAAGCCGCAGACCAGTGAACTCCAGACACCGCCCGTGGAGGCGATGTGCACGCCGTCGATGGTGTTGCCGTGGGTGTCATCCAGGTCGATGAACACGGCGTTGGTGAAGTGGTCCAGCGCTTCCTTTGAATAGCCCACCTCGGCGGCCATGATCCCCTGGACGCAGGCGGACAGGGTGGAGTCTCCGGTGGTGATGGGGTCGTAGAAGTCGAAGGCGCGCTGCTTCTCCTCCGCCGAGAAATCCTGCCACTGCAGGAACATGGCCAGCACTGTATCTGCCTGCTTCAGGACCTGGTGCCGGTAGATCACCAGCGGGTGGAAGTGCAGCAGCAGCGGGTACTTGGACCGGGGCGTGGTCCAGTCCCAGGCCTCCAGCGTCATGAAGTCGTTGTCCTGGGAGTACACCTGCATCCGCTCATCGAACGGCAGCTGCATGCGGTTGGCGGCAGCCCCCCACAGCTGGCGCTCCTCCTGGGTGATCCCTGCATGTTCCAGGGCGGCGGCGGCACGCAGGTTGAAGCGGGCCATGACGTTCGTGTAGAGATTGTCGTTCACAACGGCCGTGTATTCGTCCGGGCCCGTGACGCCGTGGATATGGAAGAGCCCGTCCTTGCCGAAGAAGCCCAGGGAGATCCACATGCGCGCCGTCTCAATCAGAAGTTCGGCGCCCATTCCCTCCCGGAACGCGGCATCGCCGGTAGCCCACAGGTACCTGTTGGTGGCGAAGGCGATCGCAGCCGCGATGTGGAACTGTGCCGTACCCGCTGCGTAGTAGGCGCTGGCTTCGAGTCCGTTGATGGTGCGCCACGGGAACAGGGCGCCGTCAACGCTGAGCTCCTTGGCCCGGATCTTCGCCTCGGGAAGCATGCCGTGCCGGAATTCCAGGACCTGGCGGGCGCCATCGGGGTTGGTGTAGGTCAGGTACGGCAACAGGTACACCTCCTGGTCCCAGAAGTAGTGCCCCTCGTAGCCCGAGCCCGTCACGCCCTTGGCCGGGATGCCGGCAACATCGGCGCGGGCCGTCGCCTGGGCAAGCTGGAACAGGTTCCAGCGGATCGCCTGCTGCAGCCCCGGACTGCCGCCCTCCACCAGGATGTCAGACGTCGCCCAGTAGCCGCGGAAGTGGGCGATACTTTCGGCGAAGATTTCGTCCACCGGCCGGAGTGCCTCTTCCGCCACCGCTGCCGCATCGACGTCCGGGTCCTGGATGGTGCGCCCGGCAGCGTAGCTGACGCTCTTTTCCAACCGGAATGGCTGATCGGCGTCCACGGCCAGGACGTACCGGACGCTGCTGTCGTCCTGGTCCACCAGTGTCTCGAACGGCTGGTGACCTGCGGAGGTCCAGTGGTCCACGGCGAGGCCCACCCGCTGCTTGGACTCGGCCGCTTCCCAGGACAGGCGCAGCGATCCGTCGCCGCCGTCGAGCCGCACCGGGACCAACACCCGCCCGGCGTGCCGGCCGGCACGGCGGGGATCATGCACTGAGTGGTCCTCCACCGGCTGGTCCTGCCGGTTGATCACGGAGGAGGTGACGTCCAGGGAAACCTGCCGGTCGGTTTCCACCTCCAGTGAAATGCCAAGGCAGCCGCGGGACTCGAACCCGACAGCCCGGCGCTCGGTGGTGGTCACCGTTGCGCCGGACCGGCATTGCCAGGTGATGCGGCACTGGTAGATGCCGGTGCTGAAGTCCACGCTGCGGCGGTAGTCCAGGACCTCGGATTCGGCGAGGGACAGGCTCTCGCCGTCCACCACTACGGTGAAGTTGTTGGCGTCCGGGATGTACAGGATCCGCTGCCCCGTCCGGGCAAACCCAAAGGCGTTTTCGGCGTGCTTGATATCCCAGATCTCGTGCAGTCCGTTAATGAAGCTGCCCGGCAGCTCGACGTCCGCCGCCGCCCAATGGGCGCCACGGATGCCAAGGTGCCCGTTGCCCAGGGCAAACAGGGTCTCAAGTGTCCCCGCCGCGCCGGCCTCGTGGCGCGTTTCGATGAGTTGCCAGGGGGTGTCGGGGAACCGGTCGCGGTCCGCGGTGATCAGTGCCATGGTCGGGGTCCTTTTGGCCTTGCTGTGCTGCCGGGCTGGCCGGCAGCAGGAATTCGGGGGGAATGGGTATTTCGGATGGGTGCTGCCGGGGGAAGCAGCAGGTTGCCCGGGGACGGCAACCGGGGAATCAACGGGGTTTAGGGAACGAGCTCGCCAAGGTCGTTGACCACCAGGGTGGCGCCGGCGTCCAGGAGCGTCTGCCGCCCGGCGCCGCGGTCCACACCGATGACCGAGTGGAACGATCCCGCGTGTCCGGCCTGAACGCCGGACACGGCGTCTTCCACCACTACGCACTCGGCGCTGGACAGATCGAGCAGTTTCGCAGCGTATTCGTAGGTGGCCGGGCTCGGCTTGCCGGGCAGGCCCTGTTCGGCGGCCACGACACCGTCCACCACCACGGCGAAGTGGTGGCTGAGCCCCGCTGCCGCCAGGACTGCGGGGGCGTTGCGGGAGGAGGATACGACGGCGACCCTCAGTCCGCGCTCGAGCACGGCTTCGAGGAAGCGCACCGAGCCTTCAAAGGGTTCGACGCCGGCGCTCACGATGTCGTTGAAGATGGCATTCTTGCGGTTGCCCAGGCCCTGGACGGTTTCGTTGCCGGGGTGGTCGTCCAGCGGCCCTTCCGGCAGGGTGATGCCGCGGGACGCCAGGAAGTCGCGCACTCCGTCAAAGCGCGGTTTGCCGTCGATGTGGTCAAAGTAGTCGCTTTCCCTGTAGCCGTCGACTCCTGCGCGGGAGGACAGGTAACCATCGAAGAGTTCCTGCCAGGCACGCTCATGCACGGTCGCTGTGGGGGTCAGCACCCCGTCCAGGTCAAACAGGATTGCTGCGGCGCCGGTCCAGGCGGCCGTATCAGCGGCAGTTTGATGTGTCATCGGCAGTGCGGTGTCCTCTCGGTTAGTGGACAACCGGCCCCGCCGGGAGGGCCGGGGAGAGGACGCGGTGCTTACGCACACGGCATCGTCTCCCAGTTCCGCCCACTGCAGGACCGATCATGGCCGTAGACGAGTGTAAGCGCTTACAAATTTGACTTGCAACTGTTTTTTATTTGTGGCTTTCCAAGCGCCCTGGAAGTCAGCGCAGCACGTAATGGCGCAGGAATGCGCTGACGTCCACCATCTCGGTCCTGGACATGGCATGCCCCATTCCGGGGTACGTCCGGGCCGTCAGCAGCGTGTTCTTTTCCAGCCACTCCGCCGTATACGCGGTGGCGTCCTCGTTGATCACCAGGTCCGCCTTGTCCCGGCCCCAGAAGAAGGGCGGCCTGGCGTCGAAGGAATCCATCACCGAAAGGAGTTCGTTGTTGAGGACAAAGCCGGACAGCCCCACCACCGCCTTGTACTCCTTCGGATGCAGCCGCAGCAGCGTGCTGGCCATCGCCATGCCCTGGGAGTACCCCATGAGGGTGACGCTGCTGTGCCGGTCCTTGACGGAGTTGATCCATGCCTGCACGGCGTTGGCAGCGGAGATGACGTCGGCGAAGTCGTTGGCGAGGAAGTAGTCGAGCAGGAACCAACCCCAGTGGTCGCCGATGGGCATGGGAGCCCGGAGGGCGGCAAAGGTGAACTCCTGCGGCAGGTACTCAAACAGCCGGACCATGCGCGATTCGTCGGTGCCGTAACCGTGCATCATGACCAACAAGGGAGTGCCGGCGCGCTGGTCTTCCGGCCTGGACCACACAACTGTTTCCACCGGTCCAGCCTAGCGAGGGAACGTCGCCGCCCCGGGCGGGTCATTGAATCGGGAATCACCGGGAGGTAGCGTGACGCTTGAACGACAGCAGGCTTAGCTTTGGCAGTACGCACCACCCTCCGGTAACGCCCAACCAGCGCCGCACAGGATGCGGCCGTAAGGAGCAAGTCATGAGAATCGGCTCGTCAATCTTCCTTATCGCCCTTGGCGCCATTCTTGCCTGGGCCGTGACTCCCGGACTGATTCCGTTCGTGGACCAGCAGCTGGTGGGCTACATCCTGATCGCGGTGGGCGTGATCGGGCTGATCGCATCGCTTATCCTGGCCTCGCCCGGCCGCAGCCGCCGTGTCAGCGAGTCCCGTTCCGTCGTTGACCCCGCTACGGGTGAACGAATCACCCGCCGTGAAAGCCGCGACGGCGGCATCTAGCGAAAAGCGACGGGACAGGATCCCGGGGAGGCACAACGAGACCCGCCCAGCCGGGCCGGACCAGCAGCGTCCGGCCCGGCTTTTGCGTTCCCGGCAGGCCCCCGTCACCACGGGATCTTGTTTCGTGTTGGTTTCTATTGACAAACCAACACAAGCAAAGATAAAGTCAAGTAACTCAACATCAATGTGATGCGAGTCACCTCCGAATAAGCGGGGGAAAGTTCACCACCAGCAGGACCTACGCAACGGAGGGTATGTGTTCGCCGAGGAGCGCCAGCAACAGATTGCCGAGCTTGTAGCCGGCAGCGGCCGGGTCAGCGTGACCTTGCTGGCTGAGCGCTTCAACATCACCACCGAAACAGTCCGCAGGGACCTGGCTGCCTTGGAGAATGCCGGTACGGTCCGGCGTGTCCACGGCGGCGCAGTAGCGGCAGACCGTTTCAGCACCACCGAGGAAAGCGTCAACGAACGGGCCATCCAGCGGCCGGACCAAAAAATCCGGATCGCCGAAGCCGCCCTGGCCCTGATTCCCCGGAACTCGTCCGCCAGCGTGCTGATGGACGGCGGAACCACCACGGAGGTGCTGGCAGACATGCTGGCGCGGCGCACCGCCGTCGAACCCTCTGATGGAACGGGACCGCACCACGAGCTGGTGGTCATCACCCACGCAGTGCCCATCGCCAGCAAACTGTCCAACGTTCCCGGCGTGGCCCTGCAGATCCTGGGCGGCCGGGTGCGCGGCATTACCCAGGTGGCCGTCGGCCAGGCAACGGTGGACGCCGCTGCCAGGCTGCGGCCGGACATCGCGTTCATTGGTACCAACGGCATCCACGCAGCCTTTGGCATCAGCACTCCCGATCCTGAAGAAGCAGCCGTCAAGGCAGCCTTCGTCCAGTCGGCGCGCCGCATCGTGGTGCTGGCCGACTCCTCCAAGCTGGACACGGAAACCCTGGTCCAGTTCGCCTCCCTGAAAGATCTGGATACCTTGATCACAGACAGTGAACCCGGACCTGAACTCGCAGCCGCACTGGAAGACGCGGGCGTCGATGTGGTGATCGCATGATCGTCACCTTCACCGCCAACCCCAGCCTGGACCGCACGGTCGCGCTGCCCGGCCCCCTGGAACGCGGCGAGGTCCAGCGTGCCGTCTCCGTCCGCCAGGAGTCCGGCGGCAAGGGCGTCAACGTCTCCCGCGCCCTGGTGGCCTCCGGCCTGGAATCCCTGGCCGTCCTGCCCGGGGCAGACAGCGATCCTGTCCTTGCAGGCCTGCGCGAGAGCGCCGTTCCCTTCGTTTCGCTTCCCATCGATGAGCCGCTGCGCACCAACGTGGCCCTCACCGAGCCGGGAGGCGTCACCACAAAGATCAACGAACCCGGCCCCGCACTGGAAGCCGACCAGCAGGAAGCCCTCATCAAGCTGCTGCTGGAAAGCTCCCGCGGTGCCAGCTGGGTGGTCCTGGCCGGCTCGCTGCCGCCCGGCTTCCCGGTGGACTTCTATGCCACGGTGGCCCAGCGGATCCGGGAGGCGGGCAACGGCACCACGCCGCTGATCGCCGTCGATTCCTCCGGGGCCCCCCTCGCCGCCGCCCTCACGGGCGACGGATCAGGGACCGGCGGAACCTCTACTGGTTCCGGCAAGCCGGACCTCCTTAAACCCAATGCCGAAGAACTGGCAGAACTGGCCGCAGCGGCCGGTTTCGCCCCGGCCACTGGTGACGAACTGGAAGCGGACCCGGCGGCTGCAGCCGCTGCCGCCGCCGCCGTCGTGCGTTCCGGTGTGGGTGCTGTGCTGGCAACTCTCGGTTCCAAGGGAGCTGTCCTTGTAACGGCCGACGGCGCGTGGCTGGCCACGCATCCGCCGGTCGCCGCGGTCAGCACGGTGGGTGCGGGCGACTCCGCGCTTGCCGGTTACCTGCTCGCCCACGGCCGGGGCGCCGCCCCTGCCGATTGCCTTCGTCAGGCGGTGGCCCACGGTGCCGCCGCTGCCTCGCTGCCGGGTTCCACTGTTCCGGCAGTACACCAAACCACCCCGGATGCCGTAACCATCACGGCCCTTCGAAAGGATTGACAGTGACCCAGCTCATCACCACGGAACTGGTCGAGCTCGACCAGAACCTGGGCAACGCGCCCGAGTCGGTGATCCGGCATCTGGCAAGCAAGGTAGCTGCCACCGGACGCGCCTCTGAAGTTGAAGGCCTCTTCGCGGACGCCTTCGCCCGCGAGCAGAAGACGGCCACGGGCATCCCCGGCGGCATTGCCATCCCGCACTGCCGCTCCGCCGCCGTCACCGTGCCCACCCTGGCCATGGCCCGCCTGAACCCGAAGGTGGACTTCGGCGCCAAGGACGGCCCCGCCGACCTGGTGTTCTTCATCGCCGCTCCGGACGGGGCGGACCAGGAGCACCTGAAGCTGCTCTCCAAGCTGGCCCGGTCCCTCATCAAGAAGGACTTCACCGCAGCCCTGCGCAACGCCTCCTCGGAAGCTGAAATCGTGGAACTCGTGGACGGTGCCCTGGCAGACAAGCCCGCCGCACACGCTGCCGCCGCCCCCGCCGACGCCGTTCCGGTGGCTGCGGGAGTTGGCGCCGCAGGTGCTGCCGGTGCCGCGGGCTCCTCCGCGGCAGCCGCTTCCTCCGGCGCTCCCGCAGGGTCCGGTACCCGTGGCCCCAAGCGCCTGGTGGCCGTTACGGCGTGCCCCACCGGCATCGCCCACACCTACATGGCCGCCGATTCACTGGTGGCAGCCGCCAAGGAAGTTGGCGTCGACCTGCAGGTGGAGACCCAGGGTTCCTCCGGCGCCAAGGCGCTGGATCCCGCCGTCATCGCCGCCGCAGACGCCGTCATCTTTGCGGTGGACGTGGACGTGCGCGGCAAGGAGCGCTTCGCCGGCAAGCCCGTGGTCAACGCCCCGGTCAAGCGCGGCATCGACGAGCCGGACAAGATGGTCCAGGAGGCCCTCGCCGCGGCCGACAACCCGCACGCCCGGCGCGTCCCGCACTTCGGTGCGGAGGAACAGGCCGAGCACGAGGCCGAGGAAAAGGGCGAGCACATCGGGCAGAAGCTCAAGAAGGCCCTCCTGACCGGCGTCAGCTACATGATTCCGTTCGTGGCCGGCGGCGGCCTGCTGATCGCCCTCGGCTTCCTCATGGGCGGCTACCTGATCACCAAGTACGCCGACACGATCGTTGTCCAGAACAGCCTGTTCAACCTGCCCACCCAGTTCCCCGACAACGCCTGGGGCCCGCTCGGCGCCTACCTCGGTGCGGTCCTGTTCAAGATCGGTGCCCTGTCGCTGGGCTTCCTGGTCCCGGCGCTGGCGGGCTACATCGCCTACGCCATCGCTGACCGCCCCGGCATCGCCCCCGGCTTCGTCGCCGGTGCAGTGGCCGGATTCATGGGAGCCGGCTTCCTCGGCGGCATTGTCGGCGGCCTGCTGGCCGGCTACATCGCCCACGTCGTGGGCCGCCTGCAGGTGGCCCGCTGGCTGCGCGGCCTGATGCCCGTGGTGATCATCCCGCTGCTGGCCTCGCTGGTGGCGTCCGGCCTGATGTTCCTTATCCTGGGCGGCCCGATCGTCGCCATCACCAACGGCCTGAACAGCTGGCTTTCCGGCCTCACCGGTGCCGGTGCCATCGCCCTCGGCGTCATCCTGGGCCTCATGATGTGCTTCGACCTCGGTGGCCCGGTCAACAAGGTTGCCTACTCCTTCGCCGTCGCCGGCCTTGGTGCAGCAACCATCGACAACCAGGCCCCGTGGCAGATCATGGCAGCCGTCATGGCCTCCGGCATGGTTCCCCCGCTTGCCATGGCCCTGGCCTCCACCGTCCTGAACAAGAAGCTCTTCAGCCTCGCCGAGCAGGAAAACGGCAAGGCAGCCTGGCTGCTGGGCGCGTCCTTCATCTCCGAAGGCGCCATCCCGTTCGCCGCGGCCGACCCGCTGCGCGTCATCCCCGCCAGCATGCTGGGCGGTGCGGTGACCGGGGCCATCTCGATGGCTGCCGGAGTTGGTTCCAAGGCCCCGCACGGCGGCATCTTCGTCTTCTTCGCGATCGACAACTTCGTGATGTTCCTCGTTTCGATCATCGTCGGCACGGTCATCACGGCACTGTCGGTGATCGCCCTGAAGCGCTGGGCAGTCAAGAAGACCGTTGATACGGTTGAACCGGTTCCCGTAACCGTCTGAGCCGGCAGGCCATACACCTCACCGGCCGCTGGACCCCCAGCACGCCGAAAGACAAAGGAGCAAAAATGCCAGAACGCACCGCAACCGTCGCCAGCCGCGTGGGCCTGCACGCCCGCCCGGCCGCCATCTTCGCAGAGGCTGCCGGAGAGTTCGACCTGGACATCACCATCGCCCGTGAAGGCGAGCCGGCCGACGAGGCCATGGATGCCGCCAGCATCCTGTCCCTCATGAGCCTGGGTGCCTCCCACGGAGACGTGGTGGTCCTGCGCGCCGAAGGTGACGGCGCGGATGCTGCCCTGGACCGCCTGGTGCAGATCCTGGAAACGGACCACGACGCCGAGTAGCGGCTTTCGGTCCGCGGCCGCCGCCGGATGCCTCCCCACCGGGGGGCATTCCGACGGCGGCCGCGGCGTTTAAGCGCCGGGTTCAGGCACCGCCACTGGTTGGGCTCAGCGGGCTTCGGCGATGCGCTTGACGTCAGCCACCAGCTTGTCCCACATCGCCTTCGAATGGGCTGCCGCCTCTTCGGTGGGGTTGTTGTCCTGGGCCAGGGTCAGGCGGGTCGAGCCGCCAAGGTCCTCCAGGGTCCATTCGAGGGTGTGGTAGTTCTCCGGCTTGTCCTCCTGGCCGGACAGTGGGCTGAAGTGGGTGTGGACCAGTTTCCGTCCCGGCTCCACGTGCTGGATCTCGCCTTTGTCCTGGAATGCCTTCCCCTCCCATTCCCCCTGCCAGGTAATGGGGCTCCCCTCGTTCCAGTCTGTTTCCAGCTCTGTCCCGAACATGAATTCCTTGACGGCAGCCGGATCGGTGATCACGCCCCAGACCCGGTCCGGTGATGCGTCGATGGTGGCGGTGGACGTGGCCACATGGTTCTCCGGCATGGCTCAGGCCTTCCTCGCAGTGAACAGCAGGTACTCCCATTCCATCTGGAACGGGGAATCGCCGTGGGCATCACCGAAGGAGTCGGCGAGGTCAGTGAGGGCCTGGTCCAGCGCCTTAACCTTGTCCTGGTCATCCGCGAGCGACTTGTAGACGGAGATGATGGGCCCGTAATGGGACTTGAAATACCGGACGAAGTCCGCGGGCTGGTGGAAGCTCCTGACGGCCAGGGTCCGCTTGCGGGTCCGGACGTCAGTGACCCTGCCGCCCAGCAGCCCCCGGACATGGTCTTCATTCCCCCACAGGGGGCCAGGCTGGGCGCCCGGCGGCGGCGGTGGAGCGAACGGCTTCATCGTGGCGAACATCTGCCCAATAAAGCCCTCCGGGGTCCAGTTCAGCAGGCCGATGGAGCCCCCCGGCTTGCAGACCCGCAGCAGTTCGTCGGCAGCAGCCTGGTGGTGGGGTGCGAACATCACCCCGATGCAGGACATGACGGCGTCAAATTCCTCATCGGCAAAGGGCAGGGCCTCGGCATCGCCCTCCTGCCAGTCCAGGCTGACTCCCCGGTTGGCCGCCTCTTTTCGCCCCGCCTCGAAAAGTTCAGGGGTGAGGTCGCTGGCCACCACCTTTGCGCCCATCATTGCCGCAGGAATGGCGGCGTTGCCCGTCCCGGCCGCAACGTCCAGGACCCGTTGCCGGGACGTGATGCCGCAGGCCTCCACCAGGACCGCCCCCAGCTCCAGCAGCATCTCGTCAGCCAGTGCCGGGTAGTCCCCTGACGCCCACATGGCCCGGTGCTTCTGCTTCAGCTCCCGGTCTGCCTCCGCCACGCCTGTCTGTTCGCTCATGTCCGCGCCCCTTTATATGTCCGTCCGAGGATGGATGACAGCACGCTGTTGCCACAGCGGAGGCTGCGATGCGACTCATTGTGGGCGCGTTGAAAGCCCCTGTAAAGAGTGGAAGGCCGCCCGCAGCCGGTCAGGCGGGCTTGCGCGCCCTGGTGGTCTTGGCCGCCGGCTTTTCCGCAGTCCTGGTTCCCGTGGACTTGGTGTCCGCGGTCTTCGACGCGGCGGACTTTGAGGAAGTCGACTTCGATGCGGTGGACTTCGATGCGGTGGTCCTGGAGGTGCCGGACTTGGCGGCCGACGTGGCGGCGGGCTTTGCATCGTCCGTTCCGGTCTTCGCAGCCGTCCTGGAAGCTGAAGTCTTCGCAGCCGTCGTCTTCGCAGCCGTCGTCTTCGCAGCCGTCGTCTTGGAGGCAGTCGTCCTGGAGTCGGACGTCTTTGAAGCCGCCGCCCTGCTCCCGGCAGCCTTGCGGGCAGGTTTTGCCTCCCCGTCCTCCGCGCCCCCGGCGTCCGCTTCGTCGTCGTCGGTTCCACCGGCGGCGGCTGCGTCCCCGCCGCCGCGCTTCCGGTCCAGGCTCCGCTTGAGGGCCTCCATCAGGTCGATGACCTCGCCCTTGCCGCCCTCGCCCGCTTCCACGCCGAAGGTCTCCTCCGTGTCCAGCGATTCGCCCTGTTCAAGCTTGGCGTCGATCAGCTGGCGGAGCTGCACCTGGTACTCGTCCGTGAAGGAAGCGGGGTCGAAGTCCGCCGCCATGGATTCCACCAGCGCCGCGGACATGTCGCGCTCCTGTGAGGAAATCCTGATGTCGGCGTCGAGGGACGGGAAGTTGGCCTCCCGCACCTCATCAGGCCACAGCAGGGACTGAAGCACCAGGACGTCGTCCTTGATCCGCAGGGCCCCCAGCCGGGTCTTCTCCCGGAGTGCGAACTGGACGATGGCCACCCGGTCCGTATCCTCCAGCGCGCGCCGGAGGAGCACGTACGCCTTGGGCGACTTGGAATCGGGCTCCAGGTAGTAGCTCTTCTCGAACATCATGGGTTCAAGCTGCTCGGACGGAACGAACTGCACCACTTCGATTTCATGGCTGTTCTCCGCGGGGATGGACTTGAGCTCATCCTTGGACAGGACCACCGTCCGGCCGTCCTCTTCGAAGGCCTTCTCGATATCGGAGTAGTCCACCACCTCGCCGCACACCTCGCACCGGCGCTGGTAGCGGATCCGGCCGCCGTCGGCATTGTGAACCTGGTGCAGACTGATGTCATGATCCTCAGTGGCGCTGTAGACCTTCACGGGCACGTTGACCAGCCCGAACGCGATGGCACCTTTCCAGATGGCTCTCATTCCTACAGTCAACATCAGTGCGGGCCGGAGGTGAAGACCCGTGGCAGCGAGTAGGGAACGTGTCCGGGTTGCGGGACGGGAACTGACGCTGACAAACCTGGACAAAATCATCTATCCGGAGACCGGCACCACCAAGGCGGACGTGCTGGCCTACTACGCCGCGGTGGCCCATGTGCTGATCCCGGCGGCGGCCAACCGTCCGGCCACGCGGAAGCGGTGGGTCAACGGTGTGGGGACTGCGGACAAGCCCGGCGAGGTGTTCTTCCAGAAGGATCTGGAGGACTCGGCCCCCGGCTGGCTGCCCCGGGCAGCCATCACGCACAAGGACCGCACCATCCACTACCCCCTGGTCAATGACGCCGCCACGCTGACCTGGTTCGGCCAGATCAACTCACTGGAAATCCATGTACCCCAGTGGCGCGTGGACGCCCACGGCAACCCGTTGAACCCCGACCGGCTGGTGCTGGACCTGGACCCGGGTGAGGGCGCCGGGCTGCCCGAGTGCCGCGAAGTGGCCCTGCTGGCACGCGACATCCTGCAGGACGTGGGCCTCGACCCGGTCCCGGTTACCAGCGGGAGCAAGGGAATCCACCTCTACGCAGCCCTGGACGGGACCCAGACCTCCGAACAGATCTCCGCTTTCGCCCGGGAACTGGCCCGCGCACTGGAAGCCGACCACCCGGACCTTGCCGTCAGCGACATGAAGAAGGCGCTCCGCAGGAACAAGGTGCTGGTGGACTGGAGCCAGAACAATGGGGCAAAAACCACGGTGGTGCCGTATTCGCTCCGCGGCCGGCCCACACCCACGGTTGCCGCGCCGCGGACCTGGCGGGAAATTGAATCACCCACAGTGAAGCACCTGGATTTCCAGGAGGTACTGCGGCGGGTGCGGGACGGCAAGGACCCGTTCGCCGTCGTCGTCAATGCTGCCTCCGGTGCCGCCGGCAACACCGCGGCCCGGGACGAAACAACCGACGGCGATCCCCGCCTGGGCAAGTACCGCTCCATGCGCGACCCCAAGGAGACACCCGAACCGTTTGCGGGCATACCCGCCGGCGGCAACAGCTTTGTCATCCAGGAGCACCACGCCAGCCGGCTGCACTGGGACCTCCGGCTGGAACACGAAGGGGTCCTGGTGTCCTGGGCCCTGCCCAAAGGGGTGCCGGAGTCGGGCGGGAAGAACCACCTGGCAGTCCAGACCGAGGACCACCCCATGGACTACCTCACGTTCCACGGCACCATACCCAAGGGCCAGTACGGGGCCGGCGAGATGACCATCTGGGATACCGGCACCTATGAGCTGCACAAATGGATCAATGGCAGGGAAGTCATCGTCACGCTGGCCGGGTCCGAGGGCGGCGGCCTGGGCGGCACCAGGAAGGTCGCGCTGATCCACACCGGGCGAGGCAGCGGCAAGGACGCCGAAAACCAGTGGCTGATCCACCTGATGGACCAGGAGCAGCACGGCGGACGACGGCGGCACGCGGCGCCGTCGTCCGCGTCGTCGAAGGCAGCGTCACAGGTCGACGGCGAAGGGGACACCGGGCCGGTCGCCAAACAAGCCGGGAGTGCCGGGCCCGCGCCCGGCACCTCCGCGGACCCGCTGGAGTACCGGCCCATGATGGCCACCTCCGGCACCCCGGCGGACCTGCAGGGCAGCAGATGGCAGTACGAGCTCAAATGGGACGGCGTCCGTGCCCTCGTGCTGGCGGACCGGGAGGGCGTGCGGATTTTCAGCCGCAACGGCAACGACGTGACCAGGACCTACCCTGAGTTCACCGACCGGGCCTGCTGGCCCCCGCAGCCCTTCGTGGCGGACGGTGAGATTATCGCCGTCGGACCCGGCGGGAAGCCCGACTTCGGCCTCCTGCAGGGCCGGATGAAACTGACCCGCGCCGCCGACGTCGCCAAAGCCCGCACCGCCATCCCGCTGCAGCTGATGCTCTTCGACCTCCTGTTCGACGACGGAGCGGACCTCCGGCGCCTGCCGCTCAGCCAGCGGCGCCACCGGCTCGAACAGTTCTTCAGCCCCTCCGACTGCCCCGTGGACCTGTCCATGGTGCTGGACGAGCCCGCGGACCTCCTCCTGGCAAGCGCACAGGAACTGGGCCTTGAGGGGGTGATGGCGAAAAGGACGGACAGCCGCTACGCCAGCGGCCAGCGGACGCGCACGTGGATCAAGCTCAAGACCGAGAAGACCCAGGAAGTGGTGGTGGGCGGCTGGCGTCCCGGCAAGGGCGGCCGCCAGGAGACCGTGGGTTCGCTGCTGGTGGGGATTCCCGACGGCGGCAAGCTGCAGTACGTGGGCCGGGTGGGTTCCGGCTTCAGCACCCGTGAGCTCGCGGAACTGCGGCAGACGGTGGAGCGGCTCGGCCGGAAGACCTCGCCCTTCCATGAGGTTCCGCGGCCGGACGCCGCCGACGCCCACTGGGTGGCGCCGGAGCTTGTCGGCGAGGTGACCTACAGCGAATGGACCGGGCCGGGACGGCTGCGGCATCCGAGGTGGCGGGGCTGGCGGGTGGATAAGGACCCGTCGGACGTGGTCCGCGAGGGCTGACCGCCCTTTTCGACACCCACACCAGCCGATGACGCGCGGAATACCTCGCGCGGCCCGAATGTTGCGGGCGCCAGGTCATCTGCGCGTCGGCAGCGAAGGTGGGCGTCGAGAGCGAAGGTGCGGGCCGCCGTCGAGCCGCCCGCACCTCCGTGGTGGCTACGAGGAGTGCGGCATCTGGGGCCGGCCGGTGCGGTGGACCGCCGTCACAGCAGCCTCATGCCCCATCCTGCCGTGGCCTGCCGCGCTGTCCCTGGGGTGCCGGCGCTTGCCGGTGCCGTCCGGCCACCCGCTTTGCTGCGCCAGTGGCATGGCTCCGGTGGCTGCCGGGCCCGGCGCTACCGGCGCGTCCATGGCGGCCGCAAGGTGGTCGGCCACCTCGGGCCTGAGGTGGAACTGGTTGGACTGTTCACCCATTGATTCTTCCCTTCTTCCCTTCGGTTCTTCCCTGAAACGAAATGCCAACGAAAGCGCCCGGGCGAGCGCGGACTACTGCCCGGAAAGAAGTGTGTCCATCGCTCTACCATAGGCAGGTCCGTGCCCGCTGGGAACCCCCCCTCCATCGCCCGTGGCCGCGGTCACTTTTACGGCCGGTTTCCCCGGGAAAGGGGGCTTGAAACGGGGCACTTTGGAAAATTTTTGGTAACGGCGCCGTTCATCAGCCTGCTTCCCAGTGATAGCGCGGGAAAAGGCGGGGCAAAAAATTTTCGGACCAGCCCCATATCGGCCCCAAAAGGCGGCATGCTACGCCTGAAACCGCCCGGGCGCCAGCGAAATCCCGTAAAATTGAAGGCCTGCCCAGAGCGGGGCAGCTACAAGTCGCAAGCAAATGACCTCCACAGGAGTTGCCCAAATGCCCACAGACCGAAGCATGACCGACTCTTCAGCAGGCGCCAGGAACGCCCGCGGAACCGACCCTGCAGCCCCGGCTGCCAAGAAGCCACGGCTGCTGCCACGCCGCCGGCTCAAGGAATCCGATGTCAACGTGGTTGACCAGCCCATGCTCAAGAAAGCACTGGGCGGAACCATCGTGGGCAACACCATGGAATGGTACGACGTAGGCGTCTTCGGCTACCTCATCACCACCATGGGCCCGGTGTTCCTCCCCGAATCAGATCCCACCACGCAGACGCTGTTCCTGCTGGGAACGTTCGCCGCCACCTTCATCGCCCGTCCCCTGGGCGGCGTGATCTTCGGCTGGCTGGGCGACAAGATGGGACGCCAGAAGATCCTGGCGGCCACGCTGATGATCATGGCCGCCAGCACCTTCGCCGTCGGCCTCCTGCCCGGCTACGCCCAAATCGGGCTCTGGGCTGCAGCGCTCCTGGTGCTCCTCAAGGTCATCCAGGGCTTCTCCACCGGCGGTGAGTACGCCGGTGCCACCACCTTCGTCAGCGAGTACGCCGCTGACAAGCGCCGCGGCTTCTTCGCCAGCTTCCTGGACCTGGGCAGCTACCTGGGCTTCGCCATCGGTGCCGCCCTGGTGTCCGTCCTGCAGCTGACCCTTGGCCAGGACACCATGGAGGACTGGGGATGGCGTATCCCGTTCCTCGTTGCCGGCCCGCTGGGCCTGATCGCCGTGTACTTCCGGAGCAAGATTGAGGAATCGCCGCAGTTCCAGGCCACCCTTGACGCGCAGGAAGAGAACGCCAAGAACGCCTCCGCGGGAGACGTTGCCACGGCCAAGGGACCCCTTGGAATCGTCAAGGCCTACTGGCGTCCGATCATCGTGGCCATGGTTGTAGTGGCTGCTGCCAACACGGCCGGTTACGCCCTGACGTCGTACATGCCCACCTACCTCACCGAGTCCAAGGGCTATGACGAGGTGCATGGCACGCTGCTGACCATTCCGGTCCTCGTGGTGATGTCGTTGTGCATTCCCCTTACCGGCAAGCTCTCCGACCGCATCGGCCGCCGTCCCGTCCTGTGGATCGGCGCCATCAGCACCATCGTGCTGGCCATCCCGGCCTTCATGCTGATCGGCATCGGACAGGTCTGGTCCACCCTTGCCGGGCTGGCGCTGGTTGCCTTCCCCGTCACCTTCTACGTTGCCAACCTGGCCTCGGCGCTGCCGGCCCAGTTCCCCACGTCCAGCCGCTACGGCGCCATGGGCATTGCCTACAACTTCGCCGTGGCCATCTTCGGCGGCACCACGCCGTTCATCGTGGCGGCGCTGATCAGTGCCACCGGCAACGACATGATGCCTGCCTATTACCTGATGGCAACGTCCCTGGTGGGCGCTGTGGCCATCTACTTCCTGAAGGAATCGGCCAACCGCCCGCTTCCCGGCTCCATGCCCAGCGTAGACAGCCCAGCTGAGGCAAAGGAACTGGTGGCCACCCAGGACGAGAACCCGCTGATCAACCTGGACGAACTGCCGTTCGAGACCCTTGACGGCACGGATCCCCAGGCCCACCGCGGAGTTCCGGCGGGGGCATAGCTCCGGCCGACCGGGCACTCTTGTAGCCCACGCTCGCAGGCCCGTTCCGTGTGCTTCCTTGGGGGAAGCACACGGAACGGGCTTTTTGCGGTGCCGGCGAATGACCCCGTATGACTGCGGCATGTGACTCTGCCGCGGAGCCGGTGATACTTTCCCAGAAGCCGTGGGCCGCGGCAGGAGAACCACAACAGGACAGGCTGGTACATGAAGCGCGTTAGGGAGCAGGTCCGCGCGCTCCACCGGCTGGAACCGGCCAACAACGACCACCTGGCCGCGCTGCGCGTGGCGCTGAGTGTCGCCGTCCCCTCCCTGCTCCTGCTGGCCGCCGGCCGCACCGACCTCATCATCTACGCCGTCTTCGGCGCCCTCACCGGCATGTACGGCCGCTCGGAACCACACCAGCTGCGGCTCCGCCACCAGGCCCAGGCCGCCCTGGTGCTGCTGACGGGGGTCGCCGTGGGGGTGGCGCTGTCCGTTAACCACATCCACTCCTGGTGGCTGGTGGCAGTGGAAGCCACCCTGGCGGGTGTGGGTTCCGTGTACTCGGACCGGGTACGGCTGAAACCCAACGGCCCCTTCTTCGGCATCCTCGCCCTCGGCGCGTGTGCCTCTGTTCCCGCCCAGGTCCCCTGGTACGCGGCCATGCTCATCGCCGCCGGTTCCGCCCTGTTTTCCATGGCCATAGGGTTCAGCGGCTGGATGCGCCGGAGGGCGTGGGAACCGGGAGCAACCCGGACCCTGCCGCCCCGTTCCGCGGCGGGGACCCGGGAACTCACGCTGCACGCCGCCCGGTACGTCCTGGCCGTCGCTGCTGCCGGAAGCGTGGGTGTGGCCAGCGGCAGCGGCCACCCGCACTGGGCCATGGCCGCCGCCGCCGTACCACTCGCCGGAGCAGACCTGCCCAGCAGCGTCCGGCGGGGTGTCCACCGCATCGTGGGGACGTTCCTGGGCCTGGCGGTGACCGCCGTCGTGCTCCTCCCCGGGCCCTGGACCCTGGCTGCGCTCTACCCCGCTTTCCAGGAGCCCCTGCACCACGCGCAGGTACTGGCCCTGCTGGTGGTCCTCTTCCAGTTCGCCACCGAGCTGTTCATGACCAGGCACTATGGTCTGGCGATGGTCTGGTTCACCCCCGTGATCCTGCTCATGACGCAGCTCGCCTCGCCGGCCGAACCGCGCGTCCTGATCCTCGAGCGGGCGGTGGAAACCCTCGTGGGTGCGCTGCTGGGCATCCTGGTGGTAGTGGCTGTCCGCCGTCCCGGTTCACGCCGCCGGACAGCCTTCCCGGGACTGCCGGCCGCGCGCCAGGCCCTATTTCGGTTTCCGCGCCGGCCCGGCCATTAGCCGCGCCGGCGCCACCTTGGCCAGCGCCACCAAGGCCTTGTACCGCTTGGACGGGATGGACACCGCCTTGCCGCGCTCGTTGTCCGCCAGGCCCTCACGGACCACCCGGTCCGCCCGCAGCCAGGTCCAGGACGGGGCCACCGACTTGTCCATCCCCATCCGGTCGTGGAACTCGGTATGCGTGAAGCCCGGGCAAACGGCCGTGACCTTGATGCCACGGTTACGGTAGGCCAGGTTCGCCCAGCGGCTGAAACTCACCAGCCACGCCTTGGCCGCCGAATAGGTGCCGCGGGGCAGGAAGGCGGCCACGCTGGCCACATTGATGATCCTGCCGTCACCGCGCTCCAGCATGCCCTTCAGCGCCGCGTGGGTGAGCACCATCGACGTTTCAGCGTGCAGCCGCAGGTGCTTCTTCTCGTCCGAAGCCTGGTTTTCCTCGAAGTTGTGCAGCAGGCCGATCCCAGCGTTGTTGACCAGGATCCCCACCGGCCGGGCGCTGTCTTCAAGGCGTTCGACGACGGCGGCAACGTCATCCTCGTCCGTCAGGTCGGCGGGAAGCACCTCAGCCGTGATTCCGTAGCGCCGGCGCAGGTCCTCCGCTGTTTCGGCCAGCCTGGCCGCGTTGCGCGCCACCAGGACCACGTCATGCCCCTGGGCGGCGAGCTGCCTGGCGAATTCGTGGCCCAGTCCGGCGCTGGCGCCGGTGACCAATGCGGTGGTTCGGGAGGTTGTTGGCGTCATGGTGCCAGCCTAGTCACGGGAGGGCACACCGTCCGCGAACCGGGCCAGCGGATTGGCCAGCCGCCCGGCCATTTGGAGTCCGCCCGAGGGGTCCGCCAGGTCCAGCATGTGCTGGTTGTTGCGGAGCTGCAGCCGGTTCAGGCAGGACAACGCGAAATCCGGGGCGAAAAGGTCGTACCTGGCGTACTCCGCGGCAAGCTGGGGATGCTGCGCCTGGTAGTCCCGGACGGCGGCGGCCGCCGTCCGCCAGAACTCCTCCTGGGGAAGGACGCCGTCCTCATCCAGCAGGGCGCTGAGGAAACGGAAGATGCAGTCGAAGACGTCCGTGAAGATGGCCAGCACCTGTTCGCCGTCCGGTATGTCGGCCTTGATGCGGGCCACCTCGTCCGGAAGGTCCAGCCGGTCACCCATCACCACGATCTCCTCGGCGATGTCCTTCATGATGGCGCTGGCGGGCACGCCGTCCTCCAGCACCAGGATCACGTTCTCACCGTGCGGCATGAACGCCAGCCCGTACCGGACGAGGCAGTGCACCAGCGGCACCAGGTAGGCCTCGAAGTAGCGGCGGAGCCATGCCCCGGGGGCCAGTCCGGAGCGCTCGATGAGGGCCGACGCCATGGGCTTTCCCGTGGCGTCCACGTGCAGCAGCGAGGCCATGGTGGCCAGCTGCCGGCCGTCCTGCAGCAGCGGCAGCGGGCTTTCCCGCCACAGTGCGGACAGCATCTTCCGGTAGGGCGACCCGCTGGCGGAGCCGGCCTCGTAGTACCCGTTGTGGTACCCGATCGCTGCCACCTCGCCGATCATGGTGAAGCCCCGCTGAGTGAGCGCCTCGTCGGCTTCGATGAGGCCCCGCAGCCAGTCGTTGATGACCGGCGTGGCCTTCATGTATTGCGGTGACAGGCCCCGCATGAAGCCCATGTTCAGCACGGACATGGCGGTCTTGACGTAGCTCCGGGACGGGTGGCTGGTGTTGAAGAACGTGCGGATCGACTGCTTTGCCTGGTAGGTGTCGGTTCCGGTGCCCAGGTGCACGATGCGCTGCCGGGCGATCTCGGCCGCGAAGGTCACGGTCAGTTTGTTCTCCCACTGCCACGGATGCACAGGCATGAAGAAGTACTGGTCCGGGTCCAGGCCCAGCAGCCGCAGTTCATTGGCGAAGTCTCCGGCAAGAGCGCCCAGCTCGGCGTCCAGGTGTGTCCGGTAGTCCAGCCCTGCAGTCGCCGTGAATACGGCATGGGAACGCTGCACAGCGATCCATTCCAGCAGCACCGGAGCGCCTGTTTCCGGCGCGAAGGCGTGGTAGTCGCTGATGCCGAAACCCAGGCGCCCGTTGTTCGCCACGAAACAGGGATGCCCCTCGGTCATGCTCCGCTCGATGGCCTGGAAGTCGGCGGCAGTGTCCCGGCCGCCGGTGACGCCGGCCGCGAGTTCGGCTGCGGACGGCTGGCCGGACCCCTGTTTGTAGGCGTGGCTGGCCAGTGTGCTGCTGATTTCCTCAAGGTAGACCGGGAGCATCTGCGGGGTGATGCCCAGTGTTCCGTGGAAAACGGTGATGAATTCCAGGGCGTCCAGGGGCGCTTCCGCGCCGTTATGGAGGTGCCGGATGGACGCGGCATCGATGGACCAGTGGTCGAGTTCGAGGATCCGGGCCGTGAACCGGTATTCGTGCGAGCCGTCACCGCTGGCGAGGCGGTAGGTGCCGGCACCAGCCGCGCCGGATTCTTGTTCCGGGGCGAGGATCCGCTCGTGGGAGAACTCGGCGAGCGCCTTGCGGAGCAGGTGCCGGTTGGCGGCGTCCCAGCGGGCGGGCGCCAGGTGGGCTACGGCGGCACGCGTGGCAGTGGCTGCGGCAGCTGTTCCAGGGTTGGGACGGGCTTCGAGGTGGACGGTCACAGTGCTCCTTCGGGGATGCTGATGGGGGTTGCTGGGCGTGGGTGCGCGGGCGGGAGGAGTGACCGGGCGGCCAGGTAGCCGGAGCGGGTGCAGAAACTCAGGAGGGCCTCCTTGTCCGGCAGGGCCACCGTCCCGGCAGGCTGGAAGCCAAGCCGTTCGTTCAGCGCATGGATCCTGGTGTTGCGGACATCCGGTTCCACCACCACGCGCTCCACCTCCGGCCGGGAGAACAGCCGGGCCAGGACGGCGTCCATGACGGCGGTGGTATAGCCGTGTTCCGGCCCGGACGACGGCGGAGCCACCAGCAGGTGCATCCCCACGTCACCGGGCTGGACGGCGTAGGTGGCCGCCAGGGGCGAAAGGGCCGGAAGGTACTCCTCCACCAGGAAGGCGGGCACACCGCCGTCGAGACCCAGGAGTGCGTGGTGGTGTCCGCTCGACTGGATTCCGGCGTACTCCTCCGCCACGTCGGCCACGCTGGCGGACAGCATCCCCCAGAACGAAGCGTACGGCCGGGTCACCCAGCCGTGCAGCAGCAGGGCGTCTGCCTGGGCGTCCAGGCAGCGGAACGTGAACCTCATGCGTGCACCTCCCGGGAAACAAGGTCAGCCGCCGGGAGAACACTGGCGGGGGCGCCGAACTCCTGGAAGGCGATGCTCCGCTCCACGGGGTACACCTCGCGGCCGGTGATGTCCCGCAGGATGCAGGAGTTGCGGTAGGCGCCCATCCCCAGGTCGGGGGTGGCGAACCCGTGGGTGTGCAGTTCGGCGTTCTGGACAAAGATCTCGCCGGGAACCACACCGGTGCTGTAGTTCCGGTCCACCGCGAACCTGCCGGCGCCGTCGCGGGCGATCCGGTCCTGCACGCCGGCCAGGAACGCCGGCTCCCGGTAGCCGTAGCCGGTGGCGAACACCACGGCGTCGCTGTCCAACGTGTAGGAGCTGCCCTGTTCGTCGTGGTGGAGCTGCAGCGTGTGGGTGCCCGCGGCCGGGTCCCAGCGCGCGGCGGTCAGGGTGGAGTGGGTGAGCAGCCTGCTGTTGACCACGCCGGAGAGGCTCCTGGCGTAAAGCAGGTCGTAAATCGCATCGATCAGGTCCGAATTGATCCCCTTGTAGAGGTTCTTCTGCGTCGTGTTGAGGCGGTCCCGCCGGTCCTGCGGCAGCGCATGGAAGTAGTCCACGTACTCGGGTGAGGTCATCTCCAGGGTCAGCTTGGTGTACTCCAGCGGGAAGAACCGGCCGGAACGGGTCACCCAGTCCAGCCGGTAGCCGTGGACGTCGGCTTCCTGCAGGAGTTCGTAATAGATCTCGGCGGCACTCTGGCCGCTGCCCACGATGGTGATGCTGCGTTGCTGTTGGAGCTCGGCTTTCCGGGCCAAGTAGTCGGCGTTGTGGAAGGCCACTCCCCCGTGTCCCGCCGCCGCGGCGGCGGTGATGTCCGCGCCCGCAGCCGGGATGTTGGGCGAGGTGCCGGTTCCCAGCACCAGCCGCCGGGCCCGGAGTACCTCCTGCCCGGCCGGACCGTCCACGCTGAGCCGGTACACGCCGTCGTCGTACCGCACATCCAGCACCGTGCTGCCGAACCGTACGGACGGCAGCTGGCCGGCCACCCACTGGCAGTACTGGTTGTACTCGGCGCGCAGGGGGTAGAAGTTCTCCCGGATGTAGAAGCGGTAGAGCCGTCCGGTCTGCTTGAGGAAGTTCAGGAACGAATAGGGCGAGGTGGGGTCCGCCATGGTCACGAGGTCGGCCATGAAGGGCACCTGGAGGTGCGCAGGCTCCAGCATCATCCCCGGGTGCCAGTCAAAGGATCCGCGCTGCTCCAGAAAGATGCCCTCCACACCCTCCACAGGCTCGGTAAGGGCGGCGAGCCCCAGGTTGAAGGGCCCGACGCCGACCGCGGCAAAGTCGTAGATCGTGCGGTTGTCCGGGGTGCTCATGCTGCGGCGCCCGTCAGGAGTCCGGCGCCGGTGGTGCGGACGAGGCCGACGATGCCGGCAATGTCCTCAAGCGTTGCCTCGGCGTTGAGCAGGGTGAACTTCAGGTAGTGCCGGCCGCCCACCGTGGTCCCGGCCACCAGCGCCTTGCCGGAGGCGAAGATGGCCGCCCGGATGGCGGGGTTCAAGGCGTCTGCGCTGTCCTCAGAAAGCCGTTTGCCGTCTTCCAGCCGAGGCCGGTACCGGAACACCAGGGTGCTGAGGTGCGGCTGTGCCGCGAGCTCGAAGTCGTCATCGGCCTCGAGCAGGGCGCCCACCCGCGCCGCGAGGTCGATGGCCTCGTCGAACAGGGCACCAATGGCGTCTGCACCCATGATCCGCAGGGTAAGCCAGAGCTTGAGGGCGTCGAACCGGCGGGTGGTCTGGATGCTCTTGTCCACCTGGTTGGTGATCTCGGCCAGGGCGGCGCTTTCCGGGTTGAGGTAGTCGGCGTAGTAGGTGACATGCCGCAGCATCGCGGATTCGCGGACCAGGAGGGCGCTGGAGCTGACCGGCTGGAAGAAGGTCTTGTGGAAGTCCACCGTGACCGAGTCGGCCAGGCCGGTGCCGTCCAGCAGGTGCCGGTACCGGCCGGAAACCATGAGCCCGCCGCCGTACGCGGCATCGATGTGCAACCAGGCGCCGTAGGCCTGGGCGAGGGCGGCGAGGTCTTCGAGCGGGTCCACGGCGCCGAAGTCCGTCGTTCCGGCGGTGGCCACGACGGCCATGGCGGTCAGGCCTGAGTCCTGGGCTTCCGCCATCGCTTCGGCGAGGGCTCCGGGGTCCATCCGGTGGTCAGCGGTGCAGGGGATGCTGATGACTGCGTCGAGGCCGAGGCCCAGCAGGGAGGCCGATTTCCGGATGCTGAAATGGCTGTCCGCGGAGGTGAAGATCCGCAGGCTGTCCAGCAGTGCCGGGAGGCGGAGTCCGGCGTGGGCGGGATCCTGGCGAAGTCCCGCCACGGCGTGGTTGCGGGCGATGAGAAGTGCCTGCAGGTTGGACTGGCTGCCGCCGGAGGTGAAGATACCGTCGGCATTGCCACCCAAATGGAGCCGCCCTGCCGCCCAGTCGATGAGGCGGCGCTCGATCATGGTGGCGCCCGCGCTCTGGTCCCAGGTGTCCAGCGAGGAGTTCACCGCGGACAGGATGGCCTCGCCCACCAGTGCGGGGATGACCACGGGGCAGTTAAGGTGGGCGGCGTACCTGGGGTGATGGAAATAGACGGCGTCGCGCAGGTACACCTCCTCAAGTTCCTGCAGCGCCGCCGCCGTATCCGGCAGCGGGCTGTCCAGGTCCACGGCGGCAACCCGGGCCTGCATCGCTGCGGGTTCGACGCCGGTGAACGGCCCGGTGGTCCGCTCGAGCCTGGTGGCCACGGCGGTGACCCCCTGCAGCACCTGCGCCACGTACCTGGCCGAGTTGCGGGTGTTGAGCAGGTGGTTTCCGGCGGCCAGCGCCAGTTCGATGCCGTCACTGAAGTCCTTGGCGGCGTGGCCTTCGGGCCGTTGCCTCCCGGGTTGGGCGCCACCCCCGGGTTGCTGCGGCAGGTGGCTGGTGTGGTCGTGGCGGGTCATCAGCGGCACAGTTTTTCCTTCACTTGGATCGTTCAGTAAGGACAGCCTTACTTAGGTGACCCTTTTAATCAAACTTTTGTGCCGTAATTATTCAACTCGGAATGCAAAGGCTAGGCTGGTGGCGTCGCGGGCGGGCCAGCCTGGCGGCGCACAAAAGGGGGAAGTATGGACCAGCAACCATCCGGCATCGTCGGGTTCCGCGAAGTGGACCGGGAGGGGAATCCCGTCCCGCCCGAACTGGAAGGCCAGGAGGAGGCGGCAAGGCCCTGGGTGGCACCAAACCCGTTCATCGTGGCGTTGTGGCTGTTGGCGGCGGGGATGATTGCCATTGCCATGTGGACGCTTCTTCGGGGTCCGGTCGCCATAGGGCCCATCAGCAACGGCCTGTCCTTCGACTTCGTGCTGTTTACCTTCGCGCCGCACCTGATGCTTATCGGCCTCAGCACCGTGGTGATCCTGCTGCTGTGGCACGCCTGGCGCTGGCAACGCCGCCGCAGCTGACCCGGGAGGATGCTCCATGGCAGCCTCCCTGCCCGCACCCCAGGCAGGCTCCGACTTGTGCGGCATATAGTAAGCATGCTTTGCTTATGGGGCAGATGAACCTCCGCAAGCAGTTCGCGGCGGGGTTGCCAGCGTTGGCGGCTCCGTGAAAGAAGCCCAAGGAAGAACATAATGACCACCGCAACGGAAGACCAGCTGACGGCGTTTGGGGAGCGCACCGGGGAAGCTGGGAAGCTCTTGACCGCCACCGTACCCGTGGACGCAGGGTTGCTCTTGACCCTGAACACACGCATGCATTGCCGCACACCGATGCAGCGCGTCGACCATGGCGAACTGCCGGTCCGGCAGCCTGTGTACGTTGACGGGAACTCCGTCGTTGCCCTCCGGCCCGGATCCGTTCCGGAGAGCGTGGTCACCTACCGCTGCGCCTGCGGCTTCACCATTGACGATCCCGGCACGGCCGTGCCCGTAACCGACCAGGCCCTGGCCAGCTGAGCCCCCGGGCCAGCTGACGCCTCGCCCAGTCCCGGCCGGGAGCGGCAGTCAGTTCTGCGGCCAGTCGACGAACTGGCCGTACCCTTCGTGCTTGCGCAGGTAGCTGGAGATGAACGGGCAGTGCGGGATGATCCGCTTGCCCGTGGCCACCACGTCATCCAGGGCAAAGTGCGCAAGGACTTTGCCCAGCCCCTGGCCCTCGAAATCCTGGCCGGTTTCCGTGTGCGTAAAGTCGATATGCCCGGGAAGGTCCTGGAAGAAGGCCTCCACGGCCAGCCTGCCGTCCACCAGTAATTCGTACCGGTGCTCCGCGTCATTGCGCCGCAGCGAAACGTTGGCGGTGAATCTGTCTTCCGCGGAGGTGGTGTTCTCGGTCATGGTTCGACACTGGCACTACTTGACCCCGCTGGCAATGCCCTTTCTCCCCCTCTTCCGGCGTGCCCGCTGCGGCCGGCCGGAAAGCAAAAGGACCGCCACGGAGAAACAGGCGGTGCCGGCCGCCAGCAGTCCCAGCGACAGTCCGTTCAGCGCTGCGTCCGCCACGGGGATGAAGACCACCACGACGGCGGCCCCCGCCACGGCGGGCCGGCAGCGGACGGCGCGCATCGCCGTCGTCCGTTCCTCCAGCCTGCCAAAGGCTGCCGCCACCGGCAGGAGCAGGAGGACCAGCGCGAGGACCACAAGGGGCCGCGACCACCACCATTCAGCGGTGCCGGAGCCCGGCTTGGGAACCGGTGCCAGGAGCAGCAGCCCGGACATGGCGCCCAGCAGGGGCAGGTGCCACAGGTACACTGTCAGGGACCGGGCACCGGCAAGTGCCAGGAGCCGGCCGATCCATGGGATCCCGGCGAGCGGAGCCAGGACCGGCCGCCCCAGTTCCATCACCGCCAGCTGGGCAATGCCCAGGATCACCAGGGTCAGGTTGGGCGGGTTGAGGTTGACCAGCATGTTTCCCCGGTACAGGCCCAGTCCGGTCACCAGCCCCAGCAGCAGGTTGGCGGCCACAGCGATGCCCAGCAGGCCGGAGCGGGAAAGGCCGGAAAAGTAGCCGTCCGCGGCCAGGAACCCCAGTTGCTGCACGGCGCACCACACGAACACCAGGTTCGCGTTGGCGAGGTCCGGGAGGGCGCCGCGCAGGCAGTCCACCGCAACCACCAGGGCCGTGAGCACGCCAAGGACCAGCCAGGGAGCGCGTGCATGGAGCGCCGCCAGGACGGGAATGTTCAATTGCGCCGCGAGGTAGGCGGCGAGGAACCACAACGGCATGCCCGCCCCGGTGGCCATGAGCTGGACTACCTGTGGGTCCACACCCAGCACGGCCGCCACGGAGAGACCCGCCACCATCGCTGCCAGCAGGGCCGTGGCCGGGCGGACCAGGCGGAGGAGGCGCGCCCTGATGAACTGCGCGGCCGTCCCGCCGCCCGCCTTAAGCCGCCGCCAGGACTGCAGGCCGGTGATGCCGCCGGTGACGAAGAACAGCGGCATGACCATGAAGATCCAGATGATGGGTTCGAACCAGTCCTGCAGGGCGAGGGTGTTCTCCGTCGTCACGGTCCCGTCGGGATGCAGGACCGGGCTGACCATCATGGAGTGGCCCACCACCACCAGAACCAGGCAGATGAAGCGGACAAGGTCGATGGCCGGATCGCGGCGTGCCGCGTCCGCCCCGGTTCCTGTCCCCCGCGCGCTGATGTCCGGCATGGGTGGACCTATAACGGCCTGGCGTCGTCCACAGCACCATTGTGCCCCGGGGCTCCCGCGGTTTTAAGGACTTACGTCCCTTCTGCCCTTACAGGAGCACTGCCGGGAGTCCCAGTACGACGGCGAGCAGCGGCATGGTGCCCTGCGTTGCGGCGGCGCGCAGGTACTTTCGCCCGGTCAGGGCCAGGACGGCGGCAGCCAGCAGCATGGAGCCGCAGCAGCTGAAGATGAGCGTCCAGCCTGCCACGTCCTGCCACGTGCCCGCACCGCGGAGGGCCACGAGTCCCACGCCGGTGAAGGCACCGACGGCCAGGAAGAGGTTGTAGAAGCCCTGGTTGAACGCCAGTGGCCTGGTGGTCTCGGCATCCGATTGGGAGGCGACCCCGAAGCGCTTCCACGTAGCCGGCCGCGTCCAGGTAACCGACTCCATGGTGAAGATGAAGACGTGCAGCGCGGCGGCGAGGAAGGCAAAAAGAAGGGAGGCCAGGATCATTGCTTGATCCTAGCCTCCAGTGGAAACCTTCATACCCCTGGCAGGCAGCCCGAAGTGAAAAGGAGGAGGCCAGGACCGGCTGCTTGATCCTGGCCTCCCGTTCGTGGAAATTTCCGTTCCCGCTACCGCGCCAACGTTTCCAGGGTGGCGGCGGCAAAATCCTTCGCCGACGTGTTCCACCGCGCCAGCAGGCCCTGCAGGTTCTCACCGTCGGCACGGTGGGCGGGCAGCTGGTCCTGGAGGGTGGCCAGCACGCCGGTCCGCAGCTCGGTGTTGAAGTTGACCTTGCCGACGTTCATGGCTGCGGCCTTGACCAGCTCTTCCGCGGGGATTCCGGAGGCGCCGTGCAGGACCAGGGGAACGTGGATCCGGGCAGCGATGTCCTGCAGCACGTCCCAGCGCAGCCGCGGTTCGCCCTTGTACTTGCCGTGGACGTTGCCTACCGCGACGGCGAGAAGCTGGGCACCGGTGCGGGACACGAAGTCCTCCACCTGCGCGGAGTCGGTCAATCCTGCCACGTCCGCGCCGGACTGGCCGGCCAGCTGGTCGGCGGAGAACGCGCGGTCCTCGTCCCCTGCCAGGCCACCGAGTTCGGCCTCGAGGACCACGTCGGGTCCCAGGAGAGCGCGGGCGCCCTGGACCAGGGCGATGTTGTCCCCGTACGGGAGGGCGGAACCGTCGGCCAGGACGGAATCCGCGCCTGCCTCGACGGCGGCGGCCATGACGCCGAGGTCGGATGCATGGTCGAGCTGCACCGCCACGGGCACGGCGGCGGCGTCGGCCAGGCCGCGCAGCGCCGAAAGGAGCCGCAGCCCGTTGGCGGTGGCGGCGGTCTTGGGCGCCACCAGCAGGATCACGCCCCTGCCGGATTCTTCGGCGGCACCCACCACGGCCAGCGCAGTGGTGAAGTCGTAGCAGGTGAAGGCCGGGACGGCGGAACCCTGCTGCAGGGCGGAGGTGACCAGGTGGTCCAGGCGGGTTCTCATCAGGCGCCCAGTCCTCCCACCAGGATCCAGGCCACAAAGGTCAGTGCGAAGCCGGCAAGGCCCAGGATGGTGGTCAGGACGGTCCAGGTCTTCAGGCCGTCGGAGACGGTAAGGCCGTAGTAGCGGACCACAACCCAGAAGCCGGCGTCCGTCACGTGGGACAGGCCCAGGGCACCGAAGCCGATGGCGATGACGATCACGGCGATCTGGGCGGGGCTGTAGCCGCCGCCGCTGACCGCTGCGGACAGCAGGCCGGTGGTGGTCACGATGGCCACGGTGGCCGAACCCTGGGCGGCACGGAGCGCCAGCGAAATGATGAAGCCGAGCAGCAGCAGCGGCACGCCGAGCGTGTCCAGGGTCTTGGAAAGTGCGCCGCCGATGCCGGAAACCTGCAGGACGTTGCCGAACACGCCGCCGGCGGCCACCACCATCAGGATGGAGGCGATGGGAGGGAGCGACCCTTCGAAGATCTCACCGGTCTCCTTGAAGGACCAGCCGCGGCGGACGGCCAGCAGGAAGAAGGACAGGGCCACGGCCACCAGCAGGGCAAGGAACGGGTTGCCGACGAAGGCTGCCAGGCCGTACAGCGGGTCAGTCTTGGGGAGGATGAGGGTACCGGCGGTGCCGAGGAGGATCTGCACGATCGGGGCGGCGATCAGGAAGATGATCAGGCCGGGCCGGGGAGGCGCGATGGCGGCGGCACCCGGTCCGTCGTGGCCCACCTTAACCAGCGAGTCGGAGCCGAACTCCTCCACCTGGGTCTTCACGGCGGGCAACAGCTCGTAGTCCTTGCGGTTCATGATGGACGCCACCCAGTAGGACAGGAAGCCCAGCGGGATGCAGATGAGCAGCGAGATCAGGGCGATCAGTCCAATGTCCGCGCCCAGCACGCCGGCGCCGGCAACGATGCCCGGGTGCGGGGGAACTGCCACGTGGATGGCGAGCATGATGCCGGCCATGGGGAGGCCGAACTTCACGGGGTGGACCTTGGCGATCTTGGCGAAGGCGTACACGATGGGCACCAGCACGATGATGCCCACTTCGAAGAAGACGGGGATGGCCACCAGAAAGCCGACGGCGGTCAGCGCCACGGCCACGCGGCGGGCGCCGAGCTTGCGGGTGAAGTGGTCGGCCAGGGACTGGACGCCGCCGGAGACCTCGATCATTCGGCCCAGCACGGCGCCGAGCGCAATGAGGATGGCCACCTTGCCCATGGTGCTGCCCACGCCGCCGGACACCACGGTGAAGATGTCCTGCAGCGGGATGGTTGCCGCCACGGCCACCAGGATGCTCACTGTCAGCAGGGCCACGAAGGCCTGGATCTTGAAGCGGATGATCATGACCAGCAACACGGCGATGCCGACCGCTGCGATGGTGAGGAGCAGGGGGGTGCCAAGCTCCACGGCGGGCTTGATGGCCGGGGCGTCGGCCGCCCGCTGTATCAGCGGACTCATCAGGTGGTTCACGGAATGTCTCCTTTGACGTGCCGGTCTGGGCGCAGACGGGCAGCAGGTCTTACGGCGGGGATGACACGCTGCGGGGCGGTGCCGGCAACGCTGGGAGGTACGACGACGGCGGAGGGGGGACCGCCGTCGTCGTACCGGTGGGGGGAAAGACGCTTACTTGGTGCGCTTGGACGGCGCGACCACTTTGATGACCGCGGAGTCGTCGGCTGCGGCGAGGCCTTGGGCCTGGCCCAGCAGGTAGAGCTGCTCGGCGGCGGCGGCCACGGGGGCTGCCAGGCCGGCGGCACGGGTGGCCTTGCCCACGATGCCCATGTCCTTGACGAAGATGTCCAGCCTGGACAGGACCTCGGCGCCCTCTTCGTTGTAGGCCTCCAGGATGCGGGGGCCGCGGTTGGAGAGCATGAAGGAACCCGCCGCGCCTGCCTCCAGCGCGGCGAGGGTCTTGGCCTGGTCCAGCCCCAGGGCGTCGGCCAGGGCCAGGGCCTCAGCGGCGGCCGCGATGTGGACGCCGCACAGGAGCTGGTTGACCGTTTTCAGGGCCTGGCCGTCGCCGGGGTTGTCGCCCACCACGGTCAGGGTGGAGGCCAGCAGGTCCAGGGCGGGCGCTGCCTTTTCGCGGGCTTCGGGGGAAGCGCCAACGACGATCAGCAGGTCGCCTTCGCCGGCACGCTTGGGTCCGCCGGAGAGGGGCGCGTCCACCAGGTCCACGCCGTATTCGGCCAGCTTGGCGACGGTGGCGGGAATGGCGTCCGTGCCAACGGTGCTGCCGAGGATGACGACAGCACCTGGCTCGAGGACCGGGGCCACGCCGTTTTCGCCGAAGAGGACGTCGTTGAGCTGTTCGCCGTTGCGGACGGCCAGGAGCACGGCGTCGGCTCCCTTGGCGGCTTCGCGGGCCGTGCTGAAGGTGGCGATGCCGGCTTCCCGGGCAAGTTCCAGGCGGGGTTCGGCGATGTCGAAGCCGTGGACGGTGAGCTGCGAGGCCAGGCGGGTGGCCATGGGCAGGCCCATGGCGCCAAGGCCCAAAACGGTGACGGTGTAGTTGCTGGTCATGGTGTTCTCCGTTGAATTCTTGCGGTGGGACGGATCAGAAAGTGTTGCTGAGCTTGCGGGTGACCTGGGCCAGGGAGTCGTCGTCGCCCACGTTGCCGGCGAAGACGATGTAGGGGATGCCCTTGGCGGGGCCGTCCACCGGCTCCCAGAGGCTGACGATGCCCGGGAGCATGGGGCCGCGGACAATGGCGTGGCGGATTTCCAGGCCGTGGGCTGCAACATCCGAGGACGTGATGCCGCCCTTGGCGATGACGAACCGCGGCGGGAAGGTCTTCAGGGTCCGGTTGACCACGTCCACGACGGCGGCGGACACGGTCCGCGCGATCCGCAGGCTTTCGGCGGGATCGTCGGTCTTGATAAGCAGGCGGCTGGTGTGCACGATGACGTCGCCCGAGCGGAGGGCCTCGACGACGGCATCCACGGTCCGGTCCAGGTGCCCAGCCGCCGTGGCGCCGTCGCCGAGGAGCTTTTCGACGTCGATCTCGATGATCCGCGCCGAGCGGTGTTCCGCGGTGAGGACATTGAGCTGCCGGGTGGTGAGGCCGACGTGCGAGCCCACCACGATCAGGCCGCCGGCTTCGGAGGGGGTATTGCCCGCGTAGGCTTCCTCTGCGGTCAGCGCGGTGCGGATTTCCTGGCCGATCCGGCCCCGGACGAACGGCGGGCCCACGCGGTAGAGGAGCTTCTTGCCGCGGCGTTCGGCTTCTTCAAGGCCCAATGCCAGGGCCCGGAAGTCGTTCTCGGTGACGATGTCCGCCACGATCGGCGTGGAGTCGGTGGCCGGTTCGATGGCGTCCGCGATGGCCTTGGCGGAGATCGCGGGGTCCTGGGCGGCCGCGCCGGCGCGGATGATGTTCAGGTCCAGGACGATGACGGCGTCGGCGGGGAACCGGCCCTGTGACTTTTCGGCGACGTAGTCGGCCATGACGGAGGTGCTGAAGCCAAAGGTGGCGTCCTTGGCGAACTCGGTTTCGGCGACGGGGACCAGGGTGCCCTTTGCGTCACCGGTGCCGCGCATGTAGTGGACGCCGCCGATGGTGAGGCGGCCGGCGTCGGGGAATGCCGGCACCAGGACAACGCCGTCGGTCTTTTCACCGCTGACCTCTGCAACCGTGGCGGCGATGACGTCCGGTTCCAAAGGGTAATGGCCGCGGAGCGTGGAGTCGCTGCGGCTCACGAATCCGAGCCGCAGGCTGGAACCGGCACTGTTACCGGCGGCACCGGTTGAGCCTGCGGCGGCCAAGGCATTCCGGACCACTTCCTCATTGCGGGCCGCGGCTTCCGCGGGATCCAGGCTGCGGGTGTTGGTGAGGACGTAAACCGCGGGCTTGCCCTGGGCGAAGGCCCACGCGAAATCCTGCACGTCCCACCGGGTGAGCACGGGCAGGTCGGCCACGGACTGCGTGCCGGTGGGGTCGTCGTCCAGGACCACCAGGACGCGGGGAACGTCGGCGGTGGAAGCGGCCAGCGCGCCGGCAACCAGCCCGGCCGGGATCTCGAGGTCCGCCGGGTAGGCGGCCAGAACGTCTGCTTCATGCGTCACAGTGCACTCCGTTGTGTTTCGATCCGGGCTTGCGGATCCTGGTGTAAAGGTAACTGTAAGATGTCTGACATCTTGCATTTGAAGTTAGTGTGGCACACGGCATACGGACGCGCAAGTACACTTGTCTGACATATCCGCCGCGCTGGTGCCGCGGGAGCAGGAATCGGGGGCACAATGGCAAGGAAGTCACTGGTAGGCGTAGTGGCCGACGAGTTGCTGGACCGCATCATCGAAGGCGAGTTCCCGCCCGGCTCCACCGTCCCCGGGGAGCATGAACTGAGCGCCCGCCATGAGGTGAGCCGCATGACGGTCCGTGAAGCCATGAAGACGCTGCAGGCCCAGCGCATCCTGAGTGTGGAACGCGGCAGGGGAACGTTCGTCAACCCCCTCAGCCGATGGGCCTCACTGGAAGCCGTACTGCGCGCGGCATCCGAGGGGAAGAACGACGCGGACGCCTCCATCCAGCTGATCGAACTGCGGCGCATGCTCGAAACCGGCGCCTGCGAGCTCGCCGCCGGACGGATCGCGGAGGAGGACATCACTGCGCTCTTCAACTACATTTCCGCGATGAAGGCGGCCCACAGCATCAACGACGTCGCAGCCTTCGTGGAGGCGGACCTCGCCTTTCACGATGTCATCCTGCACGCCTCGGGGAATGTTTTCGTGTCAGTCCTTTTTGAACCGCTGCACCGCGTGCTGGAGAAGCGCAGGACCGAAACCTCCGCCGTCCCGGCCATCCAGGAGCACGCCATCGGCCACCACCAGAACATCGCCGAGGCCCTGGAATCCCGCGATGCAGGCCGGGCGCGAGAGGCCATGGACGCCCACATGCAGCAAACCCTGGACGACCTGAAGCAACTGGTGCTCGAGGCCAAATAGCCCGCTCCCCCGCCGGTTTCTACTGCTGCGCCTAATTGCCGCAGCCCCCTGTTCAACCCTCCCGGACTCCTACTAGGCTTCAGGAACGGCCCGCAACCGGGAGCATCGATGATCACGAGGAGCGAAGTTGTCCAACCACACGTACAGCATTTCTGAAATTGTCGGCACCTCCACCCAGGGCGTGGACGACGCCGTCCGCAACGGCATTGCCAAGGCATCGCAGACCCTGCGGAACCTCGACTGGTTCGAGGTGAAAGAGGTCCGCGGCCACCTGGAGGACGGCAAGATCGCGGACTGGCAGGTCACCATCAAGATCGGCTTCCGGCTGGAAGACCACTGACTCAACGGCTTTAAACGCCGGAGAGGCCGTGAAGCTTTTGCTTCACGGCCTCTCCGTGCTTAACGGGATGTGCGTTAGTTCGCCGTACCCGGGCTGCGCCGGCGCCACACGGTGGGCACGCCGTCGAACGCGGGAAACACATGGCCTTCGAAGAAGGACAGGACCGTGTGCGGGTCCAGGTCAGGGCTCCACAGGCCCGAAGCCGGGCAGTGTGAACCGGTGGCGGTGGAGGCAGTGCCGGCTGACGCCTGGCGTTCCTTCAACAGGGCGATGCGTTTCATCGTTGAGACCATCCTGGGGTGATAAAAACTGGGCAAAGAAAGCTGGTACTCCCACCCTAGGAAACGCCTGTCCCCGTACCAATGGGCGCATGGCCAGAATGCACCGCCCACGCTGGACGAATGTACAGAGCGGCACGGGATGCCGGCCCGCCTTAGTCCCAGCTCAATCCTTACCACCCTGCTCGGCCGCAGCAACGCTCCCCTGGTCCGGGCCTGCCCCGGGCGCCGCACCAAGGCTGCCGAGGAGCGCCAGCGCATCCGACGACGGCGATCCTGGCCTGGCGGAGTACACCCGCAGCGTCTGGTCGGGGTCCTCCGGCAGGACGAGGTTTTCAAAGTTCAGTTCCAGGTCCCCCACGGCGGGATGGTGCAGCCTGACGGTGCCGGCAGCCCGCGTCGCCACCCGGTGTCCGGCCCACCACTGCCGGAAGTGCTCGCTGTGGACCGCGAGTTCGCCTACGAGGTGGTTGGCCTGCGGGTCATTCGGGTGCCGCCCCACGTCCAGCCGCAGGGAGCCCGCCGCTTCTGCCGCCACCGTCTTCCAGTCCCTGAACAGTTCCCTGGCAGCAGGGTCCAGGATGGCCCAGCGGGTCAGGTTCCGCTCCGCCGGCGGCAGCGACGGGAAATCCGCGAACAGCAGGAACGCCATCCTGTTGCCGGCCAGCACGTCGCTCCGCCGGCCCAGGACCATCGCGGGCACGTCCCCCACGGCATCGAGGAGCTGGCGCAAAGCCGGGCGGACACCCTGGGCCGTGGTGGCGCCGGGCTCGCGGGGCGCACCTGCACAGTTCTCCAGGAGGTCCAGCATGTGCGCGTGTTCGCTGCTGTCCAGCCGCAGGGCCCGCGCCACCGCGTCCAGCACGGTCCGTGAGGGGTGGATGTTCCGGCCCTGCTCCAGCCGCACGTAGTAGTCGGTGCTGACTCCGGCCAGCCGGGCGACTTCCTCGCGCCGCAGCCCCGGCACCCTCCGCGCGCCCGTGCTGGGACCCGTTCCCGCGACCTCCGGACTCAGCCGGGACCGCATGGCTTTGAGGAATTTTCCGAACTCGGCGCTTTGACCCATGCAGACCATTCTGCCCGCGATACCTGCGGGCCTCTACAACGAAGGTAGGACTGGCAGTCCTAGGAAAAACAGGAACAGCCTTCCCTGCTGACTTGGCGGCGAAAAGTGCATAGGCTCAGGAGTGAGCCAGCGGAAACCGCTTTCTCGTCACGTCGAGCAGCCGGCATCCATCAACGCCAATCTTCCGTTCCACGCCCCATACCGTTCCAAGGAGCACACCCATGTCAGAGCTGACACTCAATAACGGCGTCACCATCCCGCAGCTTGGCTTCGGCGTCTTCCAGGTCCCGCCGGAGGACACCCAGCGGACCGTGGAGGACGCCCTCGAAGCAGGCTACCGCCACATCGACACCGCCGCCGCCTACCGCAACGAGGCAGGAGTCGGTGCAGCACTTGCCGCCACCGGCATCCCCCGTGAGGAAATCTTCGTCACCACCAAGCTCCGCAACGGCGAGCAGGGCCGGGCGCAGGAAGCCTTCCAGAACAGCCGCAAGGCCCTGGGCCTGGACTTCATCGACCTCTACCTCATCCACTGGCCGGTCCCTTCCCAGGGCCTCTTCGTCCAGGCCTGGAAGGAGATGGAGCGGCTGTACGAGAACAAGGAGATCCGCGCCATCGGCGTCTCCAACTTCCTTTCCGACCACCTGGACACGCTGCTGGAATCCGCCCAGACGGTGCCGGCGGTCAACCAGATCGAGCTCCACCCGAGCTACCAGCAGGCAGACCTGGCGGCAAAATGCCGGAGCCTGGGCATCGCCGTCGAGGCTTACAGCCCGTTGGGGCAGGGCGGCGACCTCAACGGCGATGCCGTCACCGCCATTGCCCGGGCCCATGACGCCACCACCGCCCAGGTGGTGCTCGCGTGGCACCTGGCCAGCGGCAACATCGTCATCCCCAAGTCCGCCAACCCGGACCGGATCCGGGAGAACTTCGCGGCGTCCACCCTCACCCTGACCGACGACGAACTCTCCGCCATCACCGCGCTGGAGTCCGGCGCCCGCATCGGGTCCGATCCCGCCGTCGCCTCCTTCACCCAGATGTAGGTTGCCCGCCGGCCAATCTCCGGCCGGGCCGACCACCTGCCAGCCCTACACCGCAGGCACCTTCCGAAAGGACTTTCCGTGCAGTACACCCATTTGGGCCGCTCCGGCCTGAAAGTTTCCCGCCTTTGCCTGGGCACCATGAACTTCGGTCCGCAGACAGAGGAAGCGGACGCGCACAGCATCATGGACTCCGCCCACGCGTCCGGCATCAACTTCTTCGATACCGCCAACGTCTACGGCGGCGCCGAGCACCGCGGCTGGACCGAGGAAATCATCGGACGCTGGTTCGCCAAGGGCGGCCAGCGGCGCGAGCACACCGTCCTGGCCACCAAGCTCTACGGCACCATGACGGACCGGCCCAACGAGTCCAAGCTCTCGGCCCTGAACATCCGCCGTGCGCTGGACGCGAGCCTCAAGCGCCTGCAGACGGACTACATCGATGTGTACCAGTTCCACCACATCGACCGCGATACGCCGTGGGACGAGATCTGGCAGGCCATCGAAGTGGCCGTACAGCAGGGCAAGATCCTGTACTCGGGCAGCAGCAACTTCGCCGGCTGGCACATCGCCCAGGCGCAGGAGGCAGCACGCCGTCGGAACTACACGGGCCTGGTCAGCGAGCAGTCCATCTACAACCTGTTCATGCGGCAGGTGGAACTGGAAGTCATCCCGGCTGCACAGCAGTACGGGCTGGGCCTCATTCCCTGGTCGCCGCTGCAGGGCGGGCTGCTGGGCGGCGTTCTCAAGAAGGAGCGCCAAGGTGTGCGCCGTACCGAGGGCCGCGCCGCGGAGACGCTGAAGCAGCACGAAGACCAGATCCGCCAGTATGAGGACTTCGCCGACGAACTGGGCCACGAGCCCGGCGACGTGGCCCTGGCCTGGCTCCTGCACCAGCCGGCCGTGACCGCCCCGATCGTGGGCCCACGGACGCAGGAACAACTGGACGCCGCCATCCGCGCCCTCGATGTCACCCTTGATGGGGACGCACTCAAGCGGCTGGACGACATCTTCCCCGGCCACCGCACGGCGCCGGAAGACTACGCGTGGTAACCCCCGCCGGGGCCGCGGATACGGTGGCGCCGAGGAACATCCTCTTCATCGGCGGCACCGGGGTCATCAGCGCGGCGGCGGCAGAACGCGCCGTCGCGCTGGGCCACCGGCTGACCATCTTGAACCGGGGCCAATCCACCAGGCCCGTCCCGGAGGGGGCGGAGGTGCTCCATGCGGACGTCCGTGATGCAGCGGCCGTCCGGGAGGTGCTGGGCGGAAGGGAGTTCGACGCCGTAGCAGACTTCATCGCCTACACTCCGGACCAGGCGCAGGCCAGCATGGAGTTGTTCCGGGAACGGACCGGGCAGTACGTCTTCATCAGCTCGGCCTCCGCGTACCAGAAGCCGCCCACCAGGCTGCCCATCCGTGAATCAACACCGCTGAAGAACCCCTTCTGGCAGTACTCCCGGGACAAGATCGCCTGTGAGGATCTGCTGTTCCGGGCCTACCGGGAGGACGACTTCCCGCTGACGGTGATCCGGCCCTCGCACACATACGACCGCACCAAGATCGCCATGGTGGGCGGCTGGACGGACATCCACCGTATGCGCAGCGGCCTTCCGGTCATGGTGCACGGCGATGGCACCTCGCTGTGGACGCTGACGCACAGCAAGGATTTTGCCAAGGCGTTTGTCGGACTGCTCGGCAGGCCGCAGGCGGTGGGCGAAAGCTACACCATCACTTCCGATGAGTACCTGCCCTGGAACCAGATCTACCGGCTCTTCGCGAGGGCGGCAGGCGTCCGGGAACCGGAACTTGTCCACGTCGCCTCCGAAACCATCGCCGCCCACGACCAGGAACTGGGCTCCAACCTCCTTGGCGACCGGTCCCACTCCGTGGTCTTCGACAACACCAAGATCAAATCCCTGGTGCCGGACTTCACGGCCACCATCCCGTTCGCGGACGGCGCCCGGGAGATCGTGGAGTGGTACGACAGCCACCCCGAACTGCAGCAGGTGACGGAGTCCTACATGCAGCTCTCCGACAAGCTGACCAGCTGGGCGCGGCAGGGGGCCTGACCAGGCGGAAGCCTGGCCAGTGTCCTGCCCCGCAGCGGCCTGCCGCACGCACCTGCCACGCGCGGCGGCCGGCAAGGGGCCGCACGCACCTGCCACTCGCGGCGGCTGGCAAGTCCGGCAGGCCGGCTGTGCTACCTTCGGCGCATGACCTTGCCCCCTTCCGAACAACCCGTCGATGTGCCCGTTTCCGCCGCCATCGGACTCCTGGCCATGCAGGGTTTCGACGCAACGTCGGTCGAGGAACTGGCAGAAGCGTCGGGAATGAGCCGCAGTACCTTCTTCCGGCGGTTCGGGTCCAAGGAGGACGTTGTCTTCGCCGACCATGAGCGGATTCTGCAGCAGGTGAGGGAGCGGCTGGCCCAATCAACGCTGGAGCCTTTGGCCGCCGTTGCGGACGCGGCGCTGCTGGTCTTCAACCACCACCTGCGGAACCGCGAAACGTCACGGGCCCGCTACGGCCTCCTGCAGGCGGTACCCGCGCTTCGCGACCGGGAGCTGGTGACGTCGCACCGGTACGAGCGTGAATTCCTCACCTACCTCAATGGCACGCTGCCCAGCGAGGGCCGGGGGGAATTCGCAGCCGTGGCTTTCGCGGCGGCTGTGGTGGCCGTGCACAACGCCTTCCTTCGCGAGTGGCTGCGCGCGCCGGCGCAGGAGGACGCCGACGCCCTGGACAGGAAGAGGACGGCAGCCCTGGCCCGCGAACTGCGGACCCTGGCCGAGACGTTCAGGCCTGCACTCCTCGGCGCCGTCCCTGCCCAGCCGGCACCGACCGTCGTGGTCACCGTCCTTCCCGGCCCCGCGGACAAGGACGCCATCGCCAAGGCGGTCCTGGACGCGCTCCCCTAACACACACCCAGTGAAACGGAGTTTCTTGACGTGGAACTCAGTTTCAATGCATCCTTAGTCGGTGTGGGCCACGCCACAATACAACGATGGCCCCTTCGCCGATTTTGAGGATGCACAAACATGACGACGACGTCGCTTGGCCCGGTGCCGGCCCGTACCGAAAACCCGGGCAACTTCCCCGCGGGCACCGTTGAGCCCGACTACTGCCTGACCGATGCCCTCGGCACCGATCCGGCATCCGTTTTCACCAGGATCAACGACGAAGACCGCGCCTTCCGGGACCGCGCCCGCGACTTTGTCCAGGATGAGGTCCTCCCCGTCATTGACGGCTACTGGGAACGCGGCGAGTACCCGCTGCACCTCCTCCAGCGCCTGGGCGAACTGGACCTGCTCCGCGACGGCATCACCGTGGAGGGCTTCGCACCCATGAGCAGCATGGCCGCCGGCCTGGTGAACATGGAAATCAGCCGGGGCGATGGTTCCGTGGCCACGATGATTGCCGTCCAGGGCGGCCTGGCCCTGCGCTCCGTGGCTGAATGCGGATCCGCGGCGCAGAAGGAACGCTGGCTGCCGGCGATTGCCAGGGGCACGGAATACGCGGCGTTCGCGCTCACCGAGCCTACCCATGGCTCCGACTCGGTGGCCTTGGAGACGACCGCGACCCGGACGGCTGGCGGCTTCCTGCTCAACGGCGAGAAGAAGTGGATCGGCAACGGCTCCGTGGGCGGCGTCAGCATCGTCTGGGCCCGGGGCGACGACGGCCAGGTCCACGGTTACCTGGTTCCGCAGGACTCCCCCGGCTACACCGCCACCAAAATCGAAGGCAAACTTGCCCTCCGCGCCATCTGGCAGGCCCACATCCGCCTGGAGGACGTCTTCGTCCCCGAGGAGAACGTCCTGCCGGGGGCACGCACCTTCAAGGACACGGCCCGGGTGCTGCTGGCGACCCGGTTGGGCGTGGCCTGGTCCGCCGTCGGCCATGCCACCGCCTGCTACGAAACGGCCGTCCAGTACGCCAAGCAGCGCAAGCAGTTCGGCCGGCCGCTGGCCGCCTCCCAGATCGTCCAGGAACGGCTGGCCCGGATGCTCAGTGAGCTGGCCACCATGCAGCTGATGGTGGTGCAGATGACGCGGCTCGATGAAGCCGGAACCCTCACGCCCGAGCAGGCATCGCTCGTGAAGTACACCTGCACCCGGACCGCACGCGGTATCGCCTCCAACGCACGTGACCTGCTGGGTGGCAACGGCATCCTGCTGGAAAACCGCGTCGCCAGGCACCTTGCCGACATCGAAGCCATCCACACCTACGAAGGCACCGAAACCATGCAGGCGCTCATTATCGGCCGCGGCATCACCGGCACCTCGGCCTTCGCCTAAGCCCTGCCGTTCGGCTTTGGCTGCCCGTCATCCCCTGAAAGGACTGTTCTTGAACCAGAACGCCAACATCCCCGTCATCCTGGGCGGCGCCCGCACCCCGTTTGGCAGGTTCCGCGGCGGCCTCACGCCCTTTTCCGCCAGCGAACTGGGCGCCCACGCCATCCGCGCCGCGCTGGAACGCACCGGCGTGGCACCGGAACAGATCGGCGCCGTCATTGTCGGCCAGGTCATCCAGGCCGGAGCCGGCCAGGGCCCCGCACGCCAGGCCAGCCTGGCCGCCGGAATCGGCTGGGACGTTCCCACCATCACCATCAACAAGCTCTGCCTGTCCGGCCTGACGGCCGTGATCGATGCCGCCCGGATGATCCGCACGGGGGAAGCCGACTTCATTGTGGCCGCCGGCCAGGAATCGATGACCAATGCGCCGCACCTGGTCCCCGGGCTGCGCGCTGGCGTCGTCATCGGAGATGCCCCCATGCTGGACTCCCTGAACCATGATGGGCTGCAGGACCCGGTGAGCAAGAAGCTCATGGGTGAGGCCACCGATGCCGGCAACGCCGAACGCGGCATCACGCGCGAAGAGCAGGACGCCGTCGCGGCCCGCTCCCACCAGCGTGCCGAAGCCGCCCGCGCCGCCGGGATCATGGCGGAGGAGATCGCACCGATCGAGATACGGCAGCGCAAGGGACCTGCCGTGACCCTCGAACACGACGAAGGCATCCGTCCGGACACCACCGCCGAATCCCTGGCGCAGCTCCGCCCGGCGTTCTCCAAGGCGGAGACCGCCACCATCACGGCAGGGTCGTCGTCGCCCCTTTCCGACGGTGCAGCGGCGCTGGTCATTGCCAGCAAGGCAGCCGCGGAAGCAGCAGGCCTGGAGTGGATCGCCGAGATCGGCGCCCACGGCCAGACCGCAGGCCCCGACGGATCCCTGCATTCCCAGCCCGCCCGGGCCATCGAGCGCGCGCTCAAAGACCAGGGACTCACTGTGCAGGAGCTGGACCTGGTGGAAATCAACGAGGCCTTCGCCTCGGTCCTCATCCAGTCCGCCAACGATCTCGGCATCAACACCGAAACTGTCAACGCCGAAGGCGGCGCCATCGCACTCGGCCACCCCGTGGGCGCCTCGGGTGCACGCCTGGTGCTGCACCAGGCGCTGGCGTTGAAACGCCGCGGCGGAGGCACCGGCGTCGTGGCCCTCTGCGGGGGCGGCGGCCAGGGCGACGCCCTGATCCTCACAGCGTGACCCATCCCAACAAGGAAGCAGGCCATGACCACCACCAACTCCGCTGACGGCTTCGCCACCATCTCCGTGGCAGCCGTGCTGGCAGAATCAGCCACGAGGAATCCTGACAGCATCGCGCTCGTCGTCGGGGATGACCAGGTCAGCTACGGCGACCTGTGGCGCCAGACCCGCGCCTATGCCGGTGCACTGCGGGCGCGGGGAATCGGCCCGGGAGACGCCGTCGCCGTCCTGATCCCCAACGTGCCGGACTTCGCCCAGGTGTACTACGCCATCCTGTCGCTCGGCGCGATCGTGGTGCCGGTCCACGCCCTGCTCAAGGCCCGCGAGATCGAGTACGTCCTGCAGGACAGCGGCGCCAGGCTCCTGATCTGCGCCGCGCCCCTGCTCACGGAGGGCGCCGCCGGCGCTTCAGCCAGCGGGGTCGATGTGCTGACGGTCATGGCTCCCGACGATGGCGGGTTTCCACGGCTGGAGGAGGAGGCGGCCGCCGCGGAGCCAATCCGGACGTACGAACCCTGCCGCCCATCGGACACGGCCACCATCCTGTACACCTCGGGCACCACCGGCAAGCCCAAAGGCGCACTGGGCACCCACTTCGCCCTGGTGGAGCAGACCAGCGTCCTGCTGACCAGCGTGATGGACTTCAGGCCGGGCGACGTCCTGTTCGGCGGGCTCCCGCTCTTCCACACATTTGGCCAGACGGTGGTCCTCAACACCGGGCTGCGGGCGGGTGCCACCATTGTGCTGATGCCCCGCTTCAACGGTGCAGACGCCCTGAAACTGCTGGTCAGGCACGGCGTCAACATCTTCCTTGGCGTGCCCACCATGTACGTGGCGCTTTTGGAAGCCGCCAAGACCATCCCGGACCGCCCGGCAGCGCTGCGTTACGGCATCTCGGGCGGCGCATCCCTTCCCCTGGCCGTCATGGACCGGTTCCGCGACGCCTTCGGGGTGGAGATCCACGAAGGCTACGGCCTGACCGAAACGTCACCGGTGGCCGCCTTCAACCACGTTGGCACGCCGCCGCGGCCCGGCACCATTGGGATTCCCATCTGGGGAGTCGACATCGAAATCGCACGCCCCGAGCTGGTGGAAAGCATTGAACTGCTGCCCACCGGCGAGCTCGGCGAACTCGTCATCCGCGGGCACCTGCTGATGAAGGGCTACCTGAACCGGCCGGAAGCCACCGCGGAAGCCATGGTGGACGGCTGGTTCCGCACGGGGGACCTCGGAACCAAGGACGACGACGGCTACCTCACCATTGTGGACCGCAAGAAGGACATGATCATCCGCAACGGATACAACGTCTATCCCCGTGAGGTGGAGGAAGTCCTGCTCACCCATCCCGCCGTGGTCAGTGCCGCCGTCTACGGCATCCCGGACGAGGTCCACGGGCAGGAAATCGCTGCCGCCATCGTGCTGGACGCGGGCGCTACCGTGACCGAAGCCGAGCTGATCGATTTCGCGGCCAACCAGCTCGCCGCATTCAAGTACCCGCGGGTGGTCAGGATCCTCTCCGAACTCCCCCTGGGCCCCAGTGGGAAAATCCTCAAACGGAAACTGGCCGGCGACGCCGGGTGAACCTGGGGGTGGACCGGGGGTGGACCGGGCTGCATCGGCCCGGAAGACTGATGGCATGACACGTGCAGCGCTCATCGAGCTCAATGACGGCAACCGGATTCCGCAACTGGGGCTTGGCACCTGGCCGCTGGACGACGAACAGGTGGCAACCGCCGTCGTCCAGGCCGTTGAAGCCGGGTACCGGCACATCGACACCGCCGTGAAGTATGGCAACGAGCGCGGCGTGGGCAACGGCATCCGGGCCAGCGGCGTGGACCGTGGCGAGCTGTTCATCACTACCAAGCTCGACGGCGAGTTCCAGGGCCATGACCGTGCCGTGGCGGGCCTGGAGGGATCCCTGGAGCGGCTGGGGCTGGATTATGTGGACCTGCTCCTGATCCACTGGCCGCTGCCCGGAAGGGACCAGTATGTCTCCACGTGGCAGACCTTCGAGCGGCTGCAGGCGGAAGGAAAGGTACGCTCCATCGGGGTGTCCAACTTCAAGCCGGCACACCTCGAGCGCCTCATGGCGGAAACCGACGTGGTGCCCGCGGTGAACCAGATCCAGCTCAGCCCGGCGATCACGCGGTTAGCGGAACGGGAATTCCATGCCAGGCATGGAATTGTCACGGAGTCGTACAGTCCCCTTGGCGGCTCCGGCGCCGGATTGCTGGGCGCACCGATTCTTGCCCAGTTGGCGGAAAAGCATGGGAAAACCCCTGGCCAACTGGTCCTGCGGTGGCACATACAAAACGGATTGGTAACGATTCCGAAGACGGCTTCACCGGAGCGCATGGCGGAGAATATGGACGTGTTCGATTTCGCCCTGGACCCGCAGGATCTAGCGGAATTGTCGGTGCTGGACGAGGGCCCCGGGGCAGGCAATGATTCGGACAGGACAGGGCACTAAAAACGCCCTGAACTGCACTTTTTTCCTCAAACAGGGTTGGCAAAAAGATAGTAAGCATGATTACTATTGAGCCAGAAGGATGAAGTGCCCCCGGAACATGGGGGCCTCCTCTACTTGGAAGAGAGCAACAAATGGGATTTATTGCATTTCTGATTCTCGGACTTATTGCTGGTGCGATCGCTAAGGCGATCCTCCCGGGCAGGCAGGGTGGCGGCTGGGTCATCACTCTGATCCTGGGCGTCGTCGGCGCACTCCTCGGCGGCTGGCTGGGTGGCATGATCTTCGGCAGTGGACTGCAGGAGTTCTTCTCCATCCAGACCTGGCTGCTGGCGATCGTTGGCTCGCTGATCGTCCTTGCCATCTACGGCATGGTCACCAAGCGCAGCGCCCGCGGATAACTGCACGGGCAAGCCAGGAGGCCGGCCTGGGGACACCATCCCCAGGCCGGCTTTCACTTTCTCCGGCACCGGGCTCCCGGCCCGCCCGGATCTGACAACCTTCTCGCAACCCTCTCGCAGAGCAGGAGTTCATCGTGAAAAACAAGCTTCTTTTGGGTGTAGGTGTAGCCGTTGGATACGTCCTCGGTTCCCGTTCCGGCCGCGCTGCTTACGACAAGCTCAAGGCCCGTGCCGCTGGCATCTGGGACAGCAAGCCCGTCCAGGACAAGGTGTCCGTAGCTACGGAGGCCATCAAGGAAAAAGCCCCCGAGGTCGCTGACCAGCTGGGCGAAGCCGCCCGCAGGGCCGGGACCGTGATTGGATCCGCGATGCACCGGGAGGGCAGCACGGCTGCCAGTGGGAGCCAGACACCCGGCACCTCGACTGCGGACGGCACCTCCAGTCCTGCCGGCACTTCCACCGCGACAGGGACAGCTGCAACTGCAGCACCCGGAGCAGGCAGCCCCGCTACGGGCGGTGCTGCAGGGGAACTGGGCAATGACCACATCCCGGCCCACAGCACGCACCCCGAGACAACAAACCTCGGCACCTCCGACGAGGCCGGCTCCCAGGGCTGACCCGCCGTTCCGCCAGTGTTCATGACGCGGGTAACGCAGCATGACAACGGTACTGGCCCATCTTTGTGCTACAACTGAATCGCTTTGCCGGCCGTCGCGATCCTTGGGGGACGCGGCGGCCGGCAATGCTTAACCGGAGTGTCTACAAGGCCTCGGGACAACTCCGCCCAGGTTTTCCACATAGCAGTTCTGCCGGCTCCTGATTGTCAGTGGTGGCTGGCAGAGTTGGGTTATGGAGGCCATTGGGGAGCATCTTGGGGAGACGGACGACGCCGGCAGCCGGCTCATGCGCCCGGCCCACCTTTACGCGGTCCCCGGGGAGGACACTCCACAGCAACCGGGGCCCGGACCTGAAGGACATGTGGAACCGGATGCGTTGGGCGGGATTGCTGTGCAGCTCGCGGCCGCCGCCCTTGCCGCCCCGGGGCTGCTCGCCAGCGCCACTTACGCCGAGGCCGCCGCATATGCCGGCAGGGTCGAGGATCTGGCCCGGACGATCGAATACCTGCAGCTCCTGGCAGCCGGCACCGTAGACCGGACCCGAAGCCAGGCCATCAGCGCGGCCGCCGCAACAACCACAGGCCGCCGCAGCACCGCTGGCCGCAGCATGCGGGAAGCTCAGCCAGCAAGAAGCTGGTTCACCGGGTGGGATGAAGACGGGGTCGGATCCCTGAAGGAAACCGACAGTAACTGGCCAGGGCCGCCTACGGCACGGCCTGCGGTCATGTCCCCGGCAGATGACGGCTGCCGCACCACTGCGGACTTCCTCCGCTTGCGCCTGCGTATCCCCATCCGTGAAGCCCGCCGTCGGCTCACCCTCGCCAGCCACACTCTTCCGGGCACCAGTCTCACCGGCCAGCAACTCCCACCAGCCCGGCCCCGTATCGCCGATGCCCTCGCCCCCAGCACGTTCTGCAGCAGCCACGCTGGCTCCGGGGAAACCGGCATCTGGGAAACCGGCACCTGGGAAACCGGGACAGTTCACGGGCCAGCGGTGTCGTCACGTGCCGCCACCCTCATCACCGCCACTCTGGACCGGCTCCAACACCGCACCACAGCCGGCACATTGGACCGGATCGAGCACCACCTCACCAAAGCTGCCGCAGCTACTGACCCTGACTTCCTTGCCCGCCTGGCCCAGCGCTGGACCGACATTATCGACGCTGACGGCACCGCACCCACCGAGGAGGCCCTGCGCCACACCCAAGGTGCCTTCATCCGCAAGCCCCGCCACGGCCTGCACCACCTCGAAATCTTCGCCACCACAGACCAATACGAATACCTCCACACTGTCATGAACACGGCAACCAACCCGCGCACCAGCACGCCCAACACCAGCGGGTATGACAGGCCAGTAGCCGGAACAGCGGAAGCACCAGGGACCCCGGGAGGGGCGGCTGGAGAAGCGGAAGCACCGGGGACCCTGGGAGGGGCGGACGCCGCCGGTTCACCGGACCTGGACCGCCGTACGCGCGCCCAAAAACAACTCGACGGCCTCGTCACCGCGGCCAAGACCGCCCTCGCCACCGACACCCTCCCCACCACCGGCGGCAACCGGCCGCAGATCATCGCCACTATCCACTACCAGGACCTCTTCCCCACCCGCGCCACAAAACCTGGGACTCAAACAGGCGCCGGAACAGGAACAGCCACAAGACCGGAAAACAGTGTCAGTAAAGAACCGGGAACAGGCATAGAACCAGGGACCGGAACAGAGGCAGAGATCGGAACAGTGGCGGGGACCGGCAACTTCGTCTTCACCGGCCCTGTCGCCGCGGCCACCCTCCGAAAGATCGCCTGCGACGCCGACATCATCCCCGCTCTCCTGGGCACCCGCGGCGAAATCCTGGACCTCGGCCGCAAGACGCGCCTCTTCACCCCGGCCCAACGGACGGCCCTCACCGCCCGCGACCAAGGTTGTGCCTTCCCCGATTGCACTATTCCCGCCCCGCGGTGCGAGGCCCACCACATCACTTACTGGTCACACGACGGGCCCACCAACACCAACAACGGCGTCCTGCTCTGCAGCCACCACCACCATCTCGTCCACAAAGAAACCTGGACGATCACCAGCACCCAGGGCGACCCCGCTTTCATTCCCCCACCCCACATCGACCCCACCCAAACGCCACGCCGAAACCTATACTTCAAGCCACCACTACCCCTCCCATCCCCATGACCGCCACCACCCAGATCACACGGGAGCCACCACCCAGGTCACACAGGTGCCACTGCCGTCCCGGGCACTGCAGTCGCGGGCACCATCGTCCCGAGCACCACAGTCCCGTCCAGTTCCTCGGAGCGGACTGTCTTCACCTGGAATCCGGCTTCGGCAAGGAGCCCGGAGGTGCCGGCCGCCTGGCGCTCGCTCGTTTCGATCAGCACACTGCCGCCGGGAGCCAGCCACTCGTGGACGTCGGCGGCAACCCGGCGATGGAAGTCGAGGCCATCCGGGCCACCGTCGAGTGAGAGAGGGGGTTCGTGCAGGCGCGCCTCCGGAGGCATCGTGGGGATGGCTTCCGTGGGCACATAAGGAGCGTTGACCACCAGCACCCGGACCCGGCCCTTGAGCGCGCGCGGAAGCGCCTGGAACAGGTCGCCGGCGTGGACATGGCCACCCAGCGGCTCAAGGTTCCGGCGGGCACACTTAACCGCTGCGGGCTCGATGTCCGCGGCGTGCAGTTCCACTCCGGTTGCCCGGTGGAGGATTACCGCCCCTACCGCCCCTGATCCGCAGCAGAGATCAACGACAACCACCGGTTCGGGCTGATCCGGCAAGAGCACCAGGGCTTCATTCACCAGCAACCCGGTGCGCCGGCGCGGAACGAAGACTCCGGGGGCAACCAGCACGCGCAGGTCCGCAAATTCGGCCCACCCCAGGATGTGTTCCAGGGGCACACCTTCCACGCGGCGCCGGACGTTGACGGCAAGCTGCGCGGGACCGGAAGCTTCAGCCAGCAAAAGGCGGGCCTCGTCTTCGGCAAAGACACAACCGGCGGACCGCAGTGCAGTGACAACCCGGTCGAAGACGGGTGAAGTGGACCCGTGAACAGTCCCTGGTCCAGAAGATGGCACGGCCACGCCTTTCGGTGGGCAGCCGGACTCCCCCACGCCGCCTAGACCAGGTCCTCCGGGCGGCGGGCAGGCACACCCGATGCCGTTGCGGTAGCTACCGGACCCACCTCCCATCTGCCGGTGCTGGAAATTCCATGCTAATTGTCCACCGGACGCACGGGAATACGGGCGATCTGTTGGCAGGATGGAAACATGACCAGCCCCACCGCCGGCAACACCCTTTGGATCGGCTCCTACACCCCCGACGGCGGCGGCCGCGCCCATGGCATCGGCGCCGTCCGCGGGCATCAGGACGGCAGCCTTGAATGGCTGGGCACGGCCGTCGCGGCAGAGTCGCCGTCGTTCCTTGCCGTCCATCCGGCACTGCCGGTGGTGTACGCGGCGGCGGAGCAACGCAAGAAAGTCCAGGCGTACCGGCGCCTCGGTGCCTTCAGCCTGGAGCCGCGAGGGGAATCCCAGCCTGCGGGTGAAGCAACCTGCCACGTGGCCGTGGACCCGCGGGGACGGTTCGTTACCGCTGCCTGCTGGGGCGATGGCCAGGTCCTGCTGTACGAGTTGGATGACGACGGCGGCATGGCCGGGCGGTTCCCCGCCGCATCGTCGGCGGACCCCCACGCCACCCTCTCCCCCGGCAGTCCGCGGCAAAGTCGTGCGCACGCCAGCCTGATGCTGCGCGACGGACGTGTCATGACCACGGACCTGGGACACGACACACTCCGGATATGGACATACCAGCCCGGCCTGGGTCTGGTACCTGACCACGAAGTAGTCCTCCCCTACGGCAGCGGGCCGCGGCACCTGGTGGAGCACCCGACGGGCAACGTCTTCGTCGTCTCGGAATACTCCGTGGAGGTCTTCGTGGTCCGCCCCGATGCCGGCACCTACGAACTCGTGTTCCGGGGACCTGCGACGGCCGGCGGCAGCCAGGAAGGCGATTCGGCCGCCGAGATATGCCTTGGACCGCAGGGCAACTTCGCCTACGCCGGTGTGCGCGGGTCAAACCTCATCAGCGTGCTGGAGGTGGCGGCAGGCGGGACGGAACTCATTCCCGTCAAGGACTTTGACAGCGGCGGTGACTGGCCGCGGCACCACCTGGTGCGCGGAAGCTGGCTGCACGTGGCCCACGAGCGGTCGGACAACATCGCAACGTTCCAGCTGGACCCAGTCACCGGGCTCCCCGGCCCCCGGCTCCACAACCTGGCTACCCCGTCACCGACGGCTATCATCCCCGCCACGTAGCCGCCCGTACGACGCGGGCCCGCCTCCTTTTCCGGCTTCTGCCCAAGACGCTGGAGTAATCCGGTGCAAGCGCTTACAGTTGTGACTTGGTTCACAAGGCAGCATGCTGTCCTTCGAACCCTCCTGCCGCATCCCTTGTCAACGGCAAGCCTGTCCAGCAGCGCTGCTTCCCAGGAAGGTCTCACCCTTGTTATTCCGCACCCCTCCCGGCGCGCCCCCACGCGCCCACCTGCCGGCCACGCCGGCAGGAACCCAGCACTCCGCAACCGCCCGACCAACCCCGAGGCGGCTCGCAGCACGGTCGACAGCCGGCCTGCTGGCAGCCGCCGTCGTGGCGTCGGTGGCGATCCTCCCGGCCAACGCCGGGCCTGGTCCCAAAGACCCCGGCGGCAAGGACCCCGGAACCAACCCCGCGTCGGCGACAGCCCTGCACTCGCTCCGCGGCCCGGTAACGGACGAGAACTTCTACTTCGTCATGGCGGACCGGTTCAGCAATGGCAGCACCGCCAACGACCAGGGCGGCCTGGGCCCGGACCCCATGGTTTCCGGCTTCGACCCCACGAAGAAGGGCTTCTACAACGGCGGAGACCTGGCCGGCCTGCGCAGCAAAATCGATTACATCCAGGGCATGGGGACCACGTCCATCTGGCTGACTCCAAGCTTCAAGAACAAGGCGGTCCAGCCCGAGGACAAGTCAGCCGGCTACCACGGTTACTGGGTCACCGACTTCACCCAGATCGATCCCCACCTGGGCACCAACGATGAACTCAAGGCACTGATCACCGAGGCCCACGCCCGCGGCATGAAGGTGTACTTCGACATCATCACCAACCACACCGCGGACGTCATCGGCTACCAGGAGGGCGACCGCAAGGGCTATGTCTCAAAGGACGCTTCCCCCTACAAGACGGCCTCAGGGGAAGCATTCGATGACCGCGACTACGCCGGCACGGGCACCTTCCCGCAGCTGGACGCCAACACGTCGTTCCCGTACAAGCCGGTCCTCACCCCCGGCGAAGAAAACCTCAAGGTCCCCGCCTGGCTGAACGACCCCACGCTGTACCACAACCGCGGCGACACCACCTTCACCGGCGAGGACTCCATGTACGGTGACTTTTTCGGTCTCGATGACCTCTTCACCGAGAATCCCAAAGTGGTGCACGGGATGGAGGACATCTACAAGTCGTGGATCGGCGACTTCGGCGTGGACGGCTTCCGCATCGACACCATGAAGCACGTCAACAATGAGTTCTGGCAGGAATTCGGCCCCGACGTCCTCAGCTACGCCAAGGAACACGGCAAGGACGAGTTCTTCATGTTCGGCGAGGTGTTCGATACCAGCAAGAGCTTCACGTCCCAGTTCACCACCCGGAACAAGATGCAGGCAGTACTGGACTTCCCCTTCCAGGACGCGGCCCGCAACTACGCTTCCAAGAGCCAGGACGCCAAGGCCCTGCAGTCCTTCTTTGCCGGCGATGACTGGTACACGGACGCCGACTCCAACGTCTACGAACTGCCCACCTTCCTGGGCAACCACGACATGGGCCGGATCGGCAGCTTCATCGCCCAGGACAACCCGGCCGCAAGCGATGAGGAGAAAGTCGCCCGCGATGAACTGGCGCACGAACTGATGTACTTCTCCCGCGGCAACCCCGTGGTCTACTACGGCGACGAGCAGGGCTTCACCGGCCCGGGCGGGGACCAGGACGCGCGCCAGACCCTCTTCGCCAGCAAGGTGCCGGAATACCTGGACGACGACCTCCTGGGAACGGACGCCACCCACGCCACGGACAACTTCAACCCGGACCACCCGCTCTACGCCAAGATCCGGGAGCTTGCGGCCCTGACCAAGGAGCACCCTGCACTCCGGAACGGCGCACACCAGCACCGCTACGCCTCCGACGGGCCGGGCATTTACGCGTTCTCCCGCACAGACGCGCAGGACCAACGCGAATACGTGGTGGCCCTCAACAACAGCGCGCAGGCACAGACGGCGGAGATTCCCACCTACATCGCCAAGCGCAGCTACACGCGCATCTACGGTGCGGGCGCCGAGGAGGCAAAGACCTCGGACGACGCCAAGCTGACGGTGACCGTCCCGCCGCTGTCCGCCGTCGTCTACGAATCCTCGGGCCGGATTCCGCACTCAAAGGCCGCCCCCGCCGTCGCCCTCCAGCAGCCGGCCCCGGCGCCGGGCGACAACGGGCGCATCAACGTCACGGCCGACGTCGACGGTTCCTCGTTCTATGAGGTCACCTTCGAAGCCAGGACAGCGGGCGGCGGCTGGCAGCCAATCGGCACGGACGACACCGCGCCCTACCAGGTGTTCCACGACGTGGCCGCACTGGATGCCGGCACCCCGCTTGAGTACCGCGCAACGGTGCTGGACAACGGCGGCCACACCGCCACCAGCCAAAGCCGCTCCGCCAGCGTCCCCGCACCCGTCCTGACCCTGCAGAAGCCCGTGGAGGGCAGCAGCGTGGAAGGCAAGGTGGAGCTCTCCGCCACCGCTGATCCGGAGAAGGCCAGCCATGTCGTCTCCTTCGCACGGAGCGTGGACGGCGGCGACTGGACCGGGGTGGGCACCGACTCGTCGTCGCCCGTGTACTCAGCCACCGACGACGTCTCCGCACTCGCCGACGGCACAAAGGTCCGGTACCGCGCCTCGATGAGCGGCCCGGGCTTCAACGTCACCAGCGACACCAGGACCGTCACCGTCGGCCAGGCCCCGCAACCGGACTCCGTCACGGTGGCCGGATCCCTGAACCAGGCCATGGGCTGCAGCGCTGACTGGGATCCTGCCTGCCCGCAGGCCCGGATGGTGTTGGATCCGGCGGACCGGATCTGGCGCTTGACCGTGGACCTGCCGGCCGGAAAGTACGAATACAAGGCAGCACTCAACGGCGGCTGGGATGAAAACTACGGCGCCGACGGGCAGCTGAACGGACAGAACATCGTGCTGGACCACCCCGGCGGCCCGGTGACCTTCCGCTACGACAACAGCACCCATCTCCTCACCACCGTGTACGCCTCCCAGCAGCCCGCTGCCGTGGCGGCTGCGGGAAGCATGGACAGCGAACTGGGATGCGCCTCCGACTGGGAGCCGGCATGCGCCCAGGCGCAGCTGACCCTGGACCCGGCGGACCTGGTCTGGAAACTGGCCATCCCTGACCTGCCGGCCGGGAGCTACGAGTTCAAGGCGGCGCTCAACAAGTCATGGGACGTCAGCTATGGGGCCGGCGGGGCTTCCCCCGGAGCCAACATCGTGTTTGAGCACGACGGCGGCCCGGTCACCTTCCGCTACGACCACGTCACGCACGTAATCACCGCCGGGCCGGCCACCTAACCCCTGACGGGGTGGCCGAGGATGCCAATCAGCCGCCGGATGGCGTCCTCGGCCGTGGGCGGCGGCCCGAACACCTCGCGTTGCCGTGATGTGTCCGCCACATAGCGGCCGGTCTGGAACCACGAGATCATGGTCGCCATATCCTTGGCCATCGGGTTGACCGGGCCCAGGACAACCCCCGCCGCCTTCAGGACGGCCACGGGCACCGACCGGACCTTGATCTCCCTGCCGGTGAGCCGGCCGGCGATATCGGCAACCTCCTGCATGCCCAGGGGCCGGTCCCAGCCGATGTCGATCCGCTGGCCTTCCACGCCGGGGGCGTCCACCGCCTCTGCAAGGTAGCCCGCAAGGTCGGGTGTCAACACGAACGTCAGCGGGGTGCGGGCGGACCCGAACCAGGAGAGCCTGCCCTTGGCCACCGGGTCGCCGCCGAACCGCGTGACCTGGTCCAGGAACGCGCCCGGGCGCAGGGCCACGAAGGGCACCCCGAGCTCCTCCAGCCTGTCCTCCATCAGCTTCTTGTGCCAGAAGTGCGGTACCTGCGGTGTCTGGTCACACGTCAGGATGCTGGTCAGGACGAAGCGGCGCACGCCGGCCCTTGCCGCGGCCTCGGCCAGATTGGCGTTTCCCACCCGGTCGATCTCCGGGCTGTCACCCTTGCGGTGCCGGGTGTAGCCGGCCGCGGAGGTCACCACTGCGTCCACTCCGGCCATGGCGTGGTTGAGCGAGTCGGGGTCCATCATGTCACCGCGTGCAATGCCGGCCCCGGCTGCCTCCAGCTTGGCGGGGTCGGAACCGGGACGCACCAGGGCGCGCACCTGCTTCCCACGGCGCAGCAACTCCGACACGACCTGGCTGCCGAGCATTCCCGTGCCACCGACCACCAGGATGGGCCCCCGCCCGCCGGATGCCTCGGCCGGCCCTGTGGGTTCAGGGAGCGGGTGCGGATTCTCGCCCATGTCTTCCTCCGATCAATCAGCCGTGCAGGGCCCCCTCCACCGCCGCAAGCAGCGAGGTGAACCGCTTGTTGGCGGGAAGGTCATCGAGGTAGACGGGCTTGCCGTCCGGTCCGCCCAGGGGAACCTGCCAGTTGGGGTACAGCGCTTCGGTGGTTCCTGGCTGGTTCTGGACCCGGCGCTCCCCCACCGCGTCTACAAGGGCTACGCCAAGCAGCACCGACGGCGCCTGGGCCAGGAGGAGGTGCAGCGCCTCGATCGCGTGCTCCTCAGACCCCTCCACACTGGCTGACGTGCCCTCGGAGAGGTAACCGCGTTCGCGCAGCATGGCGAACATCTTCTCCAGCGACGCGTTGTGCTCGGCCCGTTCCTCCTGTTCGGACCGCTCCAGCAGGCCCAGCCGGCTCCGCAGCCCCACGTGGTCCCCGGCAAGGTAGCCGGCGGTGGGCGGAAGGTCGTGGGTGTTGACGCTGGCGAGCGCCTGCGTCCGGTACTTTTCCGGCGCAAGCGGCGCATCGCCGTCGTACTCGAACCACAGGATGGACGTGCCAAGGATGCCGCGCGCTGCCAGGTAGTCCCGCACCCACGGCTCAAAGGTTCCCAGGTCCTCCCCGATCACCACCGCCCCGGCGCGGTGCGCCTCCAAGGCGAGGATGCCGATCAGGGCTTCATGGTCGTACTGCACATAGGCGCCGTCCCCCGGGGCGTTCCCTTGCGGGATCCACCACAGCCGGAACAGGCCCAGGATGTGGTCAACGCGGATGCCGCCGGCGTGCCGGAGGACGGTGGCAAGCATGTCGCGGAACGGCTGGTACCCGGCCTCCGCGAGGCGGCCGGGATGCCATGGCGGCTGCCCCCAGTCCTGGCCCTGCTGGTTGTACATGTCCGGCGGGGCACCCACGCTGGTGTTTGCGGCAAGCACGCCACGCAGGGTCCACGCATCGGCGCTGCTGTGGTCCACCCCCACCGCGAGGTCATGCACAACGCCCAGGCGCATGCCGGACCGCAGCGCAGCCTGCTGGGCGTTCTCGAGTTGCTCGTCGCAGATCCACTGCAGCCAGCGGTGGAAGCCGATGCGGTCCGCCAGCTTCTCCCGGAGGGCTTCCGCTTCGGGCGTTCCGATGGCACGGGCTGGGTCCGTCCACAGAGGGTCGTCCGGCGCCACGTCCTCCCGGATGGCCGACCACAGTGCAAAATCGTCCAGTCCCTTGCCGGAGATGCGGCAGAATGCGTCGAAGCCTGCCTGCCGGGCCGGTGAACGCCGCGTGTGGTACAGCATCTCCAGGGCCTGCAGCTTGGCGGCATAGACGGCATCCCGGTCCAGCCGGCCGCCCTCCTTGTTCAGCCCCGCAACCTCTTCATGCAGTTTTTCCAGTGCCGCCCGTTTCCGCGGCCGCAGGTAGGCCAGCTCGGGGATGGCCTCGATGCGGATGTACAGGGGGTTGAAGAACCGCCGGGTGGAGGGCGAGTAGGGCGAAGGCTGAAGCGGCGGAACGGGCTCGGCCGCGTGCAGCGGGTTCACCAGCACGTAGTCGGCCCCGCGGGCACCACTGATGGCGGCGAGGTCGGCCAGGTCGGCGAAATCCCCCACGCCCCACGACCGCTTGGACCGGACCGAATACAACTGCGTGGCCAGTCCCCAGCCGCGGCGCTCTTCCAGTGGTTTGGCGGTTGCCAGCCGGGCGGGCGTCACCACCAAAGCGGCGGTGGCCGTGAGACCCCCGGACTCCGCCTGCAGCGTGTGCCAGCCCAACGGCAGGTCTTCGGGGAGGGAGAAGGTCGCGCGCCCGGTGGAGACGCCGTCGACGTCCTTGGGCTGGACCCAGACGTCCTGCTGGACCGCGTCCCGGGACCCCGCTCCCCCCTCCAGGGCGATGGTCAGCCGCGCCGTGGCACCGTCACGGACATGCACAGGGACCTGGGCCGGCTCGCCCTGCTTGATGACGACGGCGGGCGGCAGCATCCGCCGCCAGGGCGCCAGGTCAGCGTCCTCAAGGGCAGCCTCGATGTGCTGGTTGGTGTGCGCTTCAACGCCCAAAGCGGCAAGGACCTTGATCAGCGTGGCCTGCCCCACCGAGTGCGGAAGCCCGTCCCAGCCCTGGAAGGACGTGCCCACGCCATGCGCGTCCGCCAGCCGCTGCAGCAGGTGCGGATCAACTGCTCCAGGGGCAGCGGCGGGCGGGTCTGCGGGCAAAGCTGTCCGTGGTGCGTGCTGCTGGTCTGAAGCCGTCATGGGTGTCCGCCTCGTCTGTGATGGTCCCGGAACTTACAGTGCTGCTGTCGTACCCGGACGCTGACACCCCCGTGCACAACCGTTGGTTCAGATTATTGCAGGGCGGCGCGCAGGGGAAACCGGCTGGCTGCCCGCCTACGGATCGAAGTGCGTGGTCACCGGGCCGTCGCTGACCCGGCCCAGGACCCCGGCCGCCAGGTCGCGCAGCTTCTGGTTCCGGTGGCTGGATGCCTTGGCGAGCAGGGCCATCGCTTCCTCCTGGCTGCACCGGTTCTGGGCCATGATCACGCCGCAGGCAAGGTCAATGGTGGTGCGGTTCGCCATGGCGGCGCGCAGGTCGTCGGCCAGGGTTTGCGCGTCGGCGATCCGCAGCGCCAGCCGGAGCGCCCGCCCGGCGAGGTCCGCGAAACCCTCCGCCCGGCTGATGACGTTGGGGGCGAAGACGTGCGGCTCGGCGGCGAAGAAGTTCAGCGCGGCCGACTGGTTTTCATCAAGCGCGAGGGGAACACCCAGCACGCTGCGGCAGCCGTTTTCCGCCAGCACCTTCTGGTAGTCGGGCCAGCGCGTGTCGGTTTCGACATCGGGAAGGACCACGGGCTTCATCGCGTTTAGCGCGGTGATGCAGGGCCCGTCGCCCAGGGCCTGCTCCAGCTTGTCCAGGAGCGCCGCCCGTTCGCTGCTGCCGGCGATGGTGGCGCTGCGCTTGCGGCGGCGGAGGGTCACGCCGCATTCGATCAGCACGCCCGCGGCGTCGCTGAGGGTGGAGGCGGCAACGGTGGACAGTTCGGTCAGGAAGTCAGCCACGTTGCTGCTGCCGCTGATGAGGTCATGCAGCTGGAGGAACTGGTCATCGCTTTTGGGAGTGCCCATCCCTCAATATAGGCGCTATTGGCCGCCGTGCGCCCGCCACAAAACGTCATTCCCGCTGCCCCGGTTACTTTGTGCGACGAAAAGAGAAGGAGTAAGGCGGATTTCTGCGGTGGCCTGCCGAATCTGTGTAGCGTCATGACGATCCAGGCCACGGCAACAAGATGGAGGAGACCGAAAGATGGGCCTCAACGAACTGCGGGTGTTCGGGCGGTCGGGTACCCCCATCAGTCCCCTCACCCTTGGCACGATGAACTTCGGCGAGGGGAACGGCGGCCCGCACGGTGCCCCCACCGGAGCCGATGAGAGCATCCGCATCATCCAGGCGGCGCTGGACGCCGGGATCACCGCGGTCGACACGGCGGACGTCTATTCCCAGGGCGAGTCGGAACAAGTAGTGGGCAGGGCACTGCGCGGACGCCGGGATGACGTCTTCCTGGCCACCAAGTTCCACGGTCAGATGAGCCCCAATCCGGCGCACTCCGGGAACTCCCGGCGCTGGATAACGCAGGCGGTGGAGGGCAGCCTGCGCCGCCTCCAAACGGACCGGATCGACCTGTACCAGGCGCACCGGCCGGACTACAACACTGATCTGCTGGAGACCATCACCACCCTGAACGACCTGATCCGGCAGGGCAAGATCCTGTATTACGGCACCTCCGTGTTCACGCCGGCGCAGCTTGTGGAAGCCCAGTGGCTGGCCACCACCAACCACCTGATCCCGCCGGTGGGCAACCAGGTCCCGTATTCCATGCTGGTTCGCGGCAACGAGCGCGATGTCCTGCCCATCGCCCAGCAGTACGGCCTGGGCGTGCTTGCGTACGGACCGCTGGCGGGGGGCTGGCTGTCCGGAAGCTTCGTCCTGGAATCCGGCAAGCCGCCCACCCGCGTCCACACGCTCCCCGGCCGGTACGACATTTCCGGGCCCTCCAGCGAACGGAAGCTGCTCGCCGCGGACTCACTGGGCCGCCTGGCGGACAAGCTGGAGCTGTCCCTGGTGGACCTCGCGGTCGGTTTCGCCCTGACGCATCCCGCCATCAGCAGCGTGATCATCGGCCCGCGCAGCGAGGACCACCTCCACGCCTACCTTCGCGCCGCCGACGTCCGGCTCGGTGAATCCGTGCTCGACGCCATCGACGACCTTGTGCCCCCGGGCACCAACTTCGTGGAGCGGGACGCGGGCGCCATTGTCCCGTCCATCGAGTTCGCGGAACTACGACGGCGGTAGCAGGCTTCCCCGGGACCGGGACCTGGCTGCCGGGCCCTCCGCATGTATTGACTAACCGGTAGAAGACTCCTACGGTCTATACCGAAACCGCCTCCCACGACATCCAGGGGCCGCCATGCCAATGTCCGATGAGGAGCGACGCCTGCTCAAGGAGCTGGAACTGGGGCTGATTGCGGATGACCCCCACCTGGCCATGGAGCTGCTCTCCGGCTATCCCGCCCGCCGCTTTCCCGCGGGTTTATTCCCGGGAATGGCCGCCGCGCTGGCCGGCCTGGTACTGATCATTGCAGGGGCAGGGCTGCATGCGCCCGGCGCGGTGGTGCTTGGAATCCTGCTGCTTGGCCTGGGCGCCTGCCTGCTGCTGGGGCCCACGGTACTGGCCCGGAGCGCGGGCCGGCAGCCCACCGGGTGAGCGTTCCCAGGACGGTCAGCGGGTGTCCGCGGTTTCCGGCACTGCCTCTGTGCGGGCCTGCCGTTCCGGCCACGGCGTCAGGATGAACAGGCTCGCAAGGACGACGGCGGCGCCAAGCCAGGCAAGTGCCGGCAGCCTTTCGCCCACCACCAGCACGGCCAGCACGGCGGCCACCACGGTTTCCAGCAGGGATATTCCCGTGGCCGTGCCCGCCCCCACCCGGGCCAGGCCCCACCCGAAGAGGACATAGCCGGCAAACATCGGCACGGCCGCCATATAGGCACCTACGCCAAGGTTGCGCCAGGACTCCAGCAGCGGGGCGCCCGTGAGAACCAGGACCGGCATCAGGAGGAGTCCGCCCAGGCCGAAAACCGCACCCATCGCAGCCCTGGACGTCACCCCTTGGCCGGTCAGGCGGTGCGCCGCCCAGGAGTACAGGGCATAGGTGGCCCCGGCCAGCAGCCCAAGGAGGATGCCCGCCGTCGACAGCCACCATTCCGCAGCCGGACCCCCACCTGCGGATCCCGCTGCCGGGGCGTGGCCGGCGAAGGACAACAGCGCCGCTCCGCCCACTCCCAGCAGTGCCCCCAGGATCCATTGCCTGCTCAGCGCCTTGCCGTCAACACAGCGTTCGATAAGGGCCGCGGCCACCGGGGCCGAGCCGATGGACACCACCGTTCCCACCGCAACTCCGGACAGGTGCATCGAGCTGTAGAAAGCCAGGGGATAGATGGCCACTGCCGCAGCGCCAAGCGACACCAGGCGCCACCGTTCGAGCAGGCTGCCCGTCTGGTCTGCGATATGCCGTGCGGCGTAGAGGGCTTGAAGCAACCCGCCGAGACCCATTGCCACAGCGCCGATAGCCAGCGGGCTCACGGCCGGAGCGAGCGTGGCAGCCGTCCCCGTGCTCCCCCAGAGGATCGACGCCGCTGCCACGGACAGGACACCCCACAGTTGGGCCTTCTGATGCTGCCGTGTGCCGGTCACAGGGCGTCCAGCAATTGCGCGGCGATGGACCGTGCCTGCTGCAGCCGGGCATCGCCGCCTTCCAGTCCCGCCCGGGCCATAGCGCCCTCGAGCAGGAAGGCCAGGTGCGCCGCAGACGCGGTGGCCCCGTCTTCGCGGCCCGGCAGCAGCCCGGCCACGTGGGTGGCCAGGAGTTCCTGCACGTCCTCCTTGTGCCGGCGCACCGCCGCCCGGCCGGGGCCGCCCGCGGGCAATTCGGCGGCGGCGTTAAGCAGGCCGCAGCCACGGAACCCGTTGGGGTAGGCAGAGTTGGCGTGGTCCAGGTAGGCGTCGAAGACCGCCAGCACCCTGTCCCGCGGAGTACGGGCCGTTTCCAGGCGCTGGCCGTAAAGGGCCAGCCACTCCTGGTGCCTGGCGTCAAGGTATGCAGCCACCAGGTCCGCCTTTGAGCTGAAGTTGTTGTAGAGGCTCTTCTTGGCGACCCCCGCCTCGGCAGTGATCGCGTCGATGCCGGTGCCGGCAACGCCATACGCGTAAAAGAGACGCGCGGCGGCTTCCAGCAGCAGCTCGCGGGCGGGCCGGCGGCCTGGAACAGGAATGGTGGATGCCGCCAAGGACGCTCCTTCAGCGTAGGTAGGTAGACCAGTCTACCTACTGCATGTAGGGCACGGGAATTTGTTGCCCGCGTCCGGCGTTGTCGATCTGTCCGGAACAATCCGGACACCAGCAGCTGGACAGGAGAACACACCACATGTCAGTTGACTACGACGCTCCACGGGTGACTCCCGAGGAAGAGCCGAATGTCGCCCTGGAGGAGCTGAAGTCCGACAAGTCCGGCCGCCGGGAGGCTGCTCCCGACATGGACGAGACGGACCTCGCGGACAGCTTCGAGCTGCCCGGCGCAGACCTCTCCAACGAGGAACTCCTCATCCAGGTGGTCCCGGTACAGGCAGATGAATTCACCTGCATGTCCTGCTTCCTGGTCCACCACCGCAGCCAGTTGGCCCGGGAGAAGGACGGGAAGAAGTACTGCAAGGAATGTGAGGGGTAGCAGGGACACGCGGACCCGGCCAGGTTCGGATTCCAACCATTGAAATCCGCACTCGTGGCCGGAGCGGCGGCCAGCCATGATGTAGGTCACGCTCCGGCAAGGGCCGGCCGACTGGAAAGAAGGAAACCATGTCCCTCAGCGTTGAGGAAATGAACAAGCAGCTCCCGGCGGCCAACGTGCTGCCCGGAGAGGCGGTGCCGTACTACATGGCGTCGGGCGAGGGCGCACGCTACGAGATCAACGGCCAACTGGTGACCGTCATCGCCCGCGCCGCCGATACCGGGGGCATCTTCAGCGCTGCCTACATCTCCGGCGGCATGGGCGCCGAGTCACCGTTCGCCAGTCACAGCATCGAACACAAGACGCTCTACGTCTTCGACGGCATCCTGCACGTCTGGCTGCCCGGCGAGAGCCGCATCCTCACTCCCGGCGATTCGGTGGTGATCCCGCCGAACACGCCGCACGCCTACCGGATGGCCAGCCACTACACCCGGTTCCTGAACTGGATGACGCCCGGCGGCGGCGAGAAGTACTACGAGCGGGTGGGAACGCCCATCGATTCCCACGTCCCGCCCGTCCGCCCCGGACACAAGGCAAGCCTGCAGGAGCAGGCCGAGGTGGGTGCCGAGTTCGGGATCACATTCCCGGACGTTGAACGCGTGGCACCCTCCTTCAAGCACGACGCCGGCCTGCCGCCGGCGCAGAGCCCCTACTTCCTCAGCGCCGGTGAAGGTGAGCGCCTGGTCAGCTACCAGACCATGTTCACCTATCTGTCCCGGCCCGCGAACACGGGCTCGAACTACTTCGCGGTGCACACCAAGGGCGCCAAGACACCCTACATTCCGCTGCACTTCCACTCCGGGCACACCGAGAACTTCCTGTGCACCGAGGGCCGCATGTGGCTGTACGCCAACGGCCGCGAGATGCTCCTGACCAAGGGCGACTTTGTGCACGCGCCCGCGGGGACCATCCACTCGTTCGCGCTCGATGCACACAACACCCAGATGGTGGGCTTCCTGACACCATCGGTGTTCAACGGCTTCTTCGAGTACTTCAACACGCCCACGGAGGACTACATGTACACCGAGGGCGGGGAGCCCTACATGGACATGGAAGGGTTCGGCCGCGCCCAGGCCGAAATGGACCTGACCGTGGTGGGGCCACCGCCGCAGCGCCGCGCAGCCCTCGACATCCCCTAGCCACGACAGACATGGCCCGTCAACATCTGTTGACGGGCCATGTCTGTGTCAACTAATGTTGACGGCATGGAGGTGGAGCGGATGAAGACGCTGGTTGGATCAATGGACGGGCAAGGACCCGCGGAGGCCCTGTACGCGGTGGCCGAACTGCAAAAAGAGGTGGGCCGGGCCGAGGCATCCCTGGTCCGGCGCGCACGCCAGGCCGGCCTGTCATGGGAAGCGATCGCCCTGTGCCTGGGTGTGAGCAAGCAGGCCGTGCACCGCAAATACGGGAAACAGTAGCCTCCGCGGGCGGGCCGGAGAAGCGTCAGGACCCGGCGAGTGCCTGGCGGACCAGTTCGCGGCCGTAGTCGTTGCCGTTAGGGGTGCGGACCACGGTGTGCATGTGGAACGGGGCCGGCTGGTCATTGCTGAGGAACACGCCCGTATGGTGGTCCAGTTCCAGCACCACCACCGGACTCTGCAGGCGGAAGTAGAACGCTTCCTCCCCCGCCCAGCCGCCGATCCAGCTGAAGTGGGATTCGGAGTAGTGTTCCTGGATTTCCCGGCGCCGGGCTGCGCGCGGCCCCTCGGGGAGGTAGGCGATGAAGTCGTCCACCACGGCGTCGAGCAGTGTCCGCGCGTCAGCAGGCATGTCAGCCACCGGGATGCCCTCGTAAGGGATCACCCGGTTGTCCTGGAAGCAGCCGCCCAGGTGCCGTTCGTCGCCGGGGTGGAGGCGGCCCTCCGGCATCGCCGGGTCAACCATCGATTCGTACACAACGGCCCGCGAGCGCAGCTCTGCGGGCAGCGCACCCATGAGGTCCCGGGCCAGGGCGATGCGCTCCTTGAAGACTTGGACGCCGCGGTGCGGGCCGGCGTCGATCATGTCCGGCTCGGCGCCCATGAACACCGGTGAGATCACCAGCTGCGTCCCGGCCACCAGGCAGTTCAGCGCCGCGTGGTGGCCGAACAGCTGCCATCCCCACGGTTCGGTTTCGGACGGCTCGCCGTACAGGGCGAAGTTGTAGCTGAACTCGTTCATCAGCAGCGGCAGCTCCACCAGGTCGCCCAGGAAGCCGTTGATGCGCATCAGGTTCCGCACCAGCCCATACCCCTGCGGGCTCAGGCTTGCCTCCACCACGCCGAGCACGGCGTCGCGGACCGGAGGATCCAGCTCGTCCAGGCGCAGCCCGGTGTCGTGCTGCATGAACTCCGGGTTGGCCCAGCTTTGCCATTCGGGCGCGTCCACGGCGTAGGTGAGCTTCCGGGCCTGGCCAGCGGTCACGGCACCCAGGAGCTTGCGGGCGGCCGCCGCCATCTCTGCCGTCGGGGCCTCTTCCCCCGGGCGTGACGGGGCGAGCGGGTACAGGCCTTCGCGGCGCACGCCGTCACTGGTGATCCCGGTGAACGGCTGCGGGTACAGTTTCTGCCAGCCTTCGATCATGGGCCCTGCGAACGAATCGGTCTTTGCTGCCTCGGCGTATTGGCGGGCGTTCAGGCCCCGGATGTCCGCCACCCGCGGGTGGCCGGGGGGAAACAGGTAATCACGGAATGACGGCGTCGACACGGGCGCTCCTGGTGGTTTCGAGGGATATGGGCGACCAGCCGGCCGCCACGGACAAGGCTGCGCCCGCGGCCGGGGCGGAATTTCCCCGCCAGGCGACGTGCTGGTCGGGGCGGACCAGCAGGGTGCCCGCGCCCCACATGTGGGAAAGGTGCGTTCCGTCGTCGGCGGGTCCGACGACGGCGACCGTCACCGGAATGCCCGTCCGCGCGGCGGCCGCCAGCACCGGCTCGAAAAGAGTCGCGGCGGGCACCCCGCCCAGCGCGCCGGCGTCGGCGAGCAGGGTGAAGCCGGTTCCAAGGTGGCTGTACAGCGACGTGCCGTCCGCCAGCCAGGCATGCGGGAGCAGGGCGCCCGGGTTCGCCGAAGGAACATAGCGGATGGGGTCCTCGGCCGGAACCGGCAGGGCGTCAGGCACCACCAATGATGAGTCCGCGTACGAATACCCCAGCACCAGGCCCAAGGAGTCGAACTCGCTCTGCTTGACGGCCAGCGCCGCGTGGGCTGCGGCCCGCGCGGCGTCGCCACGCGGGCCGGCGGTGGTGAGCCCGGGGTCGGCGAAGTGGTACGCCAGGGCCTTGCCGTTGTCGGCGGCGTCGCGGATGGTGCGGGCGGCCACCGGCCGGCGTTCCTCCCCGTAGCTGGCCAGGAGTGCCGGGCCCGCCCAGCCGTTGATGGCGGCGGCGAGTTTCCAGGCAAGGTTGGCAGCGTCACCAATGCAGGTGTTGAAGCCGTGGCCGCCCCACGGCGGATTCAGGTGTGCGGCGTCCCCCACCAGGAAGATGCGCCCGCGGCTGTACTCGGGAGCCAGGAGCATGCGGGCGGTCCAGGGGTCAGTGGCCAGGACCTCGATGTCCACCTCGGCGCCCACCAGGGCACGGACCATGGCAGCGGCGTCCGGGTCGGTGACGGTGACAGAAGGGTCCACGCCCTGGACGATCGCCCACCAGGTTCCGGCCAGGTCCATCGGCCCCACCATCCCCGAGGTCTCCGCCCCCACCACCCAGTACTGGACGGCGGGGTCCAGTCCGATCGCCGGCCCGAGGGAGTCCGAGCGGAACAGGATGCTGATGTTGGACAGGGCCGCGGAGCCGCCCTCCAGCCGCAGCCCCAGGCTGCGACGCACGGCGGAGGATCCGCCGTCGGCACCAATGACGTACTCCGCGGTGATGGTGCGTTCGGTGCCCCCGGGACTGGCTGCCACGACGGCGTAGGGTGCGCCTTCCACACCATCCACCCCGTCGACCCGCGTGACGGACCAACCCGTCACGAACGTGACCAGCGGGTTGTCCGCGGCGACGGAGCGCAGCACCTCCTCCAGGACGGGCTGGGGCACCTGCTGGCCGCATTCGGGCTGCGGGCCGTAGCGGCCGGGAACCAGCTGGAAGGCATTGCGGAACCGGCGCAGTTCATGCGCGGCAGGCCCGGTGAGGCCGGTGCAGAAGATGACGTCCTGCGCGTAGTCCACGGGCAGCGGCGATGCGTCCCGGAGCAGTTCCGCGAGGCCCAGGCGGCGCAGGTGCGCCATGGTTCGGGCGTTGGTGGTCTTGGCCCTCGGCCGCGTATGGTCCACGGCGGTGCGGGGTTCGATGACGGTGCTGCGGATGCCCCGCGAGGCCAGGTCCAGGGCCAGGAACAGTCCACTGGGGCCGCCGCCGGCGATCAGGACCTGCGCCTCCTCCGGGAGGCCTGCTGCCGGGAAGTCCGGGACGGTGGCCATCAGGCACGGCTCCGGAGCGAACCATCGCCGACGGGTGTGGTGAGGGTGCCCAGCTTCTCGATCTCCACGTCCACCGTGTCGCCGGGCTGCAGCAGCCACTGCGGGGTGCGGGCGTAGCCCACGCCTTCCGGGGTGCCGGTGGCGATGACGTCCCCGGGGTGCAGGGTGAAGGTTTCGCTGATCAGGGCGACGATGGCCGGGACGGAGAAGATCATGTCCCGGGTGTTGCCGTTCTGCGCCTCGACGCCGTTCACCAGGGTGCGGACCTGCAGGCCGTCCCGGAGGTCGCCCACCTCGTCGCGGCTGACCAGGGGGCCCAGCGGTCCGCTGAAATCACCGTTCTTGCCCAGGGTCCACTGCGACGTGAGCTTCTGGGCCCGCCGGGAAGTGATGTCGTTGAAGGTGGAGTAGCCAAAGACGGCCTCCGCCGCGGCCGCCTCATCCACGGATTCGGCGCGGCGGCCGATGTAGGCGGCTACCTCGCCTTCCCAGTCCAGCCCCGCTTCGCCGGCAGGGACGGGCACCGGCACGTTGCCCACCGACAGGGAGGCGGTCCAGCGGCCAAACAGAGTGGGGTACGGCGGCAGTTCCTGGTCCTTGTAGCTGCCCTCGGCGGCGTGCGCCCTGTAATTCAGTCCCACACAGATGACCCGCGCGGAAGCGGGGACCAGCGGCACCTCAGTGACGCTGCCGCGCTCCAGCCAGGTGCCGGCGTCGGACGTTCCGCTGGTGGTGCCGGCGGCGAGTGAGGCTGCCTTGTCCTGCCAGCCCTCGGCGTCCGTCCAGAAGTCCGTGACGGAAGCGAGCGGGAGAACGCGGGAACCGGCAAGGGCTGCCGCCCAGGGTTCGCCGTGGTGGTTGATGCCAATGAACTGCATGGAGGGCCTTTCAGGTCTGGTCCGGACGCGTGGCGTCCCGGCGGAATGCGTCAGATCAATGCTGGTTCGCCTGGCGGCGGAAGAAATCGATGGTTGCCGCGGTGGCCTGCACGGCGGCGTCGCTGCCGCCGTGCGGCGTGGACCACATATGGTCGGCGTCCTGCAGGAGGAGGAGTTCGACGTCGATGCCCGCGCCTTCCAGCGCCTCGGCAAGGCTGGCGGACTGGGCCACGGGGACGAAGCGGTCCGCTGTGCCGTGGATGAGGAGGAAGGGCGGCGCGTCCGGATGCACGTAGGTGAGGGGGCTCGCTGCCGCGGCTTTCGCGGGGGCCTCCGCCGGCTGCGCCCCGAGCAGGAGGGCCTCGCGGGAGCCGGGGTCATTGGCGGTGGCGACGGCGTCCGGCCGGGCCTGCGCCCCCATCCGGACCAGGTCCGTCGGCGGGTACCAGGCCGCCACCGCGGCAACGGCGTCGCCGGCGGCGCGGTAGGCGGGGCCGTCAGCCATGGCCTCGTCCGCGCCCTGGCTTGTGCCGGCGTCGTGGCTTGTGCCGGCGTCGTGACTTGTCCCGGCGCCGTGCTCCGAAAAGGCCGTGGACCCAGCGGTCAGGCCAAGGAGGCAGGCGAGGTGACCGCCGGCGGAGTCGCCCCAGGCGTAGATGCGGTCCGGATCGATCCCATGGTCTGCCGCGTGCGCCCGCAGCCAGCGGACGGCCTCCTTGGCATCCACCAGTTGGGCCGGGAAGGTGGCGGCGGTGGTCAGCCGGTAGTCCGCGGAGGCAACCGCGAAGCCGGCGGCCACCAACTGCGCGATGGGGTTGAAACCGAAGCCATCCACCACCGGCCCCATCGAGGACCGTTCCCCGGTCCGCCACCCGCCGCCGTGGAGGTGGAGGACGGCGGGCAGGCCGCGGCCTTGGGGACCTTCTCCAGCGGCAGACCCGGGCCGGGTTTCCTCCGGGAGGTAGAGGTCCAGCAGCAGCGGGTCTGCGTTCCGGGGCCGCGCGAACTCGATGCCCCGGAGGATCCGCTGTGCCGTCGTCGTTGACTCCATGTGTACCGCGCCGTTCTGTCCTGCGTTGCCGGATGCGGGCCGGTGCGGCCCGCGCTCATGCACTCAACTTTGGTCCATCCGCGGGACCGGTGGCGCCGCAGGTTTCACTGAATGAAACTACTTCGGAACGGGCGCACACTCCGCCTGAAACCAGGCTGAGCTGCGCGGGCGGCATTGCTGCATTGGCGGGCTTGAACCTGACGCGGCGTCAGGACCTACCGTTGGCGGTATGGAATACCAAAAGGGCGCCTGCTGGAGCGTCGGGGAACTGGCCGCCGCGACGGGCGTGACGGTCCGGGCGCTGCACCACTACGACAGCATCGGCCTGCTGCGGGCAAGCGGACGGACTCCTGCCGGGCACCGGCGGTACACCGAGCAGGACCTGCAGCGCCTCTACAGCATCCGCGCCCTGCGCAGCCTGGGGGTTCCCCTGGGTGACATCGGGACCGTGCTGGATGGGTCCGGCGGCGGCCCGGGGCCCGTGAAAGACCTGTTGCTCCGGCAGCTTGAGGCCTTGCGGGTCCAGGCCGGCCGGCTGGAGGAGCTCCAACAGACAATCGGCCGCCTGCTGGAACGCATCGACCATCACGGGGAGGCCGGCCCCACCGATTTCATCACCGTACTGGAAAGGATGAGCATGTTTGAGGACTACTTCACAGAGGACCAGCGCCGGGAGCTGGACGAGCGGCGGGCGCAGCTGGGCCCGGATGCCGTGGATGAATCACGGACCCAATGGGCGGGCCTGGTTCAGGAGGGCCTGCGCCAGGTCGACGCCGGGGTTCAGGCCACCAGCGCCGAGGCCCGGGAGCTGGTGCGCCGCTGGGATGAGCTGGGCTCACGGTTCCATGGCAGCGAGGGCACCAAGGCGGCCGCGCGTGCCATGTGGGCGGAGAACAGTGCTGAGCTCAGCAGGGCGCTGCCCTGGACTGCGCAGCAGATGCAGGCGCTGGTGGCACACCTGGAGCAGGCCCGGGACGCCGGGTGATCCCGGGCCTGACGTTCAGCTGACCAGGATCTGGGTGGCCGATTCCTTCAGCTTGCCGTTGGCCCACTTCATCTGGCGGATTGTCTGGGGATGGCATTTTTGCGCCAGGCCCAGCAAGTTTTGGTCCTTCATCCCCTGTGCGGCCTGGGCCAGCAGCTCCCAGTCGGCGGAGACGCCGCAGGCCTTCAGGTAGAGCTCGCGGAGGTCCCGCAGCAGCAGCATCCCGGTTTCCGGACGCCGGCCCACCATCTCGCTGCCCTTCTCCCGGAGGGTCTCCATCAGTCCTGCTTCGCTGCGCGGCTCCGGGTCCAGGTCCTGGCCGTAGTTCTTGGCGATGTCCGCGATGTCCCGCACGTGCTGCTGCGACCAGCGCGCCAGGTCCCGGGCCAGGTGGTAGATCTCGTGGTCCACCTTGTGCCGCTCGGAGACCACCAGCAGGTGGTGTGCCAGGTCGTTTTCGGACCGGTGCATTTCCTCGAGTACCAGCCCGAATTTCATCGTGCCCCTCCTGCCGCGTCCATGGATTCATCCGCCAGGGCGCTCAAAATTCCCTTGGTCCTGGCCCCTTCGGCGAATTCCCCGGCCGGAGCCGACGCCGTGGTGGTGGGCGCCGAAGAGGGCCCGTCGCCACCGGAAATGCGGGTAATGCGGGCTGCCGCCGTCTTGAAGATGGGCTGCTTGGACGCCGCATCCCAGTCGGTGATGGTCAGTTCGTTCGCTGCCCGCCCGGCCCCGTCCGGCTGGTGTCCGCCCTTCGTGTCCCAGTAGCCGTAATGGAAGGGCAGGAAGAGGACGCCGTTCCGGATGCCGCTGATCCGCACCTTGGCACGGACCGAACCGCGGGGCGTCTCCACCTCGGCAAGGTCACCTTCGGCGATCCCGTACGCGCCGGCGTCGTCCGCTGACAACTCAACCCAGACGTCAGGCGCGGCCGCCTGGAGCTCCGGGGCCCGTCCCGTCTTGGTGCGGGTGTGGAACTGGTAGAGCGTACGGCCGGTGATGAGCTGGAGCGGGAAGTCCTGGCTGGGCAGTTCGTGCGGCGGCATGTATTCGGCGGCCTTGATCACCGCCTTGCCCTCCGGGTTCAGCGCCTTGTATTCCGTGGGCTCCACGGGGGCGCCGGTGATGAGGTCGCGGCCGTAGGTTTCGCAGTACTCGGGGTGCGCCCAGAACTTCCCGTCCGCGTAGATCCGCTCGGTGCCGTCCGGGTTCTCCTCGTTGCAGGGCCACTGGATGCCGGAACCGCCGCGCAGCTTGCCGTAGGTGATGCCGGTGTAGTCGCAGGGCCGGCCGCGGGTGCATTCCTTCCAGGCCTCGAAGGCGGACTCGGGATCGTGCCACTTGATCAGGGGCTGGCCGTCCTTGTCCTTCAGGCCCATGCGGTGGGCGTAGTCGATGAAGATCTCCAGGTCCGCCTTGGCCTCACCGGGCGGGTCCACGGCCTTCTCGGAGAGGTGGACGGTGCGGTCCGCGTTGGTGAAGGTGCCCGTCTTTTCGCCCCAGGTGGCGGCCGGGAGTACGACGTCGGCCAGTTGGGCGGTCTCGGACAGGAAGATGTCCTGCACCACCAGGAACAGGCGGTCCTGCGCCAGGATGCTGCGGATGCGTGCCAGTTCCGGCAGTGAGACGGCCGGATTGGTGCCGCTGACCCAGAGCATCCGGATGGACCCGTCCTCCACGTACCGCATCATTTGCATGACGTGGGTGGGCGGCGAGTAGTGCGGGATAGACATGGGGTCAACGTTCCACACACGGGCGAGGTCCTGGATGTGGGCATCGTTGGACCAGTTCCGGAAGGCGGCAAGGTCGCCGTCGGCCCCGCATTCCCTGGTGTTCTCCGCCGTGGGCTGGCCATTCATCTGCAGGATGCCGCAGCCGGGCTTGCCTAGCATGCCGCGGATGATGTTGATGTTGTTGACCTGGACGGCGGCGGCGGTGGCCTGGTTGGACTGGTAGAAGCCCTGCAGCACCGTGGACAGCAGCCGCTCGGCGTGGCCGATGATGCCGGCCGCCTCCCGGATCTGTTCGGCCGGGACACCGCAGATTTCCGCCACCAGGGCCGGCGGATAGTTCTTGACCTCTTTTTCGAGTTCTGAATACCCCACCGTGTGCGCCTGGATGTACTCCTGGTCCACCCAGCCGTTGGTGATGATTTCGTGCAGGATGCCGTTCATGAGGGCCACGTTGGTGCCGGGCCGTGGAGCCAAGTGCACGGTGGCGGCCCTGGCCACGGGGGTCATGCGCGGGTCCACGCAGATGACCTTCGGCGGGTTGGGCCCGGCCAGCCGGTCCAGCATCCGGGTCCAGAGGACGGTCTGGGTTTCCGCCACGTTGTGCCCGTACAGGGCGATGACGTCGGCGTGGTCCACGTCGGTGTAGGAGCCGGGCTGCCCGTCGCAGCCAAAGGATTCCTTCAGCGCCTCCCCTGCCGTGGCCGTGCACAGCCGGGTGTTCCCGTCCACATGGTTTGTGCCGATGCCGCCGTGGGCCACGGTGCCCAGGGTGTAGTACTCCTCGGCGAAGAGCTGGCCGGTGGTATAGAAGCCCAGGGCGCTGGGGCCCTGCTCCGCCAGCAGCGCCTTGGACTTGTCCACGATGCGCTGCATGGCGGTGTCCCAGTCCGTTTCCACCAGTTTCCCGCCCTCGCGGATGAGGGGTTTGGTGAGCCGGTCCGGGGAGGCGTTGGCCTGCCAGCCGTACAGGTCTTTCGGTCCCAGCCGGCCGTGGTTCACCCGGTCCACGGCCCGTCCCCGGACACCGACGATCCTGTTGTCCTTGACGGCGATGTCCATGGCGTCGCCGTTCGAATGCAGGAGCGATGCCGTCTGGACCCACCGGTCCACGTCCTCCGGGCTTACCCCCTCGGCCAGGTGGGTGTCCACCCTGACGGGCCAGTCACCGCCGCTGCCGTACGGCGTCCGTGTCCCCCAGGGTTCAGCTATTCGGTCGATCCGGGCCATCTGTCCATCTCCTCGCAGGAACCGGCGGGCAGCGTCGAAACGGCGCTGTCCCTACCGGATCCATACCCAGAACAGAGAGGGGGAAACAGGCCCGGTTCCGCCCAGTTGGAGCGCTGGAGGGTGCCGGTCAGGCCTGCTTGTCCTGCAGTGGCCGGCGTGCCAGCCACGCGGCCACGATGGCACCGGACACGTTGTGCCAGAGCGAGAAGACGGCGGACGGCAGCGCCGCGAGGGGGCTGAAGTGGGCGGTGGCCAGGGTGGCGGCCAGCCCGGAGTTCTGCATCCCGACTTCAAAGGCAAGGGCACGGCGTGCCTTGTCGTCCAGGCGCCCCAGCTTCCCGGCCAGGTAGCCAAGGCCCAGGCCGAAGCCGTTGTGCAGCAGGACGGCGAGGAACACGATGGCCCCGGCACCGATGATCTTGCTGGCGCTGCCGGCCACCACGATGGCCACGATCAGGGAAATCACGACGGCGGAGGCCCACGGCAGCGCGGGCAGCACCTTGGCCACGAGCTTCTTGAGGAACAGCCGGGCAAGCAGGCCGGCGACCACCGGCAGCAGCACGGTCTTGACGATGTCCAGGACCATGCCGGCGGCGTCGATCTGGAGGTAGGAGCCGGCCAGGAACAGGACCAGCAACGGGGTGACGATCGGGGCGATCAGGGTGGAAACGGACGCTACCGCCACCGAGAGCGCAACGTCGCCCTTGGCCAGGAACGCCATCACGTTGGAGGCGGTTCCGGACGGGGCGCATCCCACCAGGATGACGCCGACGGCGAGCTCGGGCTCGAGGTTCAGGGCACCGGCAATCAGCCAGCCGGCGCCGGGCATGATGATGTAGTGGGCAACGATTCCCAGCGCCACCGCCCATGGCCGCTTGGCCACCGCAGCAAAGTCCGGCGGCGTCAGGGTCAGTCCCATGCAAAACATGATGATGCCCAGCAGGTAGGGCACACTCGGCGCGATGGGCTTGAAGACGCCTGGAAGCAGGAAGCCGATAACTCCTGCCACCACCACGAGGATGGGGAACACCGTCACGGCGACGCGGGCGATCCTGCTTTCCGCTTCGAGCGCAGGGTTGACGGGGGTCCCGTCCGGGGAATTGTGGGGTTTAGTTGCCTCAAGCATCCAATTATGGTGGCACTGTCCTATAGGATTCCGCCAATTGATGACCGTGAACGGTAACAACGGCGGGACCCCCACGGCCCCCGGCAAGGTGGACCGTGGGATGTCCTCCGTCAGACCTGCTTGCGGAGCTCCATCTTGCGGATCTTGCCGCTGGCGGTGCGGGGCATCTCGTCGATCACTACCAGCGACTTGGGGATTTTGTACCGGGCCAGCCGGCCGTCCAGGAAACTGCGCAGCTCATCACCGGTGAGGGATTCCCCCTCGCGAAGCGTCACGATCGCCTGGGGGACCTCGCCCCATTTCTCGTCGCTGACACCGATGACCGCTGCGCTGCTGACGGCGGGGTGTTCCGCGATGACGGCTTCCACCTCTGCCGGGTAGATGTTTTCGCCGCCGGAGATGATCATGTCCTTGAGCCGGTCCGAGACGAACAGGAAGCCTTCCGGGTCCCGGTAGCCCATGTCCCCCGAGCGGAACCAGCGTGAGTCGGCATAGCTGGCGGCGGTGGCCTCCGGCCGGTTCCAGTACTCCTTGATCACGTTGGGCCCGGAGACCTGGATCTCCCCCACCTCGCCGGGGGCGGTTGCGCCGCCCAGGGGATCGGCGATCCGGACGTCGGTGAAGAAGTGCGGCAGGCCTGCCGAGCCGGCCTTGTCCCGGGAACGGTCAACGGGCAGCATGGTGGCACCGGGCGCTGATTCGGTCATCCCGTAGCAGCTGGTGAAGCCGATGCCGCGGTCCTCGTACGCATCCAGGACGCGCCGGGGAATGGCGGAGCCGCCGCAGGTCAGCTTGTCCAGCGAGCTGAGGTCGGCCGCGGCCCAGCCGGGATGCTCGCACAGCATCTGGAACGTGGTGGGCACCCCGTTGAGGGTGGTCACCCTGTGTTCCTGGATGAGCTCCAGGACCCGGGCGGGATCAAACTTGGCCTCCAGGACCACGGTGGCGCCCTTCAGCAGCATCGGCAGCAGCCCCATGTCCAGCGACGCCACGTGGAACAGCGGCGAGATCATCAGCGCCACATCGTTGCGGTTCACGTCCATGTCCACGATGGTGTTGATGCAGTTCCACGTGATGTTCCCGTGCGTCAGGAGGGCCCCCTTGGGCTTGCCGGTGGTTCCCGAGGTGTAGAGGATCATCGCGCCGTCGTCATGGCCGACTGGCACGTCGATGGGTTCGGCAGCTGCCGCCTGCAGCGCCTCCCCGTACTGCTCCACCGTGACGGACTGTTCGACGGCGGCCGGTGACGTCACGGCGGAAGGTTCCGTCCCGGCGTCGGCCGCTACGATCAGGCGGTGGCTGACTTCCGTGTCCGCCACCGCGGCGGACGCCAGGGCGCCCAGGGCGTCGGCGTGGACCAGGAGCCGGGCGCCCGAATCCTGCAGCTGGAACTGCAGCTCAGGCGGGGCGAGGCGGGTGTTGAGCGGCACGAAGATCGCGCCCAGGAGCCCGCAGGCGAAGAAAGTTTCCACGAAGGAGGGGTGGTTCTCCCCCAGGTAGGCCACCCGGTCCCCCTTGGCCACTCCCCTGTCCCGGAGTGCGTTGGCCAGGCGGTCGGCCCGCTCGGCCAGTTCCCCGTAGCTGAGGGCGGCGGCGGCTGTGCCGGCTCCGGACAGGAGCGCCGTCTTGGCACCGGATTTTGCGCGCCGGCGGTGCAGCCAGGAGCCAACTCCGTTGTTGTCCATGGTTCTCCTAACGGACCGTGGTGAGGTCGTTGTTCTTAGATTCCCGCGTCAGGGCGATGAACACAATCGAGACGAGGGCCATGCCGGCAAGGAACACCACCACGGGGAGGATGTTCTGGCCGGAGTCCTTGTAGAGGCCGGCGACGATGCCCGGGGTGAAGCCGGCACCGATAAGCGTGGCCAGCTGGTAGCCCACGGCGGCGCCGGTGTAGCGGGAGGTGGTGCCGAACTGTTCGGACACGAACGCTGCAAGCGGCCCGTAGAGGGAGGAGTGCAGGATGAGCGCCACGGTGAAGGCCAGGAAAACCAACCCCACGTTGCCCGAGCCGAGCATGCCGAACATTGGGAAGAGGTAGGCGATGAACAGGGCAAGGCCGGCGATCATCACCGGGCGGCGGCCGAAGCGGTCGGAGAGGCGGCCGCCCAGGAGGACGAAGATGATGGAGATGGCGGAAGCCCCCGCAAAGGCGTAGAGGACGCCCTGCTGCGGGGCGCCCTTGGAGACGGCGTAGGTCACCGAGAAGGTGGGCAGGACCACCTGCAGGCCGAACCCGGCGGCGCCGGCGAACATGATCATGACCAGGGCCTTGGGCCGGCGCAGCACCTCGAGCAGCGGAATCTTCCGCTGGGCGCCATGCGTGCTTTCCTTGGCCACTGCCTCGGCGAAGATGGGGCTTTCGGAGACCCGCAGGCGGACGAACATGCCCACGATCAGGAGCACGAAGGACAGCAGGAACGGAATCCGCCAACCCCAGGCAAGGAACGCGTCCTGCGGCAGCGCCGAGAAGATGCCCATCACCACGGTGCCCAGCACGGCACCGGTGGGGGCGCCGGCGTTGACGAAGGAGGCGGCGAAACCCCTCCGTTTGGGGTCGGCGTGCTCCAGAGCCATGAGCGCCGCGCCGCCCCATTCCCCGCCGACGGCAATGCCCTGGCAGACCCGCAGCAGCACCAGGATCACGGCGCCCCAGGGCCCGATGACGCCGGCACCGGGAATCAGGCCAATGAGGGTGGAGGCGATGCCCATCACCGCCATGGAGATGATCAGCATGCCCTTGCGGCCCACCTTGTCGCCGAAGTGGCCGAAGATCACCCCGCCCAGCGGCCTGGCCACGTACCCGGCGGCGAAGGTGGCATAGGCTGCGACGACGCCCACCCAGTCGTCCATGCCGGCGAAGAAGACCTTGGGGAAGGCCACGGCTGCGGCGGTGGCGTACAGCAGGAAGTCGTAGAACTCGATGGTGCTGCCCAGATAGCTGGACAGGATGACCGTGCGCGCTTCCTTGCGCTTGGCGGCATTGCCCGCGGGTGCGAGCGTGGTGTGTCCTGACATGGCTGTTCCTAAAGACGGAGGAATGGGGTAGGGAGGGGGACGGGTTTTTGGGGTTGCCTGGGGAGGCGGTGCCCGTTGGGTGCCGCCGAGGCTGTGAAGGGTTGCTGCCGGTGGTGCCGCCTACGTGAAGAAGCGGCCCACGTGCAGAAGCGGCTTACTTGTAGAAGCGTCCTATTTGTAGAAGCGGGCGAGGAATTCGGCGACGACGGCCGGGCGTTCCTGGCCTTCGATCTCGATGGTGGCGTTGACCTTGATCTGGGCGCCGCCCTTGACCTCGGTCACGTCGGCGATGGTGGCCTGCATGCGGACCTTGGAGCCCACGGTGACCGGTGAGGTGAAGCGGACCTTGTCCAGGCCGTAGTTGACCTTGGTGGTGACGCCTTCGACGTCGAACAGCTCGCCCCAGAACGGGATGATCAGGGACAGCGTGAGGAAGCCGTGGGCGATCGGGGCGCCGAACGGGCCGTCCTTGGCGCGCTCGGGGTCGGTGTGGATCCACTGTTGGTCGTCCGTGGCGTCCGCGAACTGGTTGATCTGGTCCTGGGTGATCTGGCGGTAGTCGGTGGTGCCGAGGTCCTTGCCGGACAGGGTGAGCAGGGTGTCGAAATCGACCACGAGATTGGGCATCGTTGCCTCCTGGGCTGGTGTGTGGGTTTTGAGATTTGGGGATGAAGGGGCTTTAGCGGGTGAACGCGCTTTCGCCGGTGAGGGCGCGGCCGATGATGAGGGCGTTGATGTCGTGGGTGCCTTCGTAGGAGTAGACGGCTTCGGCGTCGGCGTGGAAGCGGGCGACGTCGGTGGCGAGGGTGATGCCGTTGCCGCCCACCACTTCGCGGGCCAGGGCTACGGTGTCGCGCATGAACAGGGAAGTTTGCATCTTGGCCAGGGCGGAGTCCTGGTCGCGGTAGATGCCGTTGGCCTGCTGTTCGGTGAGCCTGACCACCAGGGACAGGCTGGCCGTGACGTTGCCGAGCATTCGGGCCAGTTTCTCCTGGACCAGCTGGAAGGACCCGAGGGTGCGTCCGAACTGCCGGCGTTCATTGACGTAGGTGAGGGCGGCCTCGAAGGCACCGGCTGCGATGCCGGTGGCGATCCAGGCGACGTCCGAGCGCATGGCCCGGAGCATCGCGGCTACGTCCTTGAAGGAGTTCACGTTGTGCAGCCGCATGGCATCGGGGACGCGGACACCGGTGAGGGTGATGTGGGCGTTCTGCATCATCCGCAGCGAGGTCTTCCCGTGGATTTTCTCCAGGGTGACGCCGTCGGCCGTCCGGTCCACGAGGAAGGCCTTGACCTGCCCGTCCGCGGTGTCCCGGGCGAATACTGCGAGGACGTCCGCGGTGGCTGCGCCGCCGATCCAGCGTTTTGCCCCGTCAAGGATCCAGCTGCCGTCGGGCTGCCGCCGTGCGGTGGTGGAGAGTCCGCCGGCGATGTCCGACCCGGACTCTGGTTCGGTCAGGGAGAAAACGCCTTTGAGCGAGAAGTCGATGACCTTGGGCATCCATTCGGCCTGCTGTCCCGGAGAGGCACCCACGCGGATGGCTGTCCGGAACAGGCCGGCCTGGGCGGTGTACCAGGTGGCCAGGGACGCGTCCGTGCGGGCAAGCTCGAAGATCCGGAAGCCCTGGTAGATTCCGCGGGCCGGACTGCGTTCTGCACCTGCGGCGCCAGTGAGTTCGGCAGGTTCCATCAGGTCGAGGTCGATCAGCGGCCGGGCGAGCTGCTCCGGAAACTCACCGCGTTCCCAGTAGTCGGCGAGGAGCGGTTTGGCTTCCACGTCCAGAAATGACCGCAGGCGGCACAGGACCTGGCGCTCTTCGGGTGTGAGGAGGGACTCGGCGTCGTACCAGTCCGCTGCCTCGTAGAGCCGGGCACCCAGGCCGGCTTCCGCCGTCGTCAGCGCCATCTCAGCCACCCAGCCCGAGGAGGCGGACCGCGTTGTCCTTGAGGATCTTGGGCCGGACCTCGTCCTTCAGCGGGAGGTCCGCGAACGCGCCGAGCCACTTTTGCGGGGTGATCAGCGGGAAGTCGGTGCCGAACAGCACCTTGTCCTGGAGGTAGGAGTTGGCCCCTTTCACCAGCGATTCCGGGAAGTACTTGGGCGACCAGCCGGAAAGGTCGATGAACACGTTGGCCTTATGGGTGGCGATGGAGTTGGCCTCGTCCTGCCACGGCACGGACGGGTGGGCCATGATGATCTGCAGGCCGGGGAAGTCAGCGGCCACGGCGTCCAGCAGCAGGGGGTTGGAGTAGGCCAGCTTGATGCCGAAGCCGCCGGGAAGGCCCGCGCCCATGCCGTTTTGGCCGGTGTGGAAGATGGCGGGCAGGCCCAGTTCCTGGAGGGTTTCCCAGAGCGGGTAGAAGCGCTCGCTGGAGGGGTCGAAGCCCTGCAGGGAGGGGTGGAACTTGAAGCCGCGGGCGCCGAGTTCGATTGCCTGGTGCTTGGCGCCGGCGATGGCGTCCTCGCCGGTGCGCGGGTCCACGCTGCCGAACGGGATCAGGACGTCATTGTTCCGGGCAGCACCGGCGATGAGTTCGGGGATGCTGTTGGGCTCGTGCTTGAGCTGGGTGCGGGCGTCCACGGTGAAGACGACGGCGGCCATGTTCAGTTCGCGGTAGACCTCGGCGATGCGGTCCAGGGAAGGGGCGCGGTCCTCGGCCTTGAAGTATTTGGCCGAGGCTTCGGTCAGTTCCTCCGGCAGGGAGCCGTGGCCGCAGCTGTCCACCTCGAGGTGGACGTGCATGTCGATGGCATCGAGCTTTGCCGGGTCGATGCCCAGTTCGTAGCGGTCGGCCATGGTCAGCGGGCCTCGGCGGGCTGTGCGGGCTTCAGGTCCTCCGGCAGCGGGAGGAATTCCTCGCCGTAGCTCTGGAGCGTTTCGGCGGTGAACAGCCGGCCGGCGTTTTCCTGCAGCGCCTCGTAGCTCCAGCCGCCCTCACGGTACTCGGTGGTGGCCGCTTCCGGGTGGGTCCAGACCTGGAGCCGGTCACCGCCGGCGCCGATGGCCTGGCCGGTGATGTTGGCTGCCTCGTCGGAGGCGAGGTAGGCAACCAGGCCGGAGACGTCGTCGGCCGTTCCAAAGCCCAGGTCGTGGCGGAAGAAGGACGGCATGGCCTCGCCCCGCTCGTCGGCCTCCACTGCCTTCTGGAAATATGGCACGGTCTTGGTCATGGCGGTGGCGGCCACGGGGATGACGCTGTTGACCGTCACGCCGGCCTTCTTCATTTCCAGGGCCCAGGTGCGGACCATGCCTACGATGCCGGCCTTGGCAGCGGCGTAGTTGGTCTGGCCGAAGTTGCCGCGCTGGCCGGTGGGCGAACCGATGGTGATGATTCGGCCTTGGACGTTGTGTTCCTTGAAGTAGGCGTAGGCCTCGCGGACGCAGGTGAAGGTGCCCTTGAGGTGGACGTTGATCACCAGGTCGAAGTCCTCGTCCGTCATCTTCAGCAGGGACTTGTCGCGGAGGATGCCGGCGTTGGTGACCAGGATGTCCAGGCCGCCGAACGCGTCCACGGCGCCGGCCACCAGCGCCTTGGCGGCGTCCGTGGTTCCCACCGGGACCACCACGGCGGTGGCGCGGCCGCCGTCGGCCTCGATCTGGGCCACCGCCTGCGCGGCGGTGTCGGCGTTGACATCATTGATGACGACGGCGGCGCCCTGGCGCGCCAGTTCCCTTGCATAGGCCAGGCCGAGGCCCTGCCCGCTGCCGGTAACGATGGCTACTTTGCCGTTCAAACTCATGGCCTGCTCCTTCGCATGCGCCGGCCGAAGCCGGTGGGGTCGATCCCACGGCGGTGTGAGATCCTTGTTGGGATCAATGAAAATACGGATCATTGAAAAAGTCAACGATTGTTTTTTACCAGTACCGGAGTTGTGATGGCCATCTTGGGCACAGACGTTCAGACCCCGCGCCTCGCGGCAGCCAAGATCGGAAGTGACGTCGGCCTGCTGCTGGCCAAACTGCACGCGGCGGGATCGGTCCTGAACAACAAGGCGCTGTCAGATTTCGGCCTGCGGGAGCGCTCCTTTTCCGTCCTGACCCTGGCGTGCAGCGGGCTGGAGCCAACGCAGCGGGAACTGGCCGACTTCCTGAGCCTGGACCCCAGCCAGGTGGTGACGCTGGTGGACGACCTGGAACGCCGCGGCTTGGTGGAGCGGGCGCAAGGGAAGCAGGACCGGCGGGCAAAGATCATCATCTCCACCGCCGAGGGCCGGAAGATGCACACCAAGGCCCGCGCGGCCCTGGACGAGGCCGAGCTGAAGCAGCTGGCCGGTCTGACGCAGGATGAGTCCCAGGAATTGAAGCGGCTGCTGCGCAAGGCACTGTGGGGTGCGGCGGAGTAGGCGTCCGCCTGCGCTTGTTGCTCCCGGCAGCGTCACTCGGAGCCTGGAGTTGGTGCGCGGGGCCATCAACAATTGCTGCGAGGCGTCTCCAAGGGATCCCTTTACGCGCGTGCCGTAGCGGACCCTTCTGCAACGCGCTAACTGTCGGCAGCTACCGATTCCAGGACAGACTGAAAGGCTGGACTGACGTGGACCGCCAGGCCGCCGTCCTCGCGGAGGTGGGTGAGCTGTTCGTAACTTGTGCCGTTCCACCAGAAGACGTGCGGACTTACCGATCCGGCCGCATCGGCGTATCCCAGGGCCGTGAATCGGGCCATTCCGTTAACCGCATTGATGACGGTGTTGTCTTCGATGATGTGCCAGAGAACTTGGTGCCGGTTCGGGATGCTCATAAGCCACCCGAGCTGCTCTTGAACGCGTTGACCTGTGAGTTCTTCCGCCATGGAAGGAAGAAGCAGGGCCCGGCTCGCAGTGTAAACGGACTCACCCAGGAGGGCATTGAAGGTACCCCCTCCGGGTGCAGCGAGGATTTCCAGCTGTTCGGGTTCCAACCCGCGGAGGTTTTCGAGGCCCTGCCTTCCGAGGGCTTCCCATCCCCCGAACTTGTTCGCATTGTCATGGTTGAAAACGGCAACGGTCTCCGGGAGGTCCAAGGCAAGCATCTGAACGATGCCGGGCGCGATTTCCCTATGTGGGTAGCTTTCGATCCCTGGGATGCTCGCCTCGTCGTAAAGGCGCGCAAAGGTCCGCTTCAATACCTCTGAGGGTGTCATGACGTCGAAGGGATCGGGCGCTTCGAAGCTGGCCAGGACACGTTGAAGGTGGTCGCGGATTACGTCTCGCCACTTGGACTGCGGCTGCTCACTACAGGCGACAGCTACGTTCCAAAAGCCAAACTCCCGTCCCGAGTCATCGACAGCATGACCAGCGTGAACGTGGACCTCCAGTCCCATCCCGGCGAAGACTTCGCGCGCGATGGCCCGGAAATCATTGGCCTCGGAACCTGTGAAGAATGTCAGGTCGGAATCATTTATCTTTGCTTCCGGAGGTTTTCTCTTGAAGATACCCACAAGTTCACTTTCATTGGGACGGTCCATTAATGCCGGTCGGCAATGGCTGTTCCGGGGGTTTCCGGTACTTCCTTGGCCGCACACGTCAGCGTCGAAAAGGTTCGTGGCCCGTTTCTTGGCCTCATTGATGGATGGGTTTGGTCAGGTTCAGGCTGATGGTTTGGCCCGGCGCCAGCTCTCCGGAGGACAGATCGGTGAAGGTGTACCAGACGGTGCTGGTACCGGTGAGTGGTCGGTTCGCCCATCCCAGATCCGCGATCTCGGGGATCCCGAAGCGGAAGGCGATCTGGCGCTCTGTGTCCCCGGTTGCCGTGGTGTAGGTCAGGGGAATTCCGTCGGCGTCGGTGGTGAAGGTACCGTGTGCACCGTCGATCGTGACTTCACCGGGCATGAGCCTGATCTTGGTGCCTACGGGGATGGGCCGATCAGCGGTCAGGGTCTGATTCCACCGGAGCAACTGGTCGGTAGTGCAGCGGAATTTGTATCCGAGGCTGTCGAATGAGTCGCCCTCGACCGTGGTGTAGAAGACCGTCTGGCCGAAGGAATTGTTAACACTCGTTCCTCGGCCGGATCTGCTATCAACAGGGTTTTTCTGGAGCTGGATGTGGTTGCCCGCCCGGATAAAGTAGACGTTCCCCTTCTCGTACGTGAACGCGACCTTGTTGGCTTCCGCCAACTGCTCATCCGTCAGGTTGAACCGATAGGTGATGCCAGCCAGGCTGTCCTCGGGCTCGATTGTGTAACCCGTTGGAATGCCGTTTGCGTCAACCACGGCAGCGCCGCTCGCGCCCGGGATGGGACCGCCCGGAATCAGCCGCAGCCGTGTGCCCGCAGCAAGGGGAGTGCCGGGCTGGAGTCCGTTGAAACCGGCGACCTTAGCCTCGGATAACTTGTACGCCGCCGCCACAGTCAAAAGGGTGTCTCCCGGAACGGTGGTGTAGAAGTCCGCGTTGCCAAACGAGTCCCGCACAGTTTCGCCACCCAGGGGCGGCTTCGCGGCGGAAGACGCAACTGCAGCGTGGGTGGCCTGGACGGCAGCCGGTTCCGCTTGCGTTGGAGCACCCTCGTAAGTGCACCCAGCCAGTCCCAGCGACAGCACAACAACCAGCGCCGGCAGGACCAGGGACAGGCCCATCGCCCTTCTTGATGTACTGCCAGTTCCCACCATGGATCTGCCCCCCAATAAGTCCGGCGTAGCCGGGTCCAAGCCCACAACGGACCAAAAGCGAGCCTAGTGGATGAATTGTGAGCCGCAGTGCGGCGTCGCGTCCGGAAAGGGATCCCATTCGGAACAGCTGATTCCCTCTGCCATAACCCAAGTGCCTGAAATCGCCGGGACCTGGCGGTCTGGTTGATTCTGCAAATGAACAACTCAGGTGAGGATCTTGTGGATGGTGGTGCCGTCGCCGTGGGAGATGAGGATTCTGTTGTGGCCGTCAAGCCAGACCCAGAAGTATGAGGCATCTTCGGCGATGTCGTCGACGGTGCCCCATTCTGGTGGGCAGCCGGGTTGTTTGACGATCATCCTGTCGCCCGGGTAGAGGTGAATCCAGTGTCGATAATCGAGCCGGCGGGTCTGGGGTTCAGGGAATAAAGCGTTCACCAACTGGGTGTCTGCATACATGGTGTTCCTTACTGCCTTGATGCTGCGTCCGGCCCCCGGGTCCGGGTGGATAGGGGCAGGGCGGGGCGGGCACTGTTGTGCACGCCCCGCCCTCTTCTTTTGGTACTGCTATGTGAGTTCCGGAGTACTGCCTGCATGCTTGGGGGCAGGCGCCTCCTGCTCGGACGATTTATCTGCTGCGCCCGCCAGCCCCTCTTTCTTCTGCACCCTGCGGGCCCATGCCGAGGTCACGATCGGGCAAAGTACTGCGGAGACGACGACCGATGCTGCGACCAGGACGGTGGCGTGGTCGGCGGCTGGGGCGTAGACGGGGTTGGCTGTGGCGATGATGGCCGGGACGAGGGCGGCGTTGCCTGCCGTGGTTGCTGCGGCAAGGCCGGCGACGCCGTCGCCGCCCGTAAGTTTGTCGGCGAGCAGCAGCACGGCGCCGCCGACGAAGACTACGAACAGGCCGAGGACGATGCCGAGCAGTCCTGCCTCGACGACTGCGTTGAGGTTGATGGTCAGGCCGAGGGCCAGGCCGAGGAACGGCACCATTGCTGGGACCAGCGGGGCCAGAAGATTACGCATGTTTTTGTCCAGGTTTCCCAGGAGCATGCCCAGTGCCAGCGGGAGGATGGCGCCGACGAGTGCCTGCCAGGGGAAGGCGGACAGCCCGGCGATGCCGAGGGTGACCATGGTCAGGAAGGGGCCTGATTCCAGGGACAGGATCGAGTAGGCGCCGGCGTCGCGTTTGCGGCCGTACTGGCCCATGAGGGAGATGTAGAGGCCGCCGTTGGTGTCGTTGAGTGCGGCGACCAGTGCGAGGGTTGAGAGTCCGGCGAGGATCCCTGAGTCGATGGGTGCTTCGCCGAGGAAGCGTCCGGCGATGACGCCGATCAGGATGGCGAAGAGGATTTTGGAACCGAGCAGCACACCGCCCTTTTTCAGGATGTAAGGCGTGGATTTCACTTCGAGTGTTGCGCCGAGGCAGACGAAGAACACGGCCAGGAGTGGTGCCAGGCCGGTGAAGAATGCGCCGGTGAAGGATCCGAAGAATTTTCCGGCGTCCGGGGCGAGGGTGTGGATGACGGCGCCGATGCCAAGGGGCACCAGCATCATGCCGCCAGGAACTTTTTCCAGGGCTTTCTTGATGGGAATCGACATTGATTTCTCCTGTGGATGGCTGGGGTGTGCTTGGTCCGCGCGTTCGGGGGGGTGTGCGCGCGGTGGGGGTGTGTTTAGGCCAGGCCCGGGATGAGCAGGACTTTGCAGGCGTCTGCGGTGAGCAGTTCGACGGCTTCGTCGATGTCGCTGAGCTTCTTGCGGTGGGTGATGAGCCAGTCCAGTTCCAGCTTCCCGGAATCGAGGAGCAGGAGGCTTTGTTCCCAGGTTTCCCAGAGCCTGCGCCCGAAGATGCCGCGCAGGGTGATGCCCTTTTTGTTGATGTAGGCGGCGATATCGACTTCGGCGGGGCGGCTGGGGTGTCCGACGGTGATGACGGTGGCTTCGCGGCGGACGGCTTCGAAGAGGGTTGCCAGGGTGCCGGGGGCGCCGGAGCATTCGAAGGCCACGTCGAAGCCTCCCCGGCGGCCGGTCAGTTCGCGGCACCGCTCCACGATGCCGTCATTGGGGTGCAGGGCGGTCGCACCGAGTTTCTCGGCTTGGGCCCTCCGGTAGGGGTTGGGATCGACGGCGATGACGTGGCTGGCGCCCATGAGCAGGGCCAGGTTGACGACGACGAGTCCGACCGGGCCGGCGCCGCTGACGAGCACGGCCCGGCCCGCGACGGAGTAGTTGGCGCGCTGGATGGCGTGCACGGCGACGCCTGCGGCTTCGAGCAGCGCGCCGGATTCGAGGGACAGGCCGGTGGGGAGCTTGACGCAGATGTCCTGGGGGACGGAGGCGTACTCGGCGAAGACGCCGTCGATGTGCATCCCGAGGATGCCGGTACGTTCGCAGGTGTGTGCGTCGCCGGTGCGGCAGGGGAAACACTGGCCGCAGGTCAGGTGGCTTTCGAGGGCGACCTGGTCGCCGACCTTGAGTCCGGTGACGCCGGGACCGACTTCGACGATGGTTCCTGCGCCTTCGTGGCCGAGGATGACCGGGAGGTTGAGGTTGAACGCCTGTGCTGAGGGGGTCCATTCGTAGAGTTCACGGTCCGTGCCGCACAGGGAGGCCGCGCCGACTTCGATGACGACGGAACCTTCTGTTGCTTTGGGGTCGCCTGCGTCGGTGACGTAGGTGACGCCCCGCTCGGCTGCATTCTTGACTACTGCCCGCATGGGGGCCGCCTTTCGTTGGTTCTGGTGATGCGTGGAGGGAATTGCCGGGAGTCAGCCGGGGAGTTGGCCGGCGAAGCGGCGCAGGATATCGGTAGGGCCGACCTGTCCGCCTTTGAGCAGCAGCCTGCACCCTGCGACGGCGGAGGCGCCGTCGGTTTTCAGGATTGGGCCTGCGGTGACGAACTGGTCCGACACCCGGAGTTGGCGGACGCCCATGGCGATGAGTGCATGGCTGGAGGTATCGCCGCCGCAGACGGCGACGTCACGGGTCAGCCCGGCGTTCGCCATCCTGGCGGCGATGCCGCCGATGAGCGTGCCGACATAGCCCGCATCCACCGGTTTAGCTGTGCCGTAGCGGGGATCAGCCGAACCCCTCGTGGTGTGCACGACCACGTTCCTGCCTGCCCGGAGGGCAGCGGAAACCTGTTCGTCGAGGGCTGCCACGAGCGTGCTGTCATCGCGCTGCAGCAGTTCGGCCGGTACGGGAACATCCTCCCAGCCATTGGAGATGGCGTCGTTGATTTGTTCCGCCGTGGTGCTGGAGGCTGAAGCGCTGACGGCCAGCACCGGTCCGGACGGGTGCTGCGGCCCGGGGGTACGGGGTGCCTGGTCCGAGATGGAGCGTGCCAGGGCTGCCATGATGCCGCCGGATCCGACGACGATGGATGGGCCGTGGCCGTGTTCTTCCCGGGTAAGGGCTTCTGCTATTGCGTCCATCTGGTGTTCGTCCACGGCATCGACGACGTAGGCCTGCGCTCCGGGTTCCCGGCGCCGGTCAGCCCAGGCGTCCTTAAAGGTGCCGTCCTCATAGGCCGGCAGGTGGATGGCCCCGGGTACCTCGGTGCCGCCGAGCTGTTCGGCCAGGACCTCGCGGAGGTCCGCCTCGGACATGGGGGTGGACGGGTGCCGTGACATGACCGGGTGGCGGTCCAGCCGGTAGGTTTTTCCGGCGTAGGTGGCGTAGTGGTTGCTGAAGGCTGTGTAACGGCCGAAGCCCGGCTGGGCGGGCACCACGGGTATGGGGCCGTGCAGGGGGAACTGCTCATGGAGCAGCTGGATCCCCCGCCCGATGCTTCCCACAGTGGTGGAGCTGTCGAACGTGGAGCAGACCTTGTACAGCAGCACGTCGAGGTTCAGGGCCGCTATGCCGGCAAGGTCACGGGTGACCAGGGTGTCGAACGCTGCCCCGGACAGGGACCGTGCCGGACCTGCGAACCCGACGACGTCGGTGTCCGTGGGCAGCGGCGCGTCCCCGATGACCAGGGCAGCTTCCAGGCCGTAGCGGTGGGACTGGGCCAGGACGTCGGCGGCTCCGGTGAGGTCGTCGGCGACGAAACCGAATGCTGGCATGTCAGGCACCCTTCCCGAAAGTCTGGACTGCGTGCAGCAGGGCGTCATCTCCAGTTTCCGCCTGTTTGCTGGCTGCAGTCAGCAGCGGGACACCGTCAACCGCTGCATCCCACGCCTGGCGCAGGCTGCGCACACCGGCGCCGGGTCCATCGGGGTGGGCTGCGACCCCGCCGCCGGCCAGCATCATCAGGTCGGTGGAACCCACCGCGTCGAATGTGGGCCCGGGGGTGGTGACGTTCTGGCCGGAGGACAACACGGGCAGCGGCGTAACGGTCTGGCCGAGAGGTTCGAGCAGGCTGCGGATGTTGGCCGCAACCTCTTCATCAAGTTCGTAGAACTTACTGCCCAGACCGGAAGCGTGCAGGTGGTCGGCACCGGCAAGGCGGGCCATCTGCTGCCAGACGCGGTAGTCGATGCCCAGGGCCTTGGACCGCATGGAGGCGGCGAGGCCCGCGCGGTGGCCGTGGATCGGGACCTCCGCGAAGCTGCGGAGCAACGCCAGCGCCGGGAGCCCCATCACCGGGATGTTCAACATCACGCAGCGGCCACCAGCCTGAACAACCAGGTCGTGGCGTTTGCGCAGCCCGGCAAGGTCGCCGGTGATGTTGAAGGCATACATCGTCGAGTGGCCCGTGACTTGCTCTGCGGCACGGATTTCCTCGGTGGCGACCGCGACCCGGCGTTCCAGCGGCAGGTACGCCGGATCAGTCATCAGCTCGTCGTCCTTGATCAGGTCAATGGACGCCATCGCCAGATCCCGGACGACCAGCCGGAACTCTTCTTCCGAGAGCCCGACATTGGGTTTGACGATGGTGCCGACCATGACTCCCTGAACGTCGCTGATGAGTTTGCGCGTCCCCCCGATGCCGAAGGCGGGGCCGGGGTGGGCGGCGATGAAGTCCCCGGGCAGCTGCATGTCCTGGAGCCGGCAGGCGTACAAGTCGCCCAGCTCGAAGAGATTTCCTGCGATCGCCGTCTGCAGGGTGGCCAGATCGGTGCCGACATTCTCCATCGGGAAGTCAACGGTCACCAAGGCGGCACGGACTTTTTCCGGGTTGGACCGGGACGGCAGTGAAGGCCGGCAAAAGCCCAGTTCCTGGACATCCGATATCCGGGCGGCGTGCCGTTCCCGGATCCGGGCTGATTCGCCGGGCACCGGGAGGAACGTGCCGCTGGACTGCTCACCGGCCATGATGGCGGCAGCCTTCTCCGGCTCGATCTCAGATTCAAGGTAATAGGTGCAACGCACCGAGCGCGGGTCGCGCATGGGGACTCTCCAATTCAACGGGGGTTTGAAACTCACGTATCCGACTGTCACCTGCAGGTACTCTCACGTCGCTCACGCACCAATGCGGGCTCAAGCAGGTGACTCGCACTTCGTATCCTTGGCATCTTCCGTGATAACCAATCCTGAAGTTGTACGTACCTTTGATACGTACAATAATAGGTGGTGCGGATCACGTCAAGACCGGCAGTTCCCGTCGAAGGGCTGGGACTTCGGGCGGGAGGGCTAAGATTTCCACAGCGGCAGAGGAGTTAGCGTGAGTTTGGAACCAGCAGAACCAGCGTCGGGACCGGCAGGACGCAGCACCGGACTGAACCGTGAAGCGGGGGGTCCTCTCCACGCACAAATCCGGGACATCCTGCACCGGCAGATCGTGGACCTGGCGCTGCCCCCGGGTGCCTCCCTGCCCACCGAAGAGGAACTGCAAAGGCAATTCGGGGTCTCCCGCAGTGTCGTACGCCAGGCCCTGTCAGGCCTCGCCGACCTCGGCCTCATCCGGCGCCAGCGCGGCCGTGGCAGCGTGGTGGCCGCAACGCCCGTCCTTCGACGTCACGTTCAGCGCGCCGGCGGCCTCGACGAGCAGGCGGCCGCGCACGGCCAGCGCCTGCGCACCCATGTCCTCAGCGTGGAACCCTCCGAACCGCCCCAGGCAGGCATCGAGGCGCTCAACACCACCAACACCTGGAAGATTGAGCGGGTCCGCTACCTCGACGACCTACCCGTCGCCTTCATGCGCACCTGGGTCCCGCGCGACTTCTTCCCCCACTTCACCGCGGAACTGCTCGAAAACGCCTCACTCCTCAGCCTGATGCGCGACCACGGCTACCACCCCGCCGGTGGACCCCGCCAGGTGCAGGCCGTATCCGCAGATTCCGACCTGGCACGAAGGCTGAACATCACCACCCGCGAACCCCTGCTCCTGCTCCAAGGCGTCACCCGCGACGCGCTGGGCCACGGTCTCGAATGGTTCAACGTATGGCACAGCCCCAACACCGTCTTCGACGTCGACGCACAGGTCACCAGCCAGCCAGGACGCGTCTCCCAAGAGCACATCAGCCGACTGCGTAACCTGACCCAGCAACTCGAATCAGAACTGGCCGACCTCGAACGGGGGGCACGCTAAAGCCTCCACGGAAAGCGAAACCCCGAGCCGCCTGCCCATGTCCCAGACCCATCGACGCCGCAGGCTCGTCAGGATATCCTGACATCATGGGTGCGCAACGGGATCCATGGGGCGAGGGCCGAACCGCGTGGGAGCGCCTGCGCGCATGGTTCGGCGATGCCCGCGACGCCCCGCCGGGCAGTGCAGAAGCCCTGGGTGCGCTCAGTGACATCCGGCAGTTGCGGTATCTGCTGGATCAAGCGGAGCTGGCGGCCGTTCAGGCGGCACGTCGCCAAGGCTCGTCGTGGGCAGAAGTCGCCGCCCGGTTGGGGATTGCGCGGCAATCGGCGTGGGAACGCTGGCGGGATTTAGACGAGGCGGTTCCAACGGGAGTCGTTGTGCCTGCCGTTGACACGCCGTCGGCCCGCTCCGTGGAAGCTGCGGCCGCCGGGTTAGTGGCGCCTGCAGCGGGAGGAAGGCGCAGGGAGTCAAACGTCACGGTACCGAATGTCGTCGGTTTATCCCTCGATTCAGCTCGGACCGTCCTGGTGGACAGCAAACTCGTCGCGATCGGACCCGATCCGGACGGCCTGCCTGACGATGCGTCCGGTTGGCCCAGCGGCGTGGTCACCGACCAGAGTCCGGAATCGGGAGCGAGCGTGCCCATAGGATCGCCGGTTACCCTGTGGTTGGGCAGGGGCGGCACGGCGGGCGACCGTGAGCCGCGGCGACCGTCCCCGGGGCCGCGGAGCCTGCGGGCAATGCGGGAAGAACCTGCCAGCGACGCGTCAAGCGGGAACTGAAACGGGATGGGGAACCTCCAAATCTGTGCACGACAGGGGCTCCGGGGGTGGCTATGACAATCAGGACGGCTTCGAGCACACGAACATGACGGTCCTGATGCGCCGCTCGGTGAGGTTGGCCACCTGGTTGGCAGTCATCTGCGCGTAACTGCTGCCGAGGAACGTCGCGAAGGTAACCGGTGGCGGCCCCTCCCGTTGAATTTTGGCGAGCATCTTCTGGAACCAGGCGAGGCTTTCAGCCGACGAGTCGGCTTCGGAGACGACATCAAAACCTGCCCGCGGGAGGAGTTCGCGCATCTCGTCCAGGGTCACGGGAAAGCTTGTCGTAGAGTCATTGGCCCACGGCACCGGGTAGTGCACGTCGCCGCCTTCACCCTGGAGGACGTCGTAAACCACGAACCGGCCGCCCGGACGCAGGACACGGAAGGCTTCTGCGTACAGCGCGTGCTTGTCCGCGATATTCATGGCCACATGCATGGTCAGCGCCGCATCCATGGAGGCGTCGGCAAGCCCGGTGGCTGTTGCGTCGCCGACCTGGAAGCTGGTGCGGCCGGACAGGCCTGTCCACTCCGAGAACGCCGTCGCTACCTCGCAGAATTCAGGCGTGAGGTCGATCCCTGTCACGGTACACCCGGTCACCTCGGCGAGCGTCCGTGCGGGGCCTCCCAATCCGCTGCCAAGGTCGAGCACATGGGAATCTGCGGTGAGGGCGAGTGCTTCGATGATTTCCAAGGTGGCCCTTCGGCCACGGATGTGGAACTCGTCAACAGCTGCGAGATCGGCAGGCCGCAGCGTCGTACGGTCCACACCGGCCGCGTCCAGGGCAGAACCGATGGCCGCCAAAAGTTCGCCGGGCCCTGTGTAGAAGGCGGAGACCTGGTTCATTGCGCCATCCTCACACCGGGTGGCCGTGGGGTCAACGGGAAGCGCGATTACCAGTCGTGGACGGTGCCGTCGACCAGGCGGTTGTAGGGCAGGTAGGCCTGCTGGTACGGGTAGGCTGCGGCGGCTTCTTCGTTGAATTCGACGCCGATACCCGGCTTATCACCCGGGTGCAGGTACCCGTCGACGAACGTCATGGACTGCTCG
>NZ_JWTB01000017.1 GCF_000813845.1 Pseudarthrobacter phenanthrenivorans
CGAGCAGTCCATGACGTTCGTGGACGGGTACCTGCACCCCGGTGACAAGCCGGGTATCGGCGTCGAATTCAACGAGGAAGCCGCCGCGGCCTACCCCTACCAGCAGGCCTACCTGCCCTACAACCGCCTGGTCGACGGCACCGTCCACGACTGGTAAGGAAGCACCCGCATGAACAAGATCCGAATCGTCGTGATGGGCGTCTCCGGCTGCGGCAAGACCACCATCGGCGACCTCGTCGCCCGCAAACTCGGCGTCCCGTTCCTGGACGGCGACTCCCTCCACCCTGTAGAGAACGTCGCCAAAATGGCCGCCGGGACGCCCTTAACGGACGAGGACCGCTGGCCCTGGCTGGCAACGGTGGGATCTGAACTGGCTGCTGCCGGGGACGGCGGACTGGTCCTGGCCTGCTCCGCGTTGCGCCGCAGCTACCGCGACGCCATCCGCGCCCAGGCGCCGGACACCATCTTCCTGCACCTGAACGGCAGCCGGGAGGTCCTCAAGGCACGAACCGAAGGCCGCACCGGCCACTTCATGCCACCAGCCCTGCTCGACTCCCAGCTCGCCACCCTCGAACCACTCCAGGAAGACGAGCGCGGCGTGGTGGTGGACATCGCCGCGCCCGTCGCCGACGTGGTGGCCCAGGCACTCAAGGGGATCGCCGGCGTCGTACCTCCAGCCAAGGATGCGTCCGGCACCCGGCCGCGGCAGTTCGACGTCGACCTCACGGCAGCGCCGTTCAACCTCGACGCCGGGGCGATCGCCTGGGTGGAAGGCACCCTCGGTGCCATGACGCTCGAGGAAAAGATCGGGCAGCTCTTCATCAACCACAACAACGACTACTCGCCCGGGTACCTCGACGGGGTGTTGGAGAACTACCACGTGGGCGGCATGCGGTACCGCCCGGGTCCATCCGCTGCCGTCCAGGAACACATCCGCTACGCACAGTCCAAAACGCGGATCCCGTTGCTGATTGCGTCCAACCCGGAAATGGGCGGAGCCGGCAGCTGCGATGACGGCACGTTCGTGTCCACGCACCTGCAGGCAGGCTCCCACCCGGACAAGACCATCGCCCGGCAGATGGGGCAGGTGGCCGGAGTGGAGACCGCGGCCCTGGGGTGCAACTGGGCGTTCGCGCCAATCGTGGACATCCACTACAACTGGCGGAACACCGTCATCTCCACGCGTTCCTTCGGGAACACCCCGGAAATCGTGGTGGAGCGTGCCAAGGAATACTTCGACGGCATCAGCGAATCGCCTACGGCCTGCGCCATGAAGCACTTCCCGGGCGACGGCATCGACGAGCGCGACTAGCACGTCGTCACGTCTTACAACACCCTCTCTTATGAGGAGTGGAACCGGACGTACGGGCATGTGTACCGGGAGATGATTGCGCACGGCGTGCAGTCCATTATGGTGGGGCACATCGGGGCGCCCGAGGTCTCCCGGCACTTCCGGCCCGGGATTGCCGACGCGGAGATCCTGCCGGCCACCCTGTCTCCGGAACTGCTGCAGGACCTGCTGCGCGGTGAGCTTGGCTTCAATGGGCTGGTGCTGACGGATGCCTCACAGATGGTGGGCCTGACCCAGGCGAAGAAGCGCAAGGACCTGGTGCCGGCTACGATCGCTGCTGGCTGCGACATGTTCCTGTTCTTCCGGAACCCCGCTGAGGACTTCCAGTACATGCTGGACGGCTACAAGTCCGGAGTCATCACCGAGCAACGGCTGCACGACGCCCTGCGGCGGATCCTCGGTTTGAAGGCGTCGCTGGGCCTGCACCTCAAGCCTGCTGACCAGCTGGTGCCTCCTCCCGGAGCACTTGCGGTCATTGGATCCGCCGAGCACCGGGCCATTGCCGCTGGGATTGCGGACAAGACCGTCACGCTGGTCAAGGACACCGCGGGAAACCTGCCCATCACTCCGGCCACGCATCCGCGGATCCGTTTGTACGGGATTTCCGGTGGCGCCGACTTCACCCGCGCCGACCCGCTGGCCTACCTGGACGTAGTCAAGGAGGAGCTGGAAGCCGCCGGTTTCGAGGTGCACCTGTTCCGGACTGCTGAGCAGCGTGAGGCAGCAGGGGAGGCCGGGATGAACTTCATGCGGGTCCTGGCCGAGGAAGCCACCGGGGACTACGCGGAGAAGTACGACGCCGCCTTCGTGTTCGCCAACGTCAAGGGCTTTGCGCAGGAGGCAGCCATCCGGATCAAGTGGTCATCACCCATGGCGGCCGAGGTTCCCTGGTACGCCACGGAGGTGCCCACGGTGTTTGTATCCCTTAACCAGCCGAACCATTTGATCGATGTGCCCATGGTCAGGACTGCCATCCACGCCCATGCCGGGACGCGCGAAGCCATCCGGGCTGCGGTGGAGAAGATCCAGGGTAAATCGGCATTCCAGGGCACGTTCAACGAGAACGTGTTTTGCGGGTCGTTCGACACCCGGCTCTAGGGACAGACCGAAGGAGGCGCCACCGCAACCGCGGTGGCGCCTCCCTCGTTGTGCCCGGATTCCTGAGGCTCTGCAGAGCCTTCGGGAAGGCTCAGGCGTCCTCGCGGTCCGGGTTTTCAAGCCGGAAGAAGTTGGACTGGGATCCGTCGGTCCGCTGTTCCTGGTAGATGAAATTCAGGCGGCGTTCATCAAAGGTCTTGAACCATTCCTCCCAGCTGACTTCGCGCAGGTTGGTGTCCTTGTCCCTGAAGTCGATGCGGAGGACGCCCAGATGGTCGCCATGTTCAGTGCCGTCAACTGTGGCCGGAACGCCACCGCGTTCTTCCGCCCACTGCCGGATGACTTCATGGTGGGTGGTTGCCAGGCTGCGGCCTTCGCGTTCGGGCTCCTCCTCGGTGGAGGTGATTTCCTGCGAGTACTTCAAAGATTTGGACGAGTCATCGCCGTACCGAATCTTGCCGCCGTCGGGGCCTGCGCCGAGGTCTTCGCCGTCTTCCCCATCGGAGCCTGCATCGTCACGGCCGCGGTCGCCGCCGTCCTGGCGGGCCTTGGCCACTTCTTTGACCAGCTCCTCCTTACGGAGGCCAGATGCGCCGCTGATGTGCTCCTCCCTGGCCTCCTGGCGGAGCTCGTCCACCTTCATGTTGCGCAGCTCAGTCTCACTGACGTCGGGCGTATTCGGTGTCTGGTTACCCGGCTTTTCACTCATGGCTTGTCCTCCTTTTGCAGAACGGTTCGGCCGAACCAACAAATAATAAGGCTACTTACTTTCTAGTCCGGGGACCGGCCTTGAGTCAAGGGCGGGCGGGTGGTGCGGTGCGCAGGTTTGCCGTGCTCCATGGGGCTTTGGACTCTGGGGCAGATGGCAGTCCGGTTTGTAGGCTCCCAGGAGACCGGACTTCAAGGAGGTGTGCCGTGGGCAGAATGATGCCGGAGGTGCCGGGGCTTGGTGCGCCTGGGCTGCGTTCCCCGGGCGCCGCCCGCCCTGGCCGACGGTTCGCGGGATTTCTGGGTCTTGCTGCCGCAGCCGGAATCCTTACCCATGCTGTGTTGCCGCGCATGCTGGGGGAGTGGGGTGCAACGGACGCCGAAAAGGTTATGCCCCTGCCCGGGGACGAACTGGTTCCCGACGCCGATGAAATCCAGACAATGGCCGTCACCGTCCCTGGCCGGCCGGAGGACGTGTGGCCATGGCTCGTGCAAATGGGCGTGGACCGCGCAGGCCTGTACTCCTACACGTGGGTGGAAAACGGGTTGCTCCATCTGGGAGTCACCAACGCGGACCGCATCCATCCCGAGTGGCAGGACCTGACGGTGGGCGACATTATTGCCTTTACCCCGGAGGGATATCCCGGTGGGCGGCAGGGACCGCGCGTAGTGGACCTGGAACCGGGCCGGCACCTGGTCCTGGACTCCAGCCCGGGCGCGCCGCCGGGGACGGTGACCGGGACCTGGCAGTTCGTCCTCCGTCCCGTCGACGGCTCAGCCACACGGCTGCTCCTGAGGACCCGCTATGGTTCCCGGCGCCCCACCAGTCTCCGCGTCACCGATTTCATTCTTCGGCCCGCTTACCTGGTCATGGACCGGGCCATGCTGCTGGGCATCAGGAAGCGAGCCGGTATGCAGGGGCCGGGCACGCCGTCGCCGGCCCCTTAGCGGGCCACGCTGCTACCCGCGTAGTCTGGCCCAGTGGACTTCTCCTGTGAACTTTCAGAGGGTATTTTCCTTCGTCCTGTCCAGAAGTCCGATGCAGCGCCACTGGCAGCGGCTTTCCAGGCCAACCGGTCCTACCTTGCTCCTTGGGAGCCCGTCCGTCCGGAGAGTTTTTATACGGTGCAGGGCCAGCGGGACGTGATCGGCAGGCGGCTGGCCGAGCTTCACGCCGGCACGGCACTGCCCCTGGTGCTGGCAGGAGATGCAGGCATTGTGGGGCTGCTGAACCTCAGCTCAATCGTGCGCGGCGCGTTCCAGAATGCCCATCTGGGCTACTGGATCGCCCACTCCTACCAAGGGAGAGGGCTGATGACGGCGGCCGTAGCTGCCGTCACGCAACTCGCGAAAGTCAATGTGGGGCTTCACCGGCTCGAGGCCGCAACCCTGGTGCACAACACCGCGTCCCAGCGGGTGCTGGAGAAGAACGGTTTCGAGGCGTACGGCACCGCCCGCGCCTACCTGAGGATAGCCGGCCAATGGCAGGACCACCGGATATACCAGCGGATCCTCTAGGGCCGGGGGGCCTGTGTCGGAAAAAGGCAGCCCTGGTGTTCTGATTCCCCAGCGGAGATGGCAAATAAAAGGCCCCCGTTCCTTTGAATTCAAAAGAACCGGGGCCTTTCTGCGTGGCGGTGACGGTGGGATTTGAACCCACGTTGGCTTTTACACCAAACAACATTTCGAGTGTTGCACCTTCGGCCGCTCGGACACGTCACCAACCTCAATAGGGTACCGGAGCATGGCCTGCATCCCCAAAACGGCCTGCGGCGAATGCTCGCGCCGCGTCCGATCCTCATTGTCGGACCCCCTTGTCATGATGGGTTTATGGGGACAGCGGCGGTGGTGAAGGCGTTTGGGGAGATCCGGGCGGCCCTTGCTGTGTTGAATGCTGAGCTGGATGGGGCGGGGTTGGTGCCGTTTTCTGCGGCCGATCCGCTGGCTGGGTTGGCGGATGGGTGCCTGGACATTTTGGCCGGGACCCGGGAGGTTGAAGCCGGGTTCGCGGCGTTGAAGGCGAAGGCTGCGGTGAAGTACACGGAGGCTGCTTGTGCTGTTGCGGGCCCGGATGTGCCGCTGGTGGCGCAGGAGATGGCGGTCGCGGCCGAGATCGGGTGCGTGCTGGCGCTGGGGCCGCGGGCGGCGTCCTCGTTCCTGGCGACCTCGCACGCCGTTGTTTCCTCATTGCCGCGGACCTTTGCGGGGCTGCAGGCCGGCTCCCTGTCGTGGCAGCACGCGGTGGTGATGGCGGACGAGACAGCGTGTCTTGATGCCGCGGGGGCGGCGGCGTTGGAAGCGCATTTCCTGGACCCCGATGTACCGGATGGTGCGCGGGGGTGCCCGGCGGGGGAGTTGCCGGCGCACCGGTTCCGGGTCAAGGCGCGGACGTGGCGGGAACGCCACCATGCGGAGTCGATTGAGAAGCGGCACGCCAAAGGGGTGGTGGAGCGGCGGGTGGAGTTCCGGCCGGACCGGGACGGAATGGCCTGGCTGTCTGCGTGCCTGCCCGCGGACCAGGCGCTTGCCGGGTGGAACCGGCTCACCGCCGTCGCCCGGTCCCTGCAGGGCCCGGACGAGCACCGGACCCTGACCCAGCTCCGCGCGGACCTGTTCGCGTCCGCTGTACTGGGCGGCTGCACACCAGACCGCACGGACGCCCACGGGACGGCAGGCGGCGCGAACGCCCACATGACGGCAGCCAGCACGGGCGTCAGCGGGGCTCCCGCCGGCAGGGATGCCAGGACGACTTCCACCGGCACGGATGCTTCCCCCGCCACGGCCTGTGGCGCCCGGGCCCGCCACAGCGACAGCAGCGGCGAGGGAGACTGCCTTACAGCTGCCGGAAGCGTTGAAGAAACAGATGTCCCGCCGACATCAATAAGGGCGCAGGTGCTGGTCACCGTTCCCGTGTTCTCGTTGCTGGGCCTGACCGATGAACCGGCGATGCTGGACGGGTACGGGCCCATCCCGCCGTCAATGGCCCGGGAACTGGTGGCTTCCGGTGCCGAGTCGTTCCACCGGGTGTTGGTGGACCCCCGGGACGGGGCGCCGCTGGAGATCGGCAGGACCAGCTACCGCCTCACGAAAGCCATGCGGGCCTGGCTAAGGATGCGGGACGCCAAATGCCCGTTCCCCGGCTGCAGCAACCACTCCCTCGACAACGAGGCCGACCACCTCCTCGCCTGGGCCAACGGCGGCACCACCGGGATCAGCAACCTGGGACAACCCTGCCCCAAACACCACAAACTACGCCACACCACCGGCTGGAAACCCACCCCCGCGACTAAGAACGAACCACCCGGCTGGACCTCACCCACAGGCCGGCACTACGCCAGCGAACACCAGGACTGGGAACCACCAAGCTGGCCTCCCGGACTGGCGCTTGAACCACGGCTGCCGGAATGGAGCGTGGCCGGCTGCGTCGACGTGGTCAGGCTGGGTTTCTCCCCGGGCGAGCAATGGCTTGGGAGGATCCTTCACCCGCCCTCTGCATGAAGGCCCCGGAAGGCCCCGGGCCAATCCGCCTCCGGGTTTCGCGCCCTGTGCCAAACGGGATTCAATCCCCAAGGCCCTTACAGCCCGTGCCCAGCCCCCAACCCGGATGCCCTCACGGATGCCCACCCACACCGAAGGGCCACCGCCACGCAAAAGTTCGCCACGCGCCGTCGGACTTTCGCCGTCCCCGCACGTCCGGCTAGATTCATCAGCAAGATGACAAATTCACAGAATCCGATCCACGCCACCGCATACTGGACCACTGCCAAGGAACACGGCGAGCTCAGGGCCGAGGAGGTCCCCGCACCAGGGCCGGGCGAGGCCCTGGTCCGTGCGTTGTACTCGGGGATCAGCAAGGGCACGGAGATGGTGGTCCACGCAGGGGCCGTGCCTCCCCGGGTAGCGGAGGCGATGCGGGCTCCGCATCAGGAAGGGCAGTTTCCCGGGCCCGTAAAGTTCGGTTACCTCTCGGTGGGAGTCGTGGAGGACGGACCCGCGGAATGGAAAGGCCAGCGCGTCTTTTGCCTGAACCCGCACCAGGACGTCTACGTGGTTCCCGTGGACTCCCTGACCAGGATCCCCGACGACGTCCCGTCGCGCCGTGCCGTCCTCACCGGCACCGTGGAAACCGCCGTCAACGCGCTCTGGGAAGCCGGGCCGCGGCTGGGGGACCGGGTCGCCGTCGTGGGCGCCGGCCTGGTGGGCGGCATGGTGGCTACCCTGCTGGCCAAATTCCCGCTGCAGCGGCTGCAGCTGGTGGACCTCGATCCTGGCAGGAAACAGCTCGCAGACACGCTGGGAGTGGACTTTGCGCACCCGGACAGCGCGCTGGCCGACTGCGACATCGTGTTCCACTGCTCTGCATCCCAGGAAGGCCTGGAACGCAGCCTGCAGCTCGTGGGCGATGAAGGCGACGTCATCGAGATGTCCTGGTACGCCAACCGCGAGGTCACCGTCCCGCTGGGAGAGGACTTCCACGCCAGGCGCCTCTCCATCCGGGCAAGCCAGGTGGGCACAGTGGCCCGGGCCCGCCGCCACCGCCGGACCACCGCGGACCGCCTCGACCTCGCCGTATCGCTGCTCAAGGACCCCGTCTTCGACGCGTTCCTGACCGGATCGTCCCGGTTCGAGGACCTGCCGGACGTGGTCCAACGCCTGGCGGACGGCAGCCTGGCCGCCCTTTGCCACGTGGTGGAGTACCCCGCCACCCGTCCCGCAGCCAGCCCAGCCACCCCTAACCCGGAAAACTTGAGGTAACCCATGTTCAGCCTGACCGTCCGCCGCCACTTCATGATCGCCCACAGCCTTCCCCGGGAAGCCTTTGGTCCAGCCCAGGGACTGCACGGGGCAACCTTTGTGGCCGAAGTGGCCTTCCGCCGTCGCGCACTGAACGACGACGCGATCGTCCTGGACATCGGCGCCGCCGGCACCATCATCGAGGAAGTGCTCGCCGGCCTGAACTACCGCAACCTGGACGAACACCCCGATTTCAAGGACAAGCTCAGCACCACCGAAGCCCTTGCCGAGTACGTCGCCCAGCAGGTGGCGGCCCGGATCAAGGACACCAACGACGGCCCCGAGCTCGCAGGAATCGAGGTCACCCTGCGCGAGAATCCGGACGCCTGGGCCACCTATTCCCTGGACCTCACCGCCTAGCCATGCGCTCCATCCGGCTGCTGGTCCCCGGCAACATCCACCACAGCTCCGGCGGGAATGTCTACAACGCGCGCCTGGTGGCCGGCCTCCAGGCGCATGGCGCCGAGGTTGAGGTCGTCGCCGTTGAGGGACGCTGGCCACAAGCCAGTGCCGGGGAACGACGACGGCTGGGCAGCCTTCTTGGCGCGTGGGAACCGGAGGCGGTTCCCGGGCAGGCAGTGGTCATCGTGGACGGGCTGGTGGCGGTGGGTGCCCCTGATGAACTGGAACTCGCGGCAAAAGCGGGCCAGGACATATGGGTCCTGGTGCATATGCCAGTGCCGGAAAGCTCCGGAACCGCAGCTCTGACCGGCGAAGCCCGCGCACTCCGGGCAGCAACCGGGGTGGTCTGCACCAGTACCTGGGCCGCTTCGAAGCTCACGGGCCGCGGACTTCCCCAGGCCGAAGTCGCCCTTCCCGGCGTTACTTCCGCGGCACAGGCGAAAGGTTCCGTTCCCCCGCACTTCATTGTTGTGGCGGCGCTGCTGCCGAACAAAGACCAGCTGCTCGCCGTCGGGGCCCTGGCCCAGGTGCAGGAGATCCCGTGGACTGCGTCCTTCGTGGGCTCGGACCAGGCGGACCCGGACTACGCGCAGGAGGTCCGTGCCGCCATCGCGGCCCACGGGCTGGAAGAGAGGGTCCAACTCACCGGGGAACTCACCGGCGACCCCCTGGAAGCCGAATGGGCGCGCGCAAACCTCAGCTTCCTCGTTTCCCGGCAGGAGGCCTTCGGCATGGCTGTTACCGAATCCCTGGCCCACGGTGTCCCGGTCCTGGTCCGCGAAGGGACAGGTGCGGTGGAGGCTCTTTCCTTGGCCAGCCTGGTGCCGGCCGACGGCGGACCGCGGCTTCCCGGCGCGGCACTGCCCCTTCCCGAAGGAGGGCCGGAGAGCCCGGGACGGCTGGCCGCCGTCCTCCGCCGCTGGCTTGAGGATCCAGGAATAAGGGAGGCGTGGCATGCAGCTGCCCTGAAGGCCCGGCCACGGCTGCCGGACTGGAACAGCACCGCGCAGCAGGTCCTGGCCATGCTGGGGGAGCGCGACTGACGGGAGCGCGGGAAACGCCGCCTGTCGGAGCCCCACAGGCGTCACCGCAACTTAGATCGCGCCGCGGTGCCCCGCGAAGAACTCGCGCAGCAACGCACCGCACTCCTCCCCGCGGACGCCCGGGTACACCTCAACCCAGTGATTGAGCCGCCGTTCGCGGAGGATATCGAACACGGAGCCGGCAGCGCCCGCCTTCTCGTCCCAGGCCCCGAAGACCACCCGCGGGATGCGGGCCAGCACAATCGCGCCGGCACACATGGCGCAGGGTTCCAGGGTGACCACCAACGTGCAGTCGGACAACCGCCAGCCGTCACCGGCGCCGCCCTCCCTCCGGGCCAATGCCTGCAACTGCCGCGCCGCCTCCCGGATGGCCACCACCTCGGCGTGGGCAGTGGGGTCGCCCAGCTCCTCGCGCTGGTTGCGGCCGGAACCCAGCACGCCGCCGTCGGGCCCGATTACCACAGCACCGATCGGCACGTCCTCCGTGGTCAGCGCCCGCCGGGCCTCCGCAAGGGCAAGGCCCATCCAGGCGTCGTGTTTCTTTTCCGGCAAGGGCATGGCTCAATGATAGTTTCGGGGGATATTCAGGTTACTTACCGACGCCGGGAGGCACCATGGACACTCTTCGGGACCGCATAAGTATTTGGTTCAAACCGTACGCGGCACTGGTCCTCACGATCCTGGTGGGCGGCGTCATCATTGTGTCGCTGGCGCTGCTCGGTGCGGAGGTCTACGACAATGTGGTGGACTCAGCCGGCCTCGCTAACCTGGACAAGCCCGCGCTGGCCTTCGCCGAAAGCCTGCGGAGCCCAGGCCTCGATGCCTTCGTCACCGGCTTCACCAATATCGGCGGCGGCGTCGGCATGCCCATCCTGGCCAGCATCCTCACCGCCTGGCTGACCTTCCTTAGCCGGAACTGGCGGCCGTTGGTCCTTATCGGCGGGGCAGCAGCGGCCTCGGTCACGGCCACCACGTTCGGCAAGAAGCTGGTGGGCCGCACCCGCCCGGACCACGCCGACGCCGTTCCCCCGTACGAGGACTCGCCGTCCTTCCCCAGCGGCCACACCCTGAACACCACCGTGGTCATCAGCCTGGTGGTGTACCTCATCTGCCTTCAGTTCCACACCATGCGGGTCCGCGTCGCTGCCATCACGGGCGGCACCATCTTCATCATTGCCATGGGATTGAGCCGCGTTTTCCTGGGGCACCACTGGCTGACCGATGTCATGGCAGGGTGGCTGCTGGGCCTTACCTGGGTTGGTGTGGTGATTATGGCCCACCGGCTGTTCCACCTGGTCCGCAGGCGGGAGCATGCCGGCGCCGCGCCGTCGTTCGACCGTCCGATCGTGCGCGATGTGGTCGCCGAGGAAGTGCACGAGCACGGAGGCTCCGGGCCCGGGAAGGGCAGCGCCGGATGATAGTTTTGGGGGATGCGTACTCTCGTTGTTGACCACCCCCTGGTCGCCCACAAGCTCACCGTCCTGCGGGACAAGAACACACCGTCCCCTGTCTTCCGGCAGCTGACGGAAGAGCTGGTGACCCTGCTGGCCTATGAGGCCACCCGGGAAGTCCGCACCGAGCCCGTCACCATCGAAACGCCCGTCAGCACAACCATCGGCACCGCGTTCACCAAACCCACCCCGCTGGTTGTCCCGATCCTCCGTGCCGGCCTGGGAATGCTGGAAGGCATGACCAAGCTGGTCCCCACCGCTGAGGTGGGCTTCCTGGGCATGGCCCGGGACGAGGAAACGCTGGACATCATAACCTATGCGGAGCGCCTCCCGGAGGACCTCACCGGCCGCCAGGTCTTCGTCCTGGACCCCATGCTGGCTACCGGCGGCACGCTGCGCGAGGCCATCAAGTTCCTGTTCAAGCGCGGCGCGTCGGACGTCACCTGCATCTGCCTGCTCGCGGCGCCGGAGGGCCTGGCCAGGCTGGAGGAGGAGCTGTCCGGGGCCAACGTGCACATTGTCCTGGCCTCCATCGACGAGAAGCTCAACGAGAAGTCCTACATCGTTCCGGGCCTGGGCGACGCCGGCGACCGCCTCTACGGCATCGCAGGGTAAGGTCCACCCTTTTTCAGCCGGCCTCCTGCCGCTAGCCTGAGCGGATGGACTGGAAACTCGAACTCGTTTTTGTCCCCGTATCCGACGTCGACCGGGCCAAGGACTTCTACGTCAATAAGGTCGGTTTCAACGCCGATTATGACGAGCGTCCCTCGGATTCAATCCGCTTCGTGCAGTTGACGCCGCCCGGTTCGGCCTGCTCCATCTGCATCGGCGAAGGACTCACGGACGCCCCGCCCGGCACCGGATCCAACCTCCAGATGGTGGTCAGCGACATCAAGGCCGCCCACGACTTCCTGAAGAACAACGGCGTGGACGTCAGCGACATCGACGTGCAGGACTGGGGCCACTTCGTCCATTTCGCCGATCCCGACGGCAACAGGTGGTCTGTCCAGTACATCCCATGGCGCAATGAGGGCCAGGCCAGCCCTTAAAGCAAACCGCGGGCCGCATCACGTGATGCGGCCCGCGTCTTGCGCCGGTTCCCCTCTGCGGGGTGCCGTGCCTAGTACCAGTTGTGAGCCAAGTGGAAGTTCAGGGCACCGCAGGGCGACTGGTAGCTCTTCTTGATGTAGTCCAGGCCCCAGTTGATCTGCGTGCGGTAATTGGTGAGGTAGTCCGCACCGGCGCTCGCCATCTTCTCCGCGGGAAGGGACTGGACGATCCCGTAGGCGCCGCTGCTGGCGTTGGTGGCGGTGGTGGTCCAGTCCGATTCCTTGGTCCAGAGCGTCTGCAGGCACTGCATCTGGTCCGGGCCCCAGCCAAAGGAGGCCAGCTGGCCGGCGGCGTACGCCTGGGCGCCGGCCGGGTCGTTAATTGCGACGGCGGGAGCCGGCTCGGGTGCCTTGGCGGGTTCGGGTGCCGGGGCGGGTGCGGGGGCTGCCGGCGCCGGTGCGGGCGCTGCCGGGGCGGGTTCCGCTGCCTGGGGCGCGACCGTGATTGCTGCCGGGGCGGGGCCGGCCGCCGGGTTGGAACGGATCTCGCTCTTCTCGATGCTCATTTGGGAGTCGGCCGCTGCCGTGGAAGAGTTGGAGCCGGTGGATGACACTGGGGTCAGGCCGCTGGTGGCCTGGCCTGCAGCGCCTACGCCCACCAGCACCGCGCACGATGCTGCGAGGATTCCCGCGCGCTGGCCCAGGGTGGTTTTCTTGGCCTGCTTGGCGGCCCGGTGTTTAGCCTTGGCCTGCAGGCGTGCTTCTGCCGTGTTTTTGGACATGATTGATCGCCTCTCACACCTGCGGAGTTAGCTGTCGGGTTCGGATGAGGGCATCCGGCCATACGGAAAGAACACGTACTGGCTTAACCCCAAGGGCATTCATTGCCCGGGACGGTGGGTCCCCCGCCTCTGCCGTAGCTCAATCGGGATCCGGGGAAGCGGCAGAGCTTGGCGTCAACCCGGGATATGCGGCCCGAACGGGGACCGCACCCAATCGACGGTACAGGAAGGATACGAAAAAGTCACATTTAGGTAACGGAAGTCACGGTGGCAGCGAGTCGAATTGCGCACCGGTTCAGGTTTGGCTCAGCCGCCAAGCAGGTAGACGGTGGTGCCGCCGATGCTCCGTGCGGTGAAGTTTTCCGCTACCCACTGGGCAATCCGGGCGGCGGCGTCTGAGCCTGTGCTGGACCGGGTGGTTCCGCCCGCAATGAAGTAGTGGATCTTCCCCTGCGACACCAGCTCCTGGAACTGCTCAAGGGTGGGGGAGGGGTCGGTCCCGTTGAAGCCGCCGACTGCCATCACAGGCAGTTCCGTTGCCAATTGGTAACCGGCAGCATTGTTGGAGCCCACCACCGCCGCCGCCCAGGTGTACCCCGCTGCACCGTCTTTCAATGCTGCCACCAGGTCTGATGACGGGGTGGGGGCGCCAAGAAGGCCACCCATGGCGCCGCCTGCACCGCCGCCACGGCCGCCGGCCACACCAGCTCCGCCGGGGCCTTGTCCGGCCTGGCCGGGTCCTGCCTGGCCCGCCCCGGACTGGCCGGGTCCTGCCTGCCCGGAGCCGACCTGGTTTTGTCCGGTTCGGCCGCCGAACTGCCGGGTATTGCCGCCCGTGCCGGGCCCACCGGTCCTGTTGGCACCGGAGCCGCCGGGGCCGGCAAATGCTGTCGCCGGCCCGGCGCTGACAATGGCCCCGCTGTGTGCCGTTGCCGCCGTGGAGATGGAGAACGCCAGAGGTCCGGCGAGCGACGCCGCAATGGCGAGCGCCGCCGTCGCACGCTGCACCGCCGTCGTCCACCGCCCCGCTGCGGTCCGCTGCACCGCTGTCGTCCAGTGCACCGCTGTCGTCCACTGCACCGCCGTCGTCCACTGCATGGAGCGCAGGCGAAGGAACCTGCTCAGTCCAACTCCTGCCGCGGCCGCCAGGCCTGCTGCCAGGACCAGCCAGCGGAACCAGGGACCATAGGCGGTGGTGGTACCGAGCAGCTGGAACGCCATAACTACTGCCGCGGCCGTAGCTGAAGCCACTGCCACGGCCGCGGCCGGCTGGTGCCGGTGCTGCCACAGGAGAACCCCGCCCAACCCGGCAAGCCCGGCTATCCCGGGCGCCAGTGCCACCGCGTAGTAAGGGTGGATGATGCCGGACATGAAGCTGAACACCAGGCCGGTCACCAGCACCCACGAGCCCCAGACGATGACGCTGCCGCGCACCATGTCCGTCCGCGGGGCCCGCCGGCCCACCCAGAGAAGGCCCGCGGCCAGGATCAGGGCGGATGGCAGAAGCCATGCGATCTGGCCGCCGAACTCGCTGTTGAACATCCGCAGCAGCCCGGGAACACCCCAGCCGTTGCCGCCACCCACGCTGCCCGTCTCGTCGCCGGTCAGCCGGCCAAGGCCGTTGTAGCCCAGCGTCAGCTCCAGGATGGAGTTGTCCTGCGAGCCGCCGATGTAGGGGCGCATGCCGGCAGGTGTCAGCTCCACCGCAAGGAGCCACCATCCGGCCGAAGCCGCCATCGCGGCGCCGGCGGCAGCCAGCCACAGCAGCCGCCGCCCCATCCTGCCGCGGCCCGCCGCCAGGACCGCCAGGGCAAAGCCGGGAACCACCAGCAGCACCTGCAACTGCTTGGCCAGGAAACCCAAGCCCAGGAACACCCCCGCCAGCAGGAGCCACCGCAGCCGGTCCTCCTGGATGGCCCGGAGGACCGCGTAGCCTGCCGCTGTCATGAGCAGCACCAGCAGGGCGTCCGGGTTGTTGAACCGGAACATCAGGGTGGCCACCGGGGTGAGGGCAAGGACGGCGGCGGCCAGCAGCCCGGCCCGGTGCGCGAGCCTTGCGTCACCGGTGGCCGGGGCTGCCGCCCGCCGGACGGCGAGGTAGAGCAGCCACGCCGCGCCGACCCCCATCAACGCTTCGGGCACCAGGATGCTCCAGGAATTCAGCCCGAAGAGCCGGACGGACAATCCCGTGATCCACAGCGACGCCGGCGGCTTGTCCACCGTGATGGAGTTGGCCGCATCGGATGAACCGAAGAACCAGGCCGTCCAGTCCTGCGATCCGGCCTGGGCCGCCGCCGAGTAGAACGCATTCGCCCAGCCGGACGCCCCCAGGTTCCAGAGGTACAGCGCTGCGGTGCCCGCGAGGACGGCAGCCAGTTCCAGCCGCTGCAGCCCGGCTGGCCAGGCCCGCCGCGCTGCAGGGACGTCCTGTGCCGTGCCCGGAGCGGGGGAAGCTGTTCCGGCTGCCCGGTCGGGACGGGACGGCGCAAAGCCGGTAGCGATGCGTCGGTACGTGGTGCTGGTGAATCGGCCGGCCATGGCGTCCTACTTGGTCAGTTGGTACACGGTGGAGCTGCCCACCGTCTGGGCCTGGAAGTTGGCCTGGACCCAGGCAGCCACCTCAGAGTTGCCGCCCCGGCCGCCCATCGTGCCTCCGCCCATTCCGCCGCCTGCAATGAAGTAGCTGATTTCGCCCTTGGAGACCATGTCCTGGAATTCGGCGAGTGTGGGGTAGGGATCGCCGCCGTTCCAGCCGCCCAGGGCGATAACGCTGGTGTTCGAGGCAAGTTCCAGGCTGGCCGCCTGGCTCGCGCCGGAGACGATCGCCGACCATTTGGTGGTGGTGGACGCCAGCAATGCGGTGACGGACGCATCGGCCGCCCCTTCGCCGGGACCGCCTGCGCCCCCAACACCGGGACCCCCAACACCGGAATCCCCGGCATCAGGACCACCAGCACCGGGAAGGCCGTTGGCGGGGTCGAAGCCTTCTGCGCCGGCGATGGCGTCTGTACCGGCCTCCCTGCCGTCAGCCCGGTCACCGCGGAGTCCCGCTGCCCGGTTGCCGAAGCCGGCGGCCGACGAACCCGCCGGCCCCGACGTCGGAATGGAACCCGCATGTGCCGTAGCGGCGGTGGCGAGGGTCCACGCGGCGGGTCCCAGCCCACCGGCCAGGAGGGATACGACGACGACGGCGGCCGCGCCTGCGCGCCGGAAGCGTCCCTTCGGGGCCACGGCGTCCAGGCGGAACAGGATTCCGGCGGCGGCAACGGCGCCGAGGACGATGATCGCGGGACGCAGCCAGGGGAGCCACGAGGCGTCGCGGCCCAGCAGGACCGCAGACCAGATAGCCGTGCCGAGGATGGCCACGGCCAGGACCGTGCGGGCAGGCCAGTACCCACGGCCGCGCCAGAGTTCCACGGCGCCGATGCCCACCAGTGCCGCGATGGCCGGGGCCAGCGCCACCGAGTAGTAGGGGTGGACGATGCCGCTCATGAAGCTGAAGACCCCGGCCGTGACCAGGAGCCAGCCGCCCCAGAGGATCAGTGCGGCCCGGTTCGCTGAGGTGCGGACTTCGCGGCGGGTGAACCAGAGGCCGGCCAGCAGCAGGACGAGGGCTGCGGGCAGCAGCCACGATACTTCGCCGCCGAAACTCGTGCCGAACATCCGGAGCAGGCCTGCCGCACCGCCGAAGCCGGCGTTCCCGCCGCCGAAGCCGGGTGCGCCGCCCAAACCGCCTGCGGGTGCGCCGCCCGCGCCCGCCGCCCCGCCGCCGGGCATGCCCTCACCCGAGCCGGTGATGCGCGCCAGCCCGTTGTAGCCGAACGTCAGTTCCAGGAAGCTGTTGGTCGTGGACCCGGCCATGTACGGCCGCTCCGAAGCCGGAGTCAACTGGAAGAGGGCGATGTAGCTGCCGGCCACAACGATGATGCCGCCCAGCGCGCCCAGCAGGTGCAGCAAGCGGCGCCCCAGCGTGGTGGGAGCGGCCCACAGGTAGGCAAGTCCCAGTGCCGGAACCACCAGGAAGCCCTGCAGCATCTTGGTGAGGAATGCCAGGCCGATCACGGCGCCGGCCGCCACGAGCCACTTCCATCCCGCGCGCTCGATGGCCCGGGTGGTGAAGTACGCCGCCAGCACCAGGCAGAGGGTGAGCATCGCATCGGGGTTGTTGAACTTGAACATCAGGGCAGCCACCGGGGTCAGCGCCAGTGCGCCGCCGGCCAGGAGGCCCGCAGCGGGACCGGAGACCCGCTTGACCGCCAGATAGAGGAAGCCGACGGCGGCAACGCCCATGAGCGCTTCCGGCACCAGCATGCTCAGTGATGAGAATCCGAAGATGCGGCCCGCGAGCGCCGAGATCCAGAGTGCGGCGGGGGGCTTGTCCACGGTGATGGCGTTGCCGGCGTCCAGCGATCCGAAGAGGAACGCGGTCCAGTCCTTGGTGCCGGCCTGGATGGCCGCCGCGTAGAAGGAGTTTCCGTAGCCGGTGGCTGCCAGGTTCCAGAGGTAGAGCACAGCCGTGGCCACCAGGAGCCCGGCCGCGGACGGCCGGACCCAGCGCGGCTGGCTGCCGAAGGCGTACCGGGTCCAGCGTGCCGGTGCTGCCGGACCGGATGCTTCGGACGCGGCGGCCGTGCCGGTGGCTGGAGCGGACGTTTCGCCCGCGGGGGTTGATGCCGGTGAGATGGTGGAGGTCATGATGCTGCCGTTTCTGTGGACGTCGTGGCGGGAGCGTGGTCAGGGGTGGTGGCGCTGGCTTCGCCGGTGCGGGTGCCGTTGCCCGGGGTTGGGGGCCGCGGTGTCCGCTCGCGGAAGACCCACAGCCGGAACAGCAGGAACCGGACGGCCGTGGCTGCCAGGTTCGCCGCCACGACGGTGAGGACTTCCACCCACCGGTCCGGCGTCGTCGCGCGGTGGACCAGGGCGAGCGCCCCGGAGGTGAGCAGCAGGCCGATGCCGAACACGATCAGCCCCTCGAAATGGTGCCGGACCGGATTGCCGCCCTGGATGCCGAACGTGAAGCGCCGGTTGGCGCCGGTGTTGGCCACCGCCGTGATGAGCAGCGCCAGGAAGTTGGCCAGCTGCGGGTCCATGAAGCCGCGGCAGAACACGAAGATGGCCAGGTAGGCCAGGGTGGAGGCGGCGCCGATGGCCGCGAACCGGACCAGCTGGCCGAAGAGGCTGCTGCCGCGGGTCTGCTCACCGGCCCTCGATGATGCGGGAAGCGGCCCACGGGCGAGGGCGGCACGCAGTTCCGGGACCGGGATCCGGCCATAGACCAGGTCGCGGGTCAGCCGCGCCATGCCGCGGACATCTGCCAGGGCAGTGCGGACCACGTCCACGCTGGAATCCGGATCGTCGATCCAGTCCACCGGAACCTCGTGGACGCGCAGGCCGCAGCGTTCGGCGAGGACCAGCAGTTCGGTATCGAAGAACCAGGAGTTGTCCACGGTGTAGGGGAGGATTTGCTGGGCGACGTCGGCCCGGATCGCCTTGAATCCGCACTGGGCGTCGCTGAAGCGTGCGCCCATGAAGGAATGGAGCATGAGGTTGTAGCCGCGCGAAATGAACTCCCGTTTGGGACCGCGGACAACGCGCGAGTCCCGGGTGAGCCGGGTACCGATGGCCAGGTCCGAGTGCCCGGAGATCAGGGGCGCCAGCAGGGGAGCCAGGGCGGCGAGGTCAGTGGAGAGGTCCACGTCCATGTACGCCAGCACCGGTGAGGGGGACGCCAGCCATACGTGGCGCAGGGCATTCCCCCGGCCCTTCTCGTCGAGGTGGACCACGGCCAGTTCAGGGAACTCGCGGGCCAGCCGTTCGGCGATCTTCAGCGTGCCATCCGTGCTGGCGTTGTCCGCCACGGTGATCCGGAAGCTGTGCGGAAAGGTTTCATGAAGGTGGCCGTGGAGCCTGCGCAGGCATTCCTCCAGGTCGCGTTCCTCATTGAAGACCGGAATGGTCACGTCCAGGACGGGGACGGCGGTGCGGGTGTCCACGGGTGCCCGCCGTACGGCATGCCCCCTGGAAGGAAGGCCCGGCGGCGCCACTGCGGCGTCCTGGCGGGGTCCTGAAGTGGAGTCGGTGAGCGTCATGCATCAACAGTGGCGCTGCCGGATTTGAGGGCTTTAGGCACAACCTGTGACGTGCCTGTGTAAGTGAAGGTCACTTTGTCGGCGGCCTGCCTGTGGGCGCGGATCACCGGGGCTACGGCGTCGTGGTCCAGGCCGTCGCGGGAAGCCGGATGGCGAACTCCGTCCTGCCCGGCCGGGAAACCAGCTCAACGGTGCCCCCATGGGCCATGACGATGGATTCCACGATGGACAGCCCCAGCCCGGACGATCCCTCGGAACCGGACCGGGCGGCGTCGGCCCGGGTGAAGCGGGAAAAGATGCTGCCTTGGAATTCGGCGGGGATGCCGGGCCCGTCATCGGTGACCGTGACCACCACGCTCCCGTCAGCGGAGCGCATCAGCCCGGTAGTCACCGTGGTGCCGGCCGGGGTGTGCTTCCGGGCGTTGGAGAGCAGGTTGGCCAGTACTTGGTGGAGCTGGGTGCTGTCGCCGCGGACGGTCACGGGTTCGTCCGGAAGCTGCAGCTGCCAGGTATGGCCCGGAGCCATGACCTTTTCATCGCTGACGGTTTCGACCACCAACTGGGTGAGGTCCACGTCCGTGGTTTCGGTTGCCTTGCCTTCATCCAGCCTGGCCAGGAGCAACAGGTCCTCCACCAGGGCTGTCATGCGTTCCGACTGGCTTTGGACGCGCCCCAGGGACTTTTGGCCGTCCTCGGTCAGCGTTTCGGTCATCCGCATCAGTTCGGTGTAGCCGCGGATGGCGGTCAGCGGTGTCCTCAGCTCGTGGGAGGCATCGGCTACGAACTGGCGCACCTTCATCTCGCTGCGCTGCCGTGCCTCGAGTGCGTTGGCAACGTTGTCCAGCATGAGGTTCAGGGCATGGCCCACGCTTCCCACCTCGGTGGTGGGGTGCGCCGCGGAGGGTGGCACGCGCACGGCGAGCGCCACCTCACCGGCGTCGAGGGGCAGCTTTGAGACCCTGGTGGCCACGTCGGAGAGCTGTTCAAGGGGCCGCATGGTCCGGCGGATCAAGGCAGTGCCGGCCAGCCCAATCAGGACCAGGCCGCCCAGCGACACGAGCACCATGGTCAGCACCAGGGAGGCTTCGGTGGCATTCTTCATGGCCAGGGGGAGCCCGGTGATCACCACATCGCCGTACGGCGTCGTGGTGGCGAGGACCCGGTAGTCGCCGTTGGACAGCTGCCGGTCCACCGGCACACCGTTGCGTGGCAGTGCCTGCAGGGTAACCACATCGGCGGAAGTCAACGCTGTGCGCGTGAAGTCGGAGGACAGGAATCCGGCGGCGCTGCTGATCTGGCCGTTGCTCACGCGGGCGTTGAGTGTTCCCACGCTCTGGCCCCGGGCGTCGAGCGGGTCAGGGCGTCCGGAAGGGTTGCCTTCCGGCGGGCGGCCGCGGGAGGCCTGCATTAACTGGCTGTCCAGCTGGTTGGTGAGGACCACGTCCATCGAGGCGTAGCTGGCCACGCCGATCGCGCTGGAGATGGCCACCAGAAGGGCCATGGAGAGCAGGATCAGGCGGGTCCGCAAATGCCAGGTGGAGGGGTTGAACCAGGACCGGCCGGTGGGCCGGGGGACACCGGAAAGCGATGACATGCGCTTGCCCGGCTAGTCTGCGGGCTTGATGACGTAGCCCGCGCCGCGCACCGTATGGATCATCGGCGGGTGCCTGGCCTCGATCTTCTTGCGCAGGTAGGAGATGTAGAGTTCCACGATGTTGGCCTGGCCGCCGAAATCGTAGTCCCACACATGGTCCAGGATCTGCGCCTTGCTGACCACGCGCCTCGGGTTTTCCATCAGGTAGCGCAGGAGTTCAAACTGCGTCGCCGTCAGCTGGATGTCCTCGCCGGCACGGGTGACTTCGCGGGTGTCCACGTTGAGCACCAGATCGCCCACCACCAGCTCGGCGGTGTCCATGGCAGCGACTCCGGAACGCTGCACCAGGCGGTGCAGGCGCAGCAGGACCTCTTCCATGCTGAAGGGCTTGGTGACGTAGTCGTCCCCGCCTGCCGCCAGGCCCACGATCCGGTCCTGAACAGCGTCCTTCGCCGTGAGGAACAGCGCGGGCACCTCCGGCGCAAAGGCGCGGATCCTGCCCAGCAGTTCCACGCCGTCGAACCCCGGCAGCATGACATCCAGCACCAGGACGTCCGGGTGGAAGTCCTTGGCCAGTTTCACGGCCGTGGGTCCGTCACCGGCAACGGCTACGGACCAGCCGGCCATGCGCAGGCCCATGCTCATCAGCTCCGACAGGCTGGGCTCGTCGTCCACCACCAGGGCACGGATCGGGGAACCGTCGGGATGGGTGAGCTGGGGAAGGTTGTTGGTCATGGGGTGCGGGGATGCCATGGGACAACTCTCCGATCTGTCGGTTAGCCAGTGCTTTGCCGTTGCTGTGTTCCAGCTGTGAGCTCCAGCCTAGCCACCTGGGGCTTCCCTGGCTCCCGTTGAGTCTCGAGGGTCACAGGAGGGCTTGGCCTGCCGCACAGCCAGCGCACAGCAAAGCGGCAGACCCTGATGACACCAAACAACAGCACCATCACCTGACAGTTTCAACTTCTTGGAGAACGCCATGGACCAGCACGACAACCGCACCGTCCCCGGGGCTTCCGGGCATGACGGCCAGCCGGATTCCGCCACGGACAGCGGGCAGCAAGGCCGGCCCGCACCGGTCTGGGGCGGCGTCCCGGAAGGCCACACCGGGGCCTACGAACCAGCAGGCCGGGATCAATCCCCGGGGCAACAGCCCGCCCAGGGGTGGGGCGCACCCGCCCCAGGAACGCCATCCCCAGGGTGGGGCACGACGACGGCGGGCGGCCAGGCGGACAACGCCGGCACGGGCTGGGGCGCACCGCAGCACTACGCGCCTGATGCTTCGTCCCGTCCAGGGAAGGGAAACTGGACCGGCAGGAAAAGCCTGCTGGTGGGAGGCGTTGCGGTGGTGGTCGGCGCCGCGGCCGGCGCGGGAGCCTACGCAGCCGGCAACGGGGCTACAACTGCCTCAAGCGTCAACGGCACGGGGGCGGGACAACTTGGGCCCGGTGGGCAAAGCGGCATGACCGGGCAGGGCGGCATGATGGGCCCGGGCGGCCAAAGCGGGGTGGACGGCAGCGGTGCGGCCGGCGGCATGAACGGCGGGATGGGCATGGATGGCGGCCCGGGCGGACTGGGCCTGGGGGCAGCGGGCCTGAACGCGGCTGTCCACTCCGAATACGTGGTCCTCCAGGACTCCGGCTACGTCACCATGGCCGGACAGGCCGGCACTGTCACAGCGATTTCGGAAACCTCCATGACCGTTAACAGCGAGGACGGCTTTTCCCGGACCTATTCCGTGGGCTCCGACGTCCAGGTGACCAAAGGCATGCGGCAACGTGGCAGCGCGTCCACCGGCAGTACGCCCAGCCTGGCCAGCGTGACCACGGGGGCAACTGTGCGCGTGACAGCCCTGAAGGACGGCAATACCTACACGGCACAGACCATCCTGCTCGCAACGTCCAGCGCCCCGACCACGCCCGGTGCCGGAACCAGCAGCAACTGACGCCTGGAAGGGGCCAAAGCGGCAAAAAAGATCGGAATTTGCCAGCAAGCGGTTGGACACGGCCTGCACCGGTACCGCGATTCTATGTCAAACGGTTGAATTTCAGGCCAATTCGAGGAGAAGTGACTTTGCCGAATAATATTCAGAAAATGTGCCAATGAGGGGGGCCTGACCGGACAAGCGTCGCCGTAAATTCCCTCTGCCAAAATCGTGATCTACCGCACAATTCTCCGTTTCGTCTCACAATGCGGACGATTTGGTCCATTGTTACTTGCAAGTTGGCATTGTTACGCTGCACACTTCCAATGTGAACAAGAACTCAACAGCACCTGCAGCCGCAGAATATTGGCCCAGCACATCCGCTGCTGCCGACATGCGCTGTTGTCGAATGCACGCCTGACCTTCCCACCCATCGAAGTTCTTAGGCATTCGCCCCCAGCCCAGCGTCGGGCGCCCCTCCCCGGTCTTCGCCGCGGGGAAGCCAGCATTCGAGCCGCGAAGGCGGCCATTTCACATTGAGGTAAGCATTCCATGTCAGTTGCATCCGGATACGTCCACATCTCTGTCCGTAACGCCGCCAAGGCAGGCCAGCCCTCCGGCATCCGTCCCGGCTTCGGCCCGCGGCCGGCACTTGCCCCCTCCACCTCCGGAAGCAGCTACCCTGCCCAGGGTTTTGCCCCGCAGGGATACAACCCGAACTCCTACGGCCAGCTCCGCGCCGTCCATCCGGCCGAATCCGCTCCGGTAACTGCACCCACCCCGGTCGTGTCAGGGCCGAACGCCGTCCGTCCGGTCGCCAATGACAACGTGGCCCGCGGATTCGTCCTTTACATGGGCATCGACGAGGAGACGGCCGCAGCGGCGGGTACCTCCATTGCCAAACTGGCCCAGGAGATCCGCGCCTACGCGCAATCGCTGGTCTCCGGCGCCGAGAGCTACGCCGCCGTCGCGGTGGCCCCGGCCGGCACCCCCGGCTCCGCGCTCGACGTCGTCCGTTCCACCTTCGGCGACCCCACCGTCAACAACCGCCAGCGCACGGAAACCCCGCGTGCTGCCCAGCCGCAGGAACCGCGGCCCTCCGGTGTGCTGATCGACCTCGCCCGCCGCGAAGTCCACCTTGACGGCGAGTCCCTGAACCTCACGTTCAAGGAGTTTGAGCTCCTGAACTACCTCGTCGAAAACGGCACCCGCACCGTGGGCCGCGACGAGCTCCTCGAAGGCCTGTGGCGCAACGCCGAAGAAGTGCCCAACGAGCGCACCATCGACGTCCACATTCGCCGCCTCCGCTCCAAGCTGGGGCGCCTTGCCAACACCGTCCGCACGGTCCGCGGCCAGGGCTACCGGTTCTACGAGCACCCCGAGGTTGTTGTCTGGGCTGCGCCGGAGTACTCGATCTAACTCCCGGTTCCACCTGGCCGCCTCCCCGGCGGGGGGATTGGCTAGGCTTGGGGCATGAGTGAGCACCACCTTCGCCGCCTTGTGATCATGCGCCATGCCAAGGCCGACTGGCCCGGCGGGGTGGCTGACCACGAGCGGCCGCTGGAGGAGCGTGGGCACCGGGAAGCGCCGCTGGCCGGACGGTGGCTGCTCAAGCACAACATCGTCCCGGACTTCATCCTGTGCTCCAGTGCGTTGCGGACCCGCCAGACGTGTACCTGGGTCTGCTCGGAGCTCGGTGACAAGGCCCCCACGCCCAAGCTCGAGGACGGCCTGTATGCCGCATCGGCGCTCCGGATGCTCACCGTGGTCAACCATGTACCGGACACGGTGACCACCCTGATGCTGATCGCGCACCTGCCCGGCGTCCAGGACCTGGCCATGCACCTCGCCTCACGCGATTCGGACCACGAGGCCTACATGGACGCCGCCACCCGTTTCCCCACCAACGCGCTCACCGTGCTGGAAACGGAAAAGCCATGGGCGGAACTCGATGGGCAGGATGCCCGGATTACGCGCTTCGCGGTTCCCCGCTCGCACTGACGGCGATGCCGCGCAGCATCGCCGCTACATGCCTGATGCCTGGACTGGCGGTCATGGTCCTCCGGTGGACCAGCCCCACCTGCCGTGCCTGGACCGGGTTGACCACCGGCACGGCCACCACGTCCGGAGGCAATGCCGGGCGGCCGAGGCGCGGGACCAGGGCAACACCCACCCCCTGCTCCACCAGGGCGATGTGCGTTGCAAAGTCGGGGTCATACACCCTGATGTCCGGGACCCGGCCGAGGTCCGCGAAGATGCGGAGGAGGGCTTCATTGCAGATGGCGCCATCCGGTGTGCTGATCCAGCGCTCCTCCACGAGCTGCGCGGGCTCGATGTCCGCGCACGCTGCCAGCGGATGCTGCCGGTGGACCAGGACGTCCGCCACGTCCTCGCACAGCCACTCCAGCGTCAGGTGCTCCGGGATCACCAGGGGCACCGAATTCCAGTTATGCACCAGGCCAAGGTCCGCTTCACCGTTGGCCACCCGGGCCACAGCCTCGCGCGGATCCTCCGCCAGCACGGAAATCTCCAGCGCCGCCTCCGACTGCCCGATCCGCGCCAGCAACGGACCCACCAATCCCCGGCAGGCAGTGGAAAAGGACACCAGGCGCAGGCTCCCGCTCGGCTTGGCCGGGTCCGCGAGGAGGGTTGACTCCAGTTCCTCCAGCTCGGCCAGGATGCGCCGGCCGTAGGCTGCCAGCGCCAGGCCGCGCTCGGTCAGCAGGACCCCGCGGCCGCGGCGCTCCAAAACCGCGAACCCGGCTTCCTTCTCCAGCTTCTTCACCTGCTGAGACACCGCAGAGGGGCTGAACCCCATCACCTCCGCGGCGGCAACCACTGTCCCGTGCTGCTCGATGGCCGCCAGGGCCCGCAGCGAGCCGATATCGATCATGAAGCAAAGCTACATGATCTGATGTTCAAATGGGCGCTGGTGCTTCAACCGTTCCTCTGCCACAGTGGGGACGTGAGCCTGCGCGATTCCCTCCTTGCCGTCCTGGTGGCCCTGCTGTGGGGCCTGAACTTCGTGGCCATCGACATCGGCCTCCACGCCGGTGGCCGGGACTTCCCCCCGCTGTTGTTCGTGGCGATCCGCTTCGTCCTGGTGGTTGTCCCCTGGATCTTCTTCGTCAGGAAGCCGGACGTGCCGTGGAAGGCCATCATCGGCGTCGGACTTTTCATGAGCGCCGGCCAGTTCGGGCTCCTCTACCTGGCCATGGCGCTCGGCATGCCGGCAGGCCTGGCCTCGCTGGTCCTGCAGGCCCAGGTCCTGCTGACCGTCCTGCTGGCCGCCGGGTTCCTCGGTGAGCGGCCCAGCCGGCGCCAGCTCGCAGGAGTGGTGCTGGGCGTGGCAGGCCTGGCCGTCGTGGCCGTGGGCCGCAGCGCCGTGGCTCCACTGCTGCCGCTGCTCATCGTCCTGGCGGCGGCACTGTCCTGGGCGGCTGGCAACGTCATTGCGCGCAAAGCGAGGGCTGCCTCCGGACTCGGCCTGGTGGTGTGGTCCGGGGCCGTGGTCCCGGTCCCGCTGGCCGCGTTGTCGCTGCTGGTTGACGGGCCGGCCACGGTTTGGGATTCCCTGTCCGGCCTCCAGGCACCCACCATCGCCAGTGCCCTGTATACGGCTGTCTTCGCCTCACTGGTGGGCTACGGCATCTGGAACCGGCTCCTGGCCAGCCACCCGTCGTCGGCCGTTGTTCCGTTCACCCTGTTGGTCCCGGTGGTGGGCATGAGCGCCGCCTGGCTGGTACTCGCAGAGGTGCCATCGCCAACGGAGCTGGCAGGCGGCCTGCTCCTCCTGGCCGGCGTGGCGACGGCGGTGCTAACCGGAGGGGGCGGGCGTCAGCGGCGGGGTTGGCCGCGGGCAGGCCGGGGTGCCGGTTTGGGCGGCGGTGAAGCGGACGACGCCGGGCGCCTGGCTGCCGCTGCCGGGTCCCGGGCGGGAGCGCGCGGGACGGAGGTCCGCTGAACGGGGGAGGCCTGGGTGCCTCCGCGCGGGGCGGCCGTCCGCTGGGCTGCCTGGGGGCGCGGCTGCTGCCCCGTGGTCCTGCCTTGCCCCGCTGGCCTGGCCTGGGCTGCCGGCTTTCCCTGCCCGGTTGCCCGCGCCGCGGGCCGGGCTGCCGGCGTGCCGCTGCGCCGTGCCGGGGAGGGTCGGCGGACCGCCGTGATCCGCCTCCTCCCCGGCCACAGGGCTCCGAGGAACAGGATCCCGAACGTTGCCGCCAGCGCGGAGGCGGCGGCAATGAAGTAGTTGTCCGGGTCGTCAGTGGGAAGAGGTGTGCCCAGGAAGGACGACTGACCGTCGAAGGCAAGCTCCCAGGTGCTGAGGAAGGCCAGCGAAAAGCCGAGGGCCAGGGCGGTCCCCGCACCGGCGGCCAGCAGGGCGAACCGGCGCCGCCGCACCAGGATTTCGGCCACCGCGGCGAGGTAGGCCAGCGCCAGGACGCCCAGGAACGCGAGGAACACCGGCTCGGCAAGGGTCATCGCCGTGAGCACCAGCAGCCCGGCAGCAACAATCCCGCAGATGACCGCGAATTTTCCGCTCTTCCCCGTATGGCGCATGTCCACCATCATCCCCGAGGAGCGGCATCCTTCAGGACGTAGCCGCGCATGATCGCCATGATTGCGACAACACTTTGGTCACGGGTGCGCTCGGGGTTGTACGTCTGGCGGTCAAGGCCCACCACGAAGCAGGCGCCGAAGATGGCCGTTTCCAGGCTCCCCCGGGACACCGAATCATCCACGGGGTACGCCGTGGCGACGCGTTCCACTGCCTGCCCGATCACGTCGAGCAGTTCCGCCCGCAGGACCGAAAAGGTGCCCTGCCACTCACTGGGGATCCGCCAGTTTTCGCTGACCCACAGGCGCGCAAAGGAGGGGTATTCGGCCATGAAGTCCATGGCCTGCCCGATCATGGCCTCCATAGCCAGCAAGGGGTCCCGTCCGGGGCCGCCGCCGTCGGCCGCAGCGAGCAGCCGTGCCTTGAGGATGTCCACGCCGTGCCGGAGCAACTGTGCGATCAGCTCGGATTTGCTGCCGAAGTTGTAGTAGACCGTACCCTTGGAAACCCCCGCCGCTGCCGCGATTTCGTCCACCGTGACGCTGGCAGCGCCGCGCTCGCCGATCAGCTCCATCGAGGCGTCGAAGAGTTTCTGCCGCGTGGCGTTGGTCCTGGCGGGCCGGAGTGCCTTGGCCGCACCTGCTGGTTCGGTGGTCATACCGCGATCTCCGGCTTCAGGGTCTTCAGTGTCCAGTACTTGTTCTTGCGCACCGCCAGGGTGGACATCGCCGCGCCCAGCAGGGTGTAGCCCACCAGGCCGGCAAGGGTGGGGAGGATCATGGACAGGTCCCCGCCGTAGATCAGGTGCCGCATGCCCGTGACTACGTAGCCCATGGGCAGGACCTGGTGCACCACATGCAGCGGCTGGGGGGTGGTCTGCCAGGGGAACGTTCCTCCGGATGACACCAGCTGCAGGACCAGCAGGATCAGCACCACCAGCTTGCCCGGCGAGCCCAGCAGGGCCACCACGCCCTGGATGAGGGCGCTGAACGCCATGGCGGCGGCCAGCATGAACAGCCACATAAGGACCGGATGGGCAGGGTTCAGGCCCAGCGCCACGTCCACCACCAGGGTCAGCAGGGACGCCTGCACTACCGAGACCAGCAGGAAGGGGAGCCAGCCGCCCAGCGCGATCTTCCACGACGGCGCATTGGAGGCCAGGGCCCGCTGGGTGATGGGACGCATGGCCTGGACCAGCATGAAGATCCCGATCCACATGGCAAGCGTGAGGAAGAAGGGTGCCAGCCCGGCGCCGTAGGACCCGGCCTTGGCCTGGGACACGTTGCTGACGGCGACAGGATCAGCCATGACCTGGGACAGGTTGCTCTTCTGGGCGTCGTCCGGGTTGGGGACCTGCCCGGCGCCCTTGCCGATCTCGTCGGCCAGGGTGCGTGAACCGGAAGCGGCCTGGCCGGCGCCGTCCGCAACCTGCGCGGCCCCGGCGTCCACCTTCCGTGCTCCGTCGGCAAGGCTGGAGGATCCGTCGACGGCGGACTGCTCGCCGGCTGCCAGGGCGGCAGCCCCCGTGTGGAGCTGGTCCGCCCCTGCCGAGGCCTGCCCGATGGCGTCCTTCAGTGCGGGCATTCCTGCCGCGAGCTGGGCGGCGCCGACGCTGACCGCTTCGGAGCCGTCGGCCAGCTGCTGGACCTGGGCCGCATCGGTCTGGAGCCTGGTCTTTGCAGCCGCCACGGGGCTTGAAGCCGCGGCGGCATCGAAGTCAGCCAGGACCTTGTCCGCCTGCTCCTGGGTCAGGACGCCCGCGGTGACGAGCCTGCTGTTGGACTCCACCACCCGGTTGCGCAGGCCCTGGTCAGCGGCCTCCAGCTGTGCGGCAGCATCCTGGACTTTGGCATTCAGCTGGGCGTTTCCGGCAGCCACCTGCGCGGCGCCGTTGGCAAGCGTCTGGGCATCCGTGGGGAGGGTGGCCGTCTTGTCCTTCAGGGTGGACAGCCCGCTGCTCAGCTGCCCCGCGCCGTCGGTCAGCTGGTTGGCCCCGTCCCGCAGCTTCAGCTGGCCGGCGTACAACTGGTCCGCGCCGCTGGTCAGGGCAGAGGTGCCCTCGTGGAGGGTGACGGTTCCGTCCCGGAGCGTGGCCACGCCGTCGGCCAGCTGGGAGGCGCCGTCCGCGGCCTGGACCATCCTGGAGTGGATGGTGCCGAACCCTGTCAGCAGTTGGTTGGCAGTTTCCTCACCCACCTCCTTGGCCACCGTGGAGTGCACAGCCGTAGTCAGTTTGTCCACGATGGTGCTGAGGAGGTAGTTGTTGGCGTCATTGGTGGTGACGCTCAGCATGGCCTGGCTGGCGGAGTCGAAGCTGCCGGGGGAGACGAGGTTCGCGGAGAAGTCCTTGGGGATCTTCAGGGCAAAGGCGTACTGCCCGCTGCTGACCCCGGCGTCGGCTTCCGTGGAGCTGGCCACCGGGATCCAGTGGAACACGTTGCCTTCCACCAGGCTGTCCGCAACCTTGTGCCCCGCCTCCAGCCGCGTGCCGTCGGTGGCGGTTGCACCGGAGTCCTCCACCACCAAGGCGGCGTCGAGGTTGTTGAGGTGGCCGTAGGGGTCCCAGTTGGCGTACAGGTACACAGCGCCGTAGAGCAGCGGGACCATGGTCAGCGCCAGGATGGTCAGCTTGGGCAGCAGGCCGCCCGTCATGCGCTTGAGTTCGGAGCGGGCCAACCGCAGGACAGTCACTTGGCAACCTCAGTTTCGATGGTGGTTTCGTGGTTCTCCGGTTCGGGCATGGCCTCTCCGGCGTGTTTCCCGTGCGTGGACTCCAGGTCCGGGACCGGGTCGGCCTCGGCTTCAGGCGCCGCCGCAACAGGTGCGGCGTTGCCGATGGTGGCCACTGGACCGTCCCACGAGGCGGGGACGGCACTGACTGCCGCCACGACGGCGAGCGGCCGCCCGGCGTCGTATGCGAGCGCGCGGAGGCGCGGCAGCCACGTGGACGCATCCGCGGAGTGCCGGTCCGGGGAATCCACCACCAGCAGGTCCGTGCGGGGGTTCGCCAGGGCCAGCGCTGTAAGCAGTTCCAGCCGCCGCTGCGGTTCCAGCTGCTCCGTCCACAAGTCCGCGATGTCCTCGAAGCGGTTGACCTTCAGCCATGGACCGCTCAGCAGTGCACCGCGGAAACGGCGGGGGATGAGGGCAAGGTCCTCGGTCACCAGGTCGCGGACCGAGAGGTGCTCCTCGGGTTCGTTGACGCCGGGGGAGTCCACCAGGGCCGCAGCATGGCGGAGCTGCTTGGTGCGGGAATTGTTATCCCAGCCGAGCTGTCCGCCCGTTGCCTTCATCCTGCCGCTGAGCAGCAGTGACAACGCGGTGCGCTGGTCCTGCCGGTCGCCGGCCACGAGCAGCAGTTCACCGCGGGCCACGGTCAGAGAGGTGGGAGGAAGCAGCGGATCCCGGCGTCCTTTGGCGTGGAGCTGGTGTGCTGAGAGCAAGGATTGCCTTTCGCAGAAATCGTCTGCTACAAGGCTAACCGAACTGACCGGTCAGTTCAAATAGACTTAAAGGCCGTACTTCTCCAGCAGTCGCAGCCACACCTCGCTGATCGTGGGGTAGGAAGGGACGGCGTGCCAGAGCCGGTCCAGCGGCACCTCTCCCACCACGGCGATGGTGGCGGCGTGCAGCAGTTCGGCCACGTCCGGGCCGGCGAAGGTGGCCCCCAGCAGGACCTTGCGGTCCTCGTCGACCACCAGCTGGGCCCAGCCCTCATAGTTCTCCGAGTGCAGGGAGGAGCCGGCCACCTCGATGGGCAGCTCAACGGAGGACGCGTTGTAGCCGTCCTTCCGCGCGGCCTTCAAGGTGCGTCCCACGCTGGCCAGTTCGGGGTCTGTGAAGACGACGCTGGGCACGGCGTGCTGGTTGGCGGTCTGCGCGTATCGGGTCCAGTCGCCGGGGGTCCCTTTCAGTTCGCCCTTGGCGCGGGCTGCGATGGCGTCGCCGGTGGCCCGGGCCTCGTACTTGCCCTGGTGCGTGAAAAGATTCTTGCCCGCGGCGTCCCCCACGGCGTAGAGCCACGGTTCGTCGCCGGGAGTGCCCTGCACCAGGCCTGACGAATCCGTTGACAGGGACAGGTGGCCGGAGTCGTCCGGCCCGAAGCCGACGCTTTCCAGGCCCAGGCCTTCGAGGGCCGGGTGGCGGCCGGTGGAGACCAGGACTTTGTCAGAAGTGACGGTGGTGCCGTCGCCCAGGGTCACGGTGATGGTGCCGTCGTCGTTCTGGCTGATGCGTTCGGTGGCGGTGTGAAGGCGCAGTTCAACGCCGTCCGCGCGCAGCCCGGCGGCAACCAGCGCAGCCGCCTCGTCCGGGAAGTTGCCCAGCAGCCCGCTGCGCGCCACCAGGGTGACACTCGAGCCCAGGCGGGCGAAGGCCTGGGCCAGTTCGGTCCCGGCCACTCCGCCGCCCAGCACCGTGAGGCGCTCCGGGACCTCGCGGGCCGAGGTGGCTTCCCTGGTGCCCCAGACCGGTACGTCCTGCAGTCCCTCGATGGGGGGAGTGGTGGGGGTTGAACCGGTGGCCAGCACGACGGCATGCCGCGCCCGCAGGAGGTGCTGCGTCCCGTCCAGGCCTGCCACCTCCACAGCCTTGGGGCCGGTCAGCCAGGCGTGGCCGCGCACCAGCTCGATCCCGGTGTCCGCCACCCATGACACCTGGCTGTCGTCCTGCCAGTTGGAGGTGAAGTAGTTCCGGCGCTCCAGGACGGCGGCGGCATCAAGGGTGCGGGTAACGGCTTCCTTGGCTCCCGGCGTGGTCTGGGCCGCGTGCAGCGCCGTGCCCGGCCGGAGGAGAGCCTTCGATGGCATGCAGGCCCAATAGGAGCATTCGCCGCCGACGAGTTCGGCTTCAACCAGCACCGCGGTCAAGCCGCCCTCCACCACCCGGCCGGCCACGTTTTCCCCTACGGCGCCTGCGCCGATAACAACAACATCAAATTCGCGCTCAGCGGCCTCGGGCATCATGAGCAAAGCCTAGCCGGGTTGACGGTCCGGGCAGCACAAAAAAGGTCCGTACCGGAGAACCGGTACGGACCTTGCTGGTGCGCCCAAAGGGATTCGAACCCCTGACCTTCTGTTCCGTAGACAGACGCTCTATCCAGCTGAGCTATGGGCGCATTCCGTGTCCCGGGAGAAGAACCGCTCTCCCTGAACCTCGAATTACTTTACGCGAGCTGCGGGCTGATGCCAAATCGAGAGGCATGTAATCTCCACAACTAGACCGGTATAGGTGACCTTCATCACTTAATTGGCGTTTTCGCGGGAATAATTCCTTGATTTCTCGCGGAATTCAGTTTCCGTGACTGGATATGTCAGTCAAGCTCCCCAAAAACTCCACTGGTCCGGACCATAGCATTTAGCTCACACCGATGAACCCGAGGAAGGGAACTGCAATGGGCGATCTGGCGCAGAAGCCGCTGCTTGAGAAAGCACCCACCACACATGCCGGTCTGCTGGCATGGGTCGAAGAGGTTGCTGAGCTTACGCAGCCGGACCGCATCTACTGGGTTGACGGGTCCGAAGAGGAAAACACCCGCCTGACTGACGAGCTTGTTGCTGCCGGCACGCTGACCCGGCTCAACCAGGACCTGTTCCCGAACTCCTTCGCCGCGTTCTCGGATCCCGCCGACGTTGCCCGCGTCGAGGAGCAGACCTTCATCTGCTCCGAAAACAAGCGTGACGCAGGGTTCACCAACAACTGGATGGACCCGCGCGAAATGAAGGACAAGCTGCGCGGGCTGTTCGCCGGTTCAATGCGCGGCCGCACCATGTACGTCATCCCGTTCGTCATGGGCCACCTGGACGCCGAAGACCCCAAGTTCGGTGTCGAGATCACCGACAGCGCCTACGTAGTCGCCTCCATGCGCATCATGGCCCGGATCGGTACCGACGTCCTGAACCGCATCACCGAAACCAACGCCTTCTTCGTGCCCGCCCTGCACTCCGTGGGTGCGCCGCTGGAACCGGGCCAGGATGACGTGACGTGGCCCTGCAACCCGGACAAGTGGATTGTCCACTTCCCCGAGGAACGCTCCATCTGGTCCTTCGGCTCCGGCTACGGCGGTAACGCCCTGCTGGGCAAGAAGTGCTACGCCCTGCGGATCGCCTCCGTCATGGCGCGGGACGAAGGCTGGCTGGCCGAGCACATGCTGATCCTCAAGCTGACCTCCCCCGAACAGAAGACCTACTACGTCGCCGCCGCCTTCCCCTCCGCCTGCGGCAAGACCAACCTCGCACTGCTGGACCCCACCATCAAGGGCTGGAAGGTTGAGACCCTCGGTGACGACATCACCTGGATGCGGTTCGGCAAGGAAGGCGAGCTGCGGGCGGTCAACCCGGAGGCTGGCCTCTTCGGCGTTGCCCCGGGTACCGGATGGGGCACCAACCCCAACGCCATGCGTGCCATCGCCAAGGGCAACAGCATCTTCACCAACGTGGCCCTGACCGATGACGGCGGCGTCTGGTGGGAGGGCATGACCGACGAGGTGCCGGCGCACCTGACCGACTGGCAGGGCAACTCCTGGACTCCGGGCTCGGACCAGCCAGCAGCCCACCCGAACTCCCGGTTCTGCACCCCCATCGACCAGATCGACATGCTGGCAGAGGAATACCACAACCCGGACGGCGTGGAGCTCTCGGCCATCCTCTTCGGCGGCCGCCGTAAGACCACCATCCCCCTGGTTACCGAGGCGCGCAGCTGGTCCAACGGCATCTTCATGGGTTCCACCCTGTCCTCCGAAACCACCGCTGCCGCTGCGGGTGCCGTCGGCGTGGTCCGCCGCGACCCCATGGCCATGCTGCCCTTCATCGGCTACGACGCCGGTGACTACCTGAACCACTGGGTCAACCTTTCCGCCAAGGCAAACCCGGAGCGGCTGCCGAAGATCTTCCTGGTCAACTGGTTCCGCCGCAACTCCGAGGGCGGCTTCGCCTGGCCCGGGTTCGGCGACAACGCCCGTGTCCTGAAGTGGGCCATCGAGCGCCTGGAGGGCAAGGCGGACGCCGTCGAAACCCCCATCGGCTTCGTGCCCACCGGGGAGGCCATCGACCTCGAAGGCCTGGACATGACCCCCGCCCAGGTGGAGGAAGCCGTCAAGGTCGATCCCACCGAATGGGCTGCCGAACTGGCCTCCATCGAGGAATGGTTCGCCAACTTCGGCGACTCCCTGCCCGACGCCCTGCGGTCCGAGCTGGCAGGCCTGAAGGCCCGCCTCTCCTAGGTTCCACTGCCTGAAGCACGACGACGGCCCCGCACCTTTCGCGAAAGGTGCGGGGCCGTCGTCGTTCCCCCCATCGATTGCTCCCCGCCGGCACCCTAACCTCGCAAGCTCGGCCAGGGAACCCTGCCGGCGTGGGCCCACGTACTGGTCGTTTTCAACCTTCAAAACGACCAGTATGGAGCAGTCGATCTAGCTGGCGAGCCAGATGTCCGGGCCGAAGACCTCGTAGTGGATCCGGGTGGCCGGGATGCCGGCGTTGATGGCCTCGTTGCGGATGTTCTTCATGAACGGCAGCGGACCGCACAGGTACAGGGACGCATCGGCCGGCAGGTCCACTTCGCGCAGGGACATGAAGCCTTCCTTCGCACCGTCCACCGGCTGCTCGAGCCAGAGCTGCAGTTCGGCGGTGTCCAGGCGTTCGACGTCGTCCGTCATCTGGCCGCGCAGCGCCCAGCTGTCCAGGGTGCTTTCGGCGTGCAGCACCAGGACCTGGCGGTCGGAACCGGACTCGGCAAGGGAGCGGAGGATGGAAGCCGTGGGGGTGCAGCCGATGCCCGCAGAGGCCAGGACCACGGGTCCGTCACCCTCCTTGAGCGTGATTTCGCCGTAGGGGTTCGAGATTTCGACGACGTCCCCCACCTGGACGGTGTTGTGCAGCACGGGGGAAACTTCGCCGCCGTCGTCCAGTTTTGTGGTGAAGGTGCGGCTGGTGCCGGCGTCGCCGGACAGGGAGTACTGCCGGACCTGGCGCAGGCCATCGGGAAGGGCCACCTTGACGCTGATGTACTGACCCGGCAGGGCTGCGGTGACGGGTGTGTCGTCGGCCGGCTGCAGGGTAAAGGTCATGGACCCGGTTCCTGCCGGGGTCTTGGCCGCCACCCGCCACGGAGTCCACATCCTGTCATTGGCCTGGGCTGCGTAGAGGCCCTTTTCCAGCTTGATCAGCGCATCCGCCATCAGCCAGTACACCTCCGTCCAGGCCTCGGCGATCTCCGGCGTGATGACTTCTGCAAGGTCCTCGGCGATCGCTGCGAACAGGTGCTCATAGACCACCTGGTACTGCGGCTCCGTGATGCCCAGGGAGGCGTGGCGGTGCGCGATGCGCGAAAGGACGGTTTCCGGCAGCGTGCCCGGATTGTTCACCAGGTGGGTGGCGAAGGCGGCGATGCTCCCGGCGAGGGCCTGCTGCTGGTTGCCGGAACGCTGGTTGGAGCGGCTGAACAAGCCATCCATCAGTTCGGGGTGCGCGGCGAAGAGGCGGGCGTAGAACTTGGGGGTGATGGATCCGATCCGGGAACCGACCAGCGGCAGGGTGGCCTCAATAACGGGGCGGGACTTGTCCGAGAGCATCTGAACTCCTGAGGTTATGGCCGGGGCCTTCGTCCGGCCGGAGGAAAACTCACATTTCAAATACGAGTATTTCTGCCTCAGTTCTACACCTTGTAGAAGTTTGAAATCAAACCGATAGCGGGCGCCCGGATAATAGGCGACTAAAGTCCCGGGCGCAGGCCGATCATAGAGAAAACCGGCGCCATTTGCCGGGCCTGGGGAAGGTCCGCGATGACCACCGAGTCAAGCTCGGCGTAGAAGGCTTCGCGGGCGCGGGCCAACGCGCCTCGCAGCCTGCATTCATTGATGAGGGGGCAGTTGCCCGTGGGGGACATGCACTCGGCGGGATCGGTGCGGGTATCGAGCTGCCGCAGGATGTGCCCCACGGTGGCAATGCGTCCGGCGTGGCTGAGCCGCGAACCGCCCGAACGGCCGCGGACCACCTCGATCAGGCCCATGCTCCGCAGCTTGGCCATGGCCTTGCTGACGTGGTTGTACGGCGTCCCCACCGAGTCGGCGATGCTCTGGGTGGTCAGCAGGGTGCCGTCCGGGACCGCTGCGAGCACCATGAGTGCGCGCAGGCTGACGTCAGCGAAGGCGTTGATCTTCATGACTGCGGTACCGGTCTAGTCCACCCAGATGGCGGGCTCGCTGGCGTCCGCACCCAGTTCGCCGAATTCCCAGGTCTGGGTGCCCGCATTGGCCGAGTACGGCAGGACGGCGGCGAAAAGAGAGCCGTCCCGGTGCTCGGAGGCCACATGGATGGCGTCCGAATCGTCCTCCACCAGCAGGATGTCGCACACCACGGCCGCAGCGCGGAAGTCGTCCCGGTTCTGCCGGAGGAGGGCCTGGAGGTCGCGGATCATGGCGTCGGCGTCGAATTCCGCGTCGCTGTCTTCAGCAGCATCGGCCGGGGAGACAGCAACCAGCCGCACTTCGCCGTCGTTCTGCACAGTCAGGGCAAAGGGCAGAAAGCCGCCGTTGCGCTGGAGCTGCTCCTGGGCCGCGCTGACGCCCGTGCCCAGGAGGTTCTCCAAGTCTGTTGCCGTGGCTTCGGAGACGGAGTCGCGCCAGCTTTCCTGGCCGCCGCCACCGTCCGGTGCCTGGCCGCCGCCACCGTCCGGTGCCTGTCCGGGATGCTCCGCCATGCGGTGCTAGGCCCGGACCAGGGACAGGACGCGGTCGCGGATGCGTTCCATGGTGGACCGGTCCGTGGCCTCGGCGTTGAGCCGGAGGAACGGCTCTGTGTTGGAGGGGCGCAGGTTGAACCAGTAGCTGCCGTCGTTGGCCGTGAACGTGCTGCCGTCAAGGGTGTCGATGGTGAGGTCCTCGTCCGCGAAGGCCTGGCGGACCCGCTCCACCGCGGCCGGCTTGTCCTCCACCTCGGAGTTGATCTCACCTGAGCTGACGTAGGGCTCGTATTCGCGGGCCAGCTCGGACAGCGGGCCGTCCTGCTCGCCCAGGGCAGCCAGGACGTGCATGGCCGCCAACATGCCCGTGTCCGCGTTCCAGAAGTCGCGGAAGTAGAAGTGCGCGGAGTGCTCTCCGCCGAACACGGCGCCTTCTTTGGCCATGACTGCCTTGATGAAGGAGTGGCCCACGCGGGTGCGGACGGCGCGGCCGCCGTCATGCTCCACAAGTTCCGCCACCGCGCGGGACGTGAGCAGGTTGTGAATGATCGTGGGGGTTTCCTCGCCCTGGGCCTTGGCGCGCGCAATCTCGCGGCGGGCCACCATTCCGGTGATGGCCGACGGCGATACGGGTTCGCCCTTTTCATCAATGACGAAGCAGCGGTCGGCGTCGCCGTCGAAGGCCAGGCCGATGTCCGCGCCGTGCTCGATCACGGCGGCCTGCAGGTCGCGGAGGTTTTCCGGCTCCAGCGGGTTTGCCGGGTGGTTGGGGAAGGAGCCGTCCAGCTCGAAGTACAGCGGAACGATGTCGAAGGGCAGTTTGGGCAGCAGCGCGTCGCCCAGCACCGCCGGGGTGGTCAGGCCGGCCATGCCGTTGCCGGCGTCCACCACGACCTTCAGCGGGCGGGAGGCGGAGAGGTCGACGAGCTTGCGAAGGTATTCCGAGTAGTCCTTGAGGACGTCGCGGACGCTGATCAGGCCGCGGGTGCCTGCCGCGGGGATGGTCCCGCTGTTCAGGTACTGCTCCGCGAGGGCCTGGATCTCCTTGAGGCCGGATTCGGAGGAGATGGGGACGGCGCCGGCCTTGGCCATCTTGATGCCGTTGTATTCGGCCGGGTTGTGGCTGGCGGTGAAGGTGGCTCCGGCACGGTTGAGGAAACCGCAGGCGAAGTACAGTTCGTCGGTCGAGATCAGGTCCAGCAGTTCGACACTGGCGCCGCGCGTTGCCGCCCCGTTGGCGAAGGCCTTGCTGAACTCGGGGGAGGAGGGGCGCATGTCGCCGCCCACCACGATGGTCTGGCCTTCGAGCTGCAGGACATCCACGAACGCGGCCCCCACGGCTTCGACGATTTCGGCGGTGATCGACTCGCCGACAATCCCACGGACGTCGTAGGCCTTGAAGGATGCCGAGAGATCAAATGTCGTTGTCTGTTCGCTAGTCACGGGCTTTATCTTACGTGGACGGCGATGGCGGCCAAGGCGGTTTTGGCGGTATGTGCGTAACAGCAGCGGACCGGCGGGGTATTTCCACATAGCGGATTGTGCCCGTCCATGTTGTCGGAGGGTGCTGGGATACTGAATCAATGGCCGATAACCAGTACACGTCCACAGTTTCCGCTACCGCAGTTGCAGACCAGTCAGATCCGCGTGTGCAGGGGAGCGCCACCCATGCCGAGGCGCTCGAGGTCCTGCGCGGCCTGGTGGGCCACCCGGACGCCGTCTTCCACGACGGGCAGTTCGAGGCCATCGAGGCATTGGTCGACGGCGGGCGGCGGGCTTTGGTGGTCCAGCGCACTGGCTGGGGCAAGTCGGCCGTCTATTTCGTGGCGTCCCTGCTGCTGCGGCGCAGGGGAGCCGGGCCCACGCTGATCGTCTCGCCGCTGCTTGCCCTGATGCGGGACCAGGTGGCCGCTGCCGCCCGGGCCGGGGTGCGCGCCGTGGCCATCAACTCGGCCAATCAGCTGGAGTGGGACACCGTCCGTGAACAACTGGCCGCCGACGAGGTGGACGTGCTGCTGGTTTCCCCCGAGCGGCTGACCAACCCGGCGTTCCGGGAGACCCAGCTGCCGGAATTGATCCGGCGGACGGGCCTGCTGGTCATTGATGAAGCCCATTGTATTTCCGACTGGGGCCACGATTTCCGTCCCGACTACCGGCGCATCGCGGACCTGATCACCCAGCTCCCGGATTCGGTGCCGGTGCTGGCCACTACCGCCACCGCCAACTCCCGGGTGGTGCACGATATCGAAGAGCAGCTCGGCGCGGGGGTCCTGACCATCCGCGGCTCCCTGGGCCGTGAGTCCCTGCGGCTTGGGGTCTTGTCCCTGCCAGGGTCCAAAGAGCGGCTGGGCTGGCTGCTGACCCACCTGGCCGATCTTCCCGGCAGCGGAATCATCTACACGCTGACGGTGTCCGCGGCCGAGGACACTGCCCGCCTGCTGTCGGAGGCCGGGCACAACGTCCTCGCCTATACCGGCCGGACTGATCCTGCCGACCGGGAGCGTGCAGAGCAACTATTGAAGGACAACCAGGTCAAGGCACTGGTGGCCACCTCCGCCCTGGGAATGGGATTCGACAAGCCGGACCTTGGCTTCGTGGTGCACCTCGGTGCGCCGTCCTCGCCCGTTGCCTACTACCAGCAGGTGGGCCGCGCAGGCCGCGGCGCGGCGAACGCCGATGTCCTGCTGCTGCCCGGTGCCGAGGACCGGGAGATCTGGCAGTACTTCGCCACCGCCTCCATGCCCTCGGAGGAGAAGGCCGGGGCCGTGCTGACGGCGTTGGCCGAAGCAGGCACAGCCCTGTCCACCGTGGCCCTGGAAGCCCGGGTGGACCTGCGCCGTACCCCCCTTGAGCTGCTCCTGAAGGTGCTGTCCGTGGATGGCGCGGTGGAGCGGGTCGGCGGAGGCTGGCGGTCCACCGGCCAGCCCTGGGTCTACGACGCGGAACGATACCGCCGGATTGCCGAGGCCCGCGTGGATGAGCAGGACTCCATGGTGATCTACCAGGACACCGCGGGTTGCCGGATGGAGTACATCACCTCGGTCCTGGACGACGAGACCGCCCGTCCCTGCGGGCGCTGCGACAACTGCGCTGGCCGGTGGTTCCCCGCGGACGTGGCAGCCGACGCCACGGCAGCGGCCGGTCAAACCTTGAGCCGGGCAGGTGGAGTGCTGGAACCGCGGCTTCAGTGGCCCAGCGGCATGGACCGGCTGGGCGTGCCGGTGAAAGGCAAGCTCAAGCCCGGTGAGGGCCTGGCCGAGGGACGTGTCCTTGCCCGCCTGACGGACCTCGGATGGGGCGGCGCCCTGCGGGAACTGTTCGCCGCGGGCGCGCAGGACCGGCCCGTGGATCCGGGCATGCTCCAGGCCTGCGTGCAGGTCCTGCGTGAATGGGGCGCCGGTGATGGCCGTACCCCGGGGTGGAGCGGTGTGGGCAGGCCGGCCGCCATTGTCGGCGTGCCGTCCCGCAGCAAACCGCAGCTGGTGGGGTCACTGGCACGCGGAATCTCCGAGATCGGCCGCATTCCGTACCTCGGCGAGCTGCAGCTGGCGCACGGCGGGCCCACCGGCGGCCGCGGCGGGAACAGCGCCTACCGGTTGGCCGGGGTGTGGGACCGGTTGGTGGTGGGTCCGGAGCTTGAGGCCGCCCTGCAGTCTGCCCAGGGCCAGCCGGTCATGCTGATTGACGACCTTGCAGACAGCCGGTGGACCCTTACCGTCGCGGGGCGCGCCCTTCGGCAGGGCGGGGCGGGAGCTGTGCTTCCCCTGGTTCTGGCGCAGGCGGGCTGACGGCCTCAGCAGCGGCTGAACCCCGGGCTGCACTTCGTCCTGCTGCGCTTGCGCCTTGGGCTGCTGCATCCCGGGCTGCGGCGTCCGGCTCCGATGCCGCCTGTCCGGCTGCCCCCGGGGCCGTGGCTGCCGGGCCTGGCTGATCCTGCGGCGGCCGCCGTTGGCTCACTGCCGCGCCGGCATGACGGGGAAGCAGCAGGCTGTCCACCGTGCTGGCCAGCATCAGTACGGCCATCACCACGAACGCCCCGCGGAAAGGACCGGCGGGGTCCTGGGGCACCAGGGCCTGTCCGTCGAAGATCCGGATCAGCAGGGCGGCGACGGCGATGCCCGAGCCCGTGCCCAGCTGCACCAGGGTTGCGGACACCGTGTTGGCGGACGTCAGCTGTGCCGGCGGGATGTCGGCGTACTGGACCGAAGCGTAGGCCGAAAAACCGATCGAGCGGAAAGCTCCGCTGCAGACCAACAGGAGGAACGTCAGGGCGTCCGGCGTCGCCGGGGTGAGGAACGCGCAGAGCGCGAAGGTGACCGCGGACGCCAGCGAGGCGAACACCAGCATCGCCTTGAAACCGAACTTCCTGATCAGTGGCGTGGTGGCGGGCTTGATGCCGATGTTGCCGATGAACACCGCCGCGACCATGGCACCGGCCTGCAGCGGTGACCAGCCGAACCCGGTTTGGAACATCAGCGGCAGCAGGAATGGGACCGAGCTGATGGTCACCCGGTATACGAATCCGCCGGTGGCCATCGCCCGGAACGTCCGGGTGCGGAAGACCTGGAGGTTGAACAGTGGATGGGGAGTCCGGCGCATCCAGGCCACGGCGCCGGCAAGTGCGGCGAGCCCGGCCGCGGCGCTGATCCCCGCCCAGGGCAGCTCCGGGTGGCTGCTGGCCAGTTCCAGGCCCGCCACCAGCGCGCCTACCCCCACCGTCGTCAGCACCATGCCGGGCCAGTCCAGCCGGCGGCCGGCGTCGCCGGGTGCCGCCGGAACCAGGCGGAGGGCGGCGACGAAAGCGGCTGCGCCGAGGGGGATGTTCACCAGGAAGATCCAGTGCCAGGACAGATAGGTGGTGAGCGCACCGCCCACCAGCGGTGCGAGGACCGGGGCCAGGAGTCCGGGCCACACCAGGAACGCTGTGGCGCGCAGCAGGTCGGACTTCGGGGTGCCGCGCAGCACCACCAGGGTTCCCACCGGGACCATCATGGCCCCGCCGGCGCCCTGGGCGATGCGGCTCAGGGTGAGCGCGAGGAGGTCCTGGCTGAAGGCGCAGAGCAGGGACGCGAGCGTGAAGACGGCGATCGCTGCGCAGAAGACCCGGCGGGCGCCGAAACGTTCGGCCAGCCAGCCACTGATGGGAATGCCCACGGCGACCGTCAGCAGGTACGCGGTCATGGTGATGTTGACGTCGGCAGCGGGGATGGCAAAATCAGCCGAGATGCTGGGGATCGCCGTAGTGAGGACCGTGCCGTCCAGGAACTCCATGAAGAACGTTGCCGCCACCAGGAGGGCCAGGCGCGGGTTCCACCCCGAACGGGTGCTGTCCTGTTGGTGAGGTGTGGTGCGTGCCGCCATGCGCCAATCCTGCCACTGGGGCACCGCCCGCGCGCCCCTCGTCCGGCTGGCGGACAGCGTTTTCCAGAGGACGCGGGAGCCTTGCCATGTTCATCAGAAGCTTCTTCGCGTCTCCGAACGTTCAAGGCACTGATTCGCGAACATGCTTAGACCGGCAGTCCCGGAAACCAGCCTCAAAATTCCCCCGGAAACGCAAAAGGCCCCGGTCACGGGGACCGGGGCCAAACGCGGAGACGGGGGGATTTGAACCCCCGGTCGAGTTTAACCCCGACCCTTCATTAGCAGTGAAGTCCATTCGGCCGCTCTGGCACGTCTCCAGTTGCTATTCCTAGCCCACCAAGGATACGCAGATCCGGGCACGCAGTGCAAAACGCTTCCGTCGAAGCCCCACTCCGGCCGGTGCAGTTCCGCGCTGCCTACGGGCCGGCCCGGGCCGGACGGACCATACGGATTTCGGCGAGGTTCTCCCAGTCGGCCAGGACGTCCTGCTCGCCGTCGGGCTCAAAGCCGAACCGCCGGTAGAAGCCGATCGCCCGGCTGTTGGCCGCGGCCACCCAGAGGCTTGCCGGGTTGTCGCCAATGGCGGCCGTCAAGAGCCGGGCACCCAGGCCAAGGCCCTGGTGGGACGCCAGCAGGTACAGTCCCCACAGTTCCAGGTCCCCGGCCGACGGCGGCGGGTGCCCTTCGGGGGAACCCGGCGCCGGCAGCAGGCGGGCGCCGGCGAACCCAACCACCGTGCCGCCGTCGGACGCCGCCCAGGCTTCGGCGGCGTTTGGCCGGTCGAGCAGGTGCCGCCAGAGGCGGAGCCTGCCGGCGGGGTCCACCGCGGCGAGGAAGGCGTCGGAGAGCATCCCCCGGTAGGTCTCCTGCCAGCAGCGGACATGCACCCGCGCCAGTTGCGCAATGTCGTCGGAACCGGCCCGCCGGACCGTCAGTACGTGCTCTGCGGCGTTCAGCCTGCCAGCGCCTTCCACAGGAAATGCTGGCTGCGGGCCTGCAGGGCGGCGGCCTGCCGGTTGTCGGAGGCACCGGCGTGCCCGCCCTCCAGGGCTTCGTGGAACCAGACATTGGGGATGCCCATGGCCAGCATGCGGGCCGCCATCTTGCGCGCCTGGACGGGGCCCACCCGGTCATCCGAGGTTGCGGTCCAGATGAAGGTCTCCGGGTACTCCACGGCGTCCTTGAGCAGGTGGTACGGCGAGAAGGTCTTGATGTACTCCCACTGTTCGGGAACATCAGGGTCCCCGTACTCGGCAATCCAGGAGTGCCCGGCTGACAGCCTGGTGTAGCGGCGCATGTCCAGCAGCGGAACCCCGCAGGAGACGGCCCTGAACAGTTCCGGGTAGCGGGTGAGCATGTTGCCCACCAGGAGGCCGCCGTTGGAGCCGCCCACGCAGCCCAGCCGCCGGGGCGAGGTGACCCCGCGCGAGATCAGGTCGCGGGCCACGGCGGCGAAGTCCTCGTAGGCCCGGTGCCGGTTTTCCTTCAGCGCGGCCCGGTGCCAGGCGGGCCCGTATTCGCCGCCGCCGCGGATGTTCGCCACCACGTACACGCCGCCGCGGGAGTGGGAGGCGTCGCCGTCGGTTTCCGCCGGCGTGGTGCGGCGCTCAAGCCATGCCCGGCCCACGGTGCCGCTGTAGGCGGGCGTCCGGGACACCTCGAACCCGCCGTAGCCGGACAGCTGGGTGGGGTTCTGCCCGTCCAGCGCCAGGCCGCGCGGGGCCACCTGGAAATACGGGACCCGGGTGCCGTCGTCGGACACGGCGAAGTGCTGCTCCACCTCATACTCGGCGTCGGCAAAGAACGACGGCGAGGCCTTGACGGTGGCATGCCGGCTCACCACGCCGGACGTCCCGGCGGCGTCGTGCTCCAGGTTGTCGTGCTCCAGGTTGTCGTGCTCCAGGGTGCCGCGCATCAGGGTGGTGGGAGTGGTGAATCCGGTGGCGACCAGCCAGAAGTCATCGCCGGCTCCGCCGTCTGCAGGTCCCTCATCCTCGTCGTCCACCGCGTAGGCGTTCACGTCGTGCAGTGGAGGACAGGCGTCGAGCAACGTGGCCGTCCAGCCGCCGTCGGCGTTGCCGCTGGGCCGGGACGGGTCCAGTACCCGGATCTCGGAGGACACGTCCTTGAGCAGGTTCAGGAGCAGGAAGCTCCGGGTCCAGCTCCAGGACTGCAGGGAAGTGTGGGCATCCGGCGTGAACAGGACGATGGGCTCGCGGCGCCCCGCAAGGTAGTCCTCGAAGTTGGCGGCGAGCAGGGCTCCGGCGGGATACGTGGTGCCGTCCAGGGTCCAGTCCTGCTGCGGGCGGAAGAGCAGCCATTCCCGGTGCGCGCTGACGTTGACGTCGGTGGGGACATCGATGGCTTCCCAGCCGCCGTCCCGCAGTACGAAGCTGGTGCGGTTGAAGAAATCGATGTAGTCCACGGCGAAGGTGCGCTCGAAGCCGGGAGTGGAATCGTGCGCGGCCACAGCCATCATGTGGTCTTCCGGTACCTCGAAAAGGCGCGGGGCCGTGGCCAGGGAATCGCCGCGCTTGAGGGTCACTGCGGTACGGGCGTAGGAGGACGCGGTCCGGGGCAGCCCCTCCGCGGTGGAGGCAACCAGCAGCGTATCGGCATCCAGCCAGGACACATTGCCCTTCGCGGTCGGGAGGTCGAAGCCGCCGGCGGCCGGGTCGACGAAAGCGCGTGCTTCGACGTCGAATTCGCGGTAGCGGTTGGCGTCACCGCCGTCGGGGGAGAGGGCCAGCAGCGCCAGCCGGTAGGGCTCCCCGGCGGCCGGACGCAGGAACGTGGCGCCGTGGAACACCCATTCTTCGCCTTCTGCCCGGGACAGCTCATCAACATCCAGCAGGACGTCCCATTCCGGCGAGTCGGTGCAGTAGCTCTCCCAGGTGGTGCGGCGCCACAGGCCCTTCGGGTTCTGCTGGTCGCGCCAGAAGTTGTAGTACCAGTCGCCGCGCTTGCCCACCATGGCGATCCGGTCCGTGGAGTCCAGGACTTCCAGGATGCCGGCTTCCAGTCCCGCGTACCCTGCGTCCTCGAGCAGGTCCTCGGTGCGGGAGTTCTGCTCCCTGACCCAGGCCAGCTGCTCCTCGCCGTAGATGTCCTCCAGCCATACGTTTTCGTCGACGGGTTCCGGTGCCTTGCCGGAAGCGGCGGTGCCGGGGTTGTCCGGGCCTGGACCGGGAACGGACGCGTGATCAGCTGCTGTGGTGGTCATGCGCCCCATCCAAACAACTGGGCCACAGGCTGGCAAGTCAAGCGCCCCGGGGCATAACCGGCTTCCAGCCCGTACGCTGGATGCCGTGGAAAAATCTGAGAGCATCCGGGCTGTCATTATCGGCGGCGGCCCCCGCGGCACCAGCGTGCTGGAGCGGTTGCTCGCCCACCGTGCCGCGGCCGGGGACTCGGCACGGCACCTGCGGATCGACGTGGTGGACCCTTACCCGGCAGGTCCGGGGCATGTTTGGCAGCCGGGCCAGTCACGGCTGTTCCTCATGAATACCCAGTCTTTCTACCCCACGCTGATTCCCCAGGATCCGTCGCTGCCGGCTCCGGTTGCCGGCACCACCTTCGATCAATGGCGGGCGCGGCAGCAGCTGGACCCGCTGCCGGCCCTCTCCGCGGAGGAACTGGCGGAGCTTGCGGTGCTGGGTTCCGACGATTTTCCCAGCCGGGCGCTCTACGGCCGCTACCTGGGCTGCACCCTGGAGGAGTTGCTGGACAAGGCGCCCGACGGCGTGGGCATCGGATTCCATGCGACGTCGGCACTGTCGGTGCGCCGGGCGGGGGACGGAATGTTCGACGTCGGCCTGGCCACCGGGGAAACTATCCGGGCCAACGCCGTGGTGCTGGCGCTGGGGCACATTCCGTCCCGGCTGAATCCGGAACAGCGCGGACTGGAGGCCTCCGCCGGGCAGCTGGGCCTGCAGTATTTCCCGCCGGCGGTGCCCGCCGATGTGGACTGGTCGCGGATCCCTGCCGGCGAGCCGGTCCTGGTGCGCGGCATGGGCCTGAACTTCTTCGACACGATGGGCCAGCTCACCGAAGGCCGCGGCGGAAAGTTCGTCCCGTCCGGCAGCGGTCTTGCCTACGAACCGTCCGGCCAGGAACCGCGGATCATTGCCGCCTCCCGGCGCGGCACCCCCTACCGGGCGAAAGCGGCACTGGGCGGCTACTACGCCCCGTCCATCACGCTCCGCTACCTCACCGAAGCGGCCATCCGGCGGCTGGCCAAGGCAGGCATCCGCCCGTCGTTCGACCATGACCTGTGGCCGCTGCTGCACCGTGACGCCCTGTGGGCCTACTACTCAACGCTGGTGCGCTCGCAGCCGGCAGCGGTCCCTGACGCGCAGGCATTCCTCGCGGCACTGGAGGAAGCCCTGCAGCCGCATGCGCACAGCGCCGCCAACTGGGAAGACGGCGTGGAGAGCGTCCTGGCCGTCCACGTGGGTCCGCGGCACCGCCTGGATCTGCGCGGTCTGGCGGCGCCGCTGGCAGGGCGGACGTTCAGGTCACGCCGTGAGCATGACGCCGCGGTGGTGGAATTCCTGCTCGATGACGCCCGCCGTTCCGCCCTCGGCGAGGACGATCCGGTCAAGATGGCCATTGCCGCCCTGCACCACGGACGCGCCGTCCTCAAGACGGCAGTGGCCGACGGCGGCATCACCGATGAGTCCTGGATCGCGGGACTGCGGGGCTGGTTCGAGTCGTTTGTGGAGGGCCTGGCCAGCGGGCCGCCCGCGCTGCGTTCCGAGCAGTTGGCAGCGCTGGCCCGGGCGGGGGTGGTCAGCTTCGTTGGACCCGACCCGAAATTCGGTGTGGACCGGAAGTCGGAGCTGTTCACCGCGTCCTCGCCTTGGGTGGCAGGGCCGCCGGCGACGGCGCGGACCATGGTGGAGGCGCTGGCGCCGGGCAACCGGGTGTCGGCGAACGATTCACCGGTGCTGGAGCAGCTGCTCGCCGACGGGCTGGTGCGGCCGAAGCTCATGATGACCGCAGAGGGAGCTCCGGTGGAATCAACGGGCCTGGACGTGGAGCCGCACCCATACCGGCCGATCGCCGCCAACGGGTCCGTGACGGAGGGGCTGTTCGTCCTGGGGCTGCAGTTGTCCTCGACGCAATGGGGAACTGCGATCGCAGCCGAGGCCGTCCAGCCGGGCGGCCCGGTGTACGCCAGCGGCCAGCGCACGCTTCGCGATGCGGACGAGATCGCGGCCGCCATCCTCAGCAGGGTTTGATCCATCACGGCTTAAACGCCGATGCGCCATCACTTGTGGTGCCTCAACCCGAAGGATAAGGACCAGAAGTGATGGCGCATCCAGTGGATCAGCCGCGCAGGCAGGCCCGGTAGGCGGCCATGGCCTGTCCGTAGTTCACCTGGCCGCGCACGTCGGCCGGCCGTGAAGGCTTGACCGGCGGGACGCATACGGGCGGCGCCGGGGTGTCCGCCCCGACCAGGACCGCAGCCTTCACCACGGTGCCGGACTCTGCGGCCGTGAGCACCAGCGTGCCCGTACCCGCCGCCGCGCCGGCCGGGACCGGAACGTCCACCGTCGCCGCCCCCGACGCCACGGGAACCGTCCCCAGCTGCGTCACGGTACCAGCGGCGTCAATGAACGAAACCGCCAGGGAGGTGTTTACGGGGCTGCCCAGCGACGTCAGGTCCAGCCTGGATACCGCCAGGGCCATGGCCTCGCCGGGCTTGACGCCGGTCGGGGTGCTGTCAGTGACTGCCACCGAACGCCGGGCGAAGTCCGGGGACACCGGGCTGCTCTTCTGGAGGTAGCCGATCCACGCGTCCCGGTCCACCAGCCCGGAATCCCTGGTGTTGCTGCCTTGGGTGAAGATGCGGAAGTTGTCGCCGCCGGTTGCCAGGAAGCTGAACGTGCCCACCCGGTAGGACCTGGCGGGATCCAGGAGTTCGCCGTTCACGCGCACCGAAGTGATCCGGTCACCAGCTGCCCGGGCCGGGTCGTAGGTGTAGTTAACGTTCTTTGACAGGCCCAGCTGCAGGTAGGCGCGGCTGGGAACCGTGCCATCCGGGTTGGTCTGCCACTGCTGTTCCAGCAGCGTCTTGAACTGGGCCCCGGTCAGGGATGTGGTCCACAGGTTGTTCACGAACGGCAGGACCGCATTGGCCTCTGCGTAGGTGATGGTGCCGTCCGGCGCGTAGTACAGCTCGTTGCGCAGGCCACCGGAATTGACGACGCCGATCTCCGCCCCGCCCAGGTCGGACGGGTTCAGCGAATCAAGCAGGGAATCCGCCACCAGGTTGCCCAGGGTGGATTCGCTGCCGCGGTCATCGCGCTTGGCGGTCCCGGCGGCGTCGGTGGTGAACGCGGTGGTGATGTCCTTGGTGACCGAGCCGACGGGCTGGTTGCCCACTTCGGCGGCATCCGCCAGGGCTTTCTTGACGATGGCGTCCACCGCGGCCACCCGGGGGTAGGCGGCGACCAGGTCCGCCGCCGCGTCTGTGGTCCGCTTGACGTTCCCTGCCTTGTAGCCGGTAACGTCCTTGGTGGCGGTGTCCACGGTGAGCTGGATCTGGCCCACGTTCTCGCCGTAATTTCCGGTCTGCACTATGGGCCGGGTCTTGCCCACGACGCCGGGAACGGGTGCGTCCCAGGCGTATTCCTTGTGCGTGTGTCCGGTGAAGATGGCATCCACGTCAGGGGACGTTTCGGTGACCAGCTTCGCGAAAGGCCCGCCGGCCGCCACTTCCTGTTCCAGGGTGGCGCCTTCCACCACGCCCGAGCCGGCGCCGTCGTGATCCTCGACGATGATCACGTCGGCGAGCTTGTCCGCCGTGATCTTCGCGGCCACCCGGTTGATGGCGTCCACCGGGTCCCCGAAATCGAGGTCGGCGATGCCGGCCGGCGTCACCAGGGACGGAACTTCCTGGGTGACCGTGCCGATCACGGCAACCTTGACGCCGTTCAGGTCCAGCACTGTGTACTCGGGAAGCACGGGTTCCGTGGTGCCTTTCCGGTAGACGTTCGCGCCCAAGTAGGGGAACTTGGCATTGGCACCCCCGGCGATGACGCGGTCGCGCAGGTCGGCCCAGCCGCCGTCGAACTCATGGTTGCCCACGGCGGATGCCTTCAGCTCAAGGGCGTTCAGCACGTCGATGGTGGGCTGGTCCTTGGCAACAGCGGAGGCGAACAGCGACGCACCGATGTTGTCGCCGGCGGACAGGAACGCCGTGGCTCCGGGGGCGGCTGCGGCGCGCAGTTTCTCGATGGTCCCGGCGAACTGGACGGTGTTGGTATCGATCCGGCCGTGGAAATCGTTGATGTTCAGGAAATTGAGGTCAACGCTGGCAGGTGCGGTGGCCAGGTCCAGGCCCACCACCACGGGGTCGTGGTCGCTGGCGCGGAACTGGTCCGGCGAGTAGTAGTTGGTGACGTTGTTGTTGTAGCGGCTGTACTCCAGCGCCACTGATTCGACAGAGTTGATGTTCCAGATGTCCGCCCCGGTGACCACGGCGTTCGCTGCCGGGGAAGCGAGGATGTGGTCCAGCGATCCCACCAGGCCGCCGAAGAGGTAGGAGTGCTTGGCGGAGCCATCGGGGTTCCGTGCCTTGTCGTCCTGGTTGACGTAGCCGGCGCCGGTCAGGAGGTTGATCGGGTCTTCTTTGCCGTAGGAGTTGAAGTCCCCGATCAGGAACACCTTGTCGGTTCCCTTGGACTTCTGCAGTTCGTCGGAGAAGGCCAGCAGGGACTGGGCCTGCGCGGTGCGGGCGAGGTTGGACGCGCCCTGGCCTTTGTCCGTGTCGTCAGGCGTCGCGGCTGAACCCTTGGACTTGAAATGGTTGGCGATGGCGATGAATTCGGTACCGGCGCCGTCCCCGACAGGTTTGAAGACCTGGGCCAGCGGCTTGCGGGCGCTGGCGAAGGCCACGGTGTCGTTGTGGATGATGGATTCACCCACCGGTTCGGCGGCGGCCTTCTTGAAAATGAACGCGGTCCGGATCATGTCCTCATCAGCCAGCGGCGGAGCGTTGGCGGGGGAGCGCACGTAGTCCCACATGCCGGGAGCGGGGAGGTTCAGCGCGTCCACCAGTTTGGCGAGGGCGTCGTCGCGGGTCTTGCCGAACTGCGCGGAGTTCTCGACTTCCATCAGGGTCACCACATCGGCGCCGGACTTGCTGATGGCCGCAACGATCTTGTCCTGCTGGCGCTTGAAGTTCTCGGCGTTGGCTGCGCCGCGGGCGTCGCAGCCGCCACGGACCGTGATGGGGTTGCCGTCCCGGTCCTCGTAGTACGTGCACCCGGAGAGGGTGTCGCCGGTGGTTGGGAAGTAGTTCAGTACGTTGAACGAGGCGATTTTCACGTTGCCGCCCACGGCTGCGGGGGCGTCGGTGCGGGTCGCCCCGAAGCTGGCCGGCTGGACCGTGGCCTTGTTCGCCTCCGTGAGGTGGGTCAGCGGCTGGAGCTTCCAGGAGTTGTTGGCGAAGCCGAGCACCACGTTGGTGGTGAAGGTGGCCGGGGAGCCCACCCGCACGGGATCGGCGGTGGTGAGATATGGCAGGACTTCGGCCTTGGTGGTGGCGTCCTTGAGGAAGTTGGTGCTGGACCCGTCGTCGAGTTTGATGCCGCGGGCGGCGTTGTCCGCGACCACGGCCGCGTACTCCGCGGAGCCATAAGGCGCGACGGCGGTCGGCTGGACCAGGGGTGTGGTCCCGCCGGCCAGGCCGATCTCTCCGTACTGGTTGAGGCTGTAGTTGTCGCTCACCGTCAAAGGACCCTGGGGTGCCAGGAGCATGCCTTCCAGTGATTCGCGGAAGGCCTCGGTGGCGGGCAGGCTGAAGAGCGTCGGCTTGACCTCGGGCGCTGCCTCGGCAAGCTTGGTCAGGCCCGCTGCCGACGCGACATTGAGCTGGGTCATGCCGTAGTACTCGGCCACAGTGCCGCTCACCTGGACGTAGTCACCGGCCTGCACCGACCCGACGGTGGCGGGGGAGTAGACGAAGATGCCGTCGGAGGCGGCATGGTTGGTGGCCGTCAGGTCACCGCCCGTGCCGGGTGTCTGGAGGTAGTAGCCGTTGAGCCCGCCCGTGGGGAAGGCGGCGGTGACTTTACCCTTGGTGGTCACGGCTGCGCCGGCCAGCGGGCTGTCCACGCCGGTGCCCTGGATCTCGGCGATGGCCTTGGTGGCGGGGTCCGGGGCCGGTGTTGGATCCGGAGCGGTGCCGCCAGAGGACGTTGGTGTGATGGCGGCACTGAGCGAGAAGTCTGCGGCGTTGCTGTTGCTGTCCGCACCGCCGGGCCGGTTCAGGCTCTTCACGTCGGTGTTTGAAGCGGGTGCCGCGGCGGCCGCGGTCTCAAAGGTGTTGGAGCTGCCGTAGCCCAGGAGGTCGGCCACGCCGGCAGATTCCACCACGGAGCCGGTGGGAAGTCCGACGGCGGCGGGTTGCCTGGCCAGCACAATGGTTCCCCCGCTGCCCCCGAAGTTAAGGGCGCCGGCCACGAGGTCCGGCGCGGGCAGGTCTGCGCCGTTGGTGCCGTTGGTTCCGCCCTGCACCAGGTAGTAGCCCTTGGCGGGGATGGACCCGGACAGCGCCGCGACACCGGTGGGAGCTGCTGTGCCGGAGGCCGGGCGGTACTGCACCGACCAACCCTCCAGGGACACGGGGGCGTCGGAGCTGTTGTACAGCTCCACGAACTTGTTCTTGTAGGCGGCGCCGCTGCTGCCGCCGCTCAGGTAGGCCTCGTTGATGACAACGGGGGAGGTGCCTGCCGCGGGTGAGACCTCCGCGGCCGCCGGAACAGCGGTCAGCGGGGCTGCGATGAGCCCCGCTGACAACGCTGCGCCGAGCGCTGACTTCCAAAGTTTTTGATGCATCCGCTCTGACTTTCATTGAGGAGTACCGGGTGGGTGGCCCGGCGGGTGCGTCCGTGATGGCTGGCTCGGATTGGGCTGGCTTGTGCGTGGCCGGATGGTTGTCCAGGCACATGACAACAGCACGGAATGAACGCAAGGTTGCTGGAGCGTGCATTCGGCGGGGCGTTCCCCAGCGGAGCGCCCCGCCGTCCGGCGCGGGAGTTTCCCCACACCCGTGCCGGAGATGCTGTTGGCGGGAGTGATGCTTGCCGGCACACCCAGGGTGTGCCGGCAGTCACAAACGATACCCGCCGGTAGCTTCAGGTCCAGGCGTTTGACGGGGCTTAATCCAAAGAATTTACGTTTCCGCAACACGGGCGGGCCCGGGAGGCTTAAAGCAAAAAACCCCTGGCAGCCGGTGCCGGCTGCCAGGGGTTCCCTTGCGGAAGGTAAGAGATTCGAACTCTTGGTACGGGGTTACCGCACACTGGTTTTCAAGACCAGCTCCTTCGGCCGCTCGGACAACCTTCCTCAGCTAGTAGTGTTTCATAGGCACTTGCCTGCAACAAAACAGGCCACGGGCAGGAGCCCGGTGCACACTGGTTGCAGCCAGGATTTGAGTCAGGAACGGGAGAGGTCCATGAAAGCCGTCTACATTTCGGAACCCGGCGGCCCGGAAGTGCTGGAAGTCCGCGATGTGGATGCGCCGGTACCGGGCCAGGGCGAAGTGCTGATCGACGTGGTGGCTGCCGGCCTGAACCGGGCGGACGTCCAGCAGCGCCGGGGGTTCTACCCTCCGCCGCCCGGCGCCCCGGAGATTCCCGGGCTTGAAGTATCTGGCCGGATTGCGGGCTTTGGGCCGGGCGTCAGCAAACCCTTCTCAGTGGGGGACAAGGTAGTTGCCCTGCTGGCCGGCGGCGGTTATGCCCAGCAGGTGGCGGTTCCGGCCGAACAGGTGCTGCGGGTGCCAGAAGGGGTGGACTTGGTCACCGCGGCATCGCTGCCCGAGGTTGCGGCCACCGTCTACTCCAACCTGATCATGACGGCGCAGCTGCAGCCCGGTGAGACCGTCCTGATCCACGGCGCCACCGGCGGAATCGGCACCATGGCCATCCAGCTCGCCAAAGCGTTCGGCGCCAAAGTTGCCACCACTGCAGGCACCGAGGAGAAGGTCAGCACCGCCAAAGCCTTCCTGGGTGCGGACATCGCCATCAACTACAGGGAAGAGGACTTTCCGGACAGCCTGCGGCGCCAAAATGACGGCAGGGGGGCGGACGTCATCCTGGATGTGGTGGGTGCCAAATACCTCCAGCAAAACGTTGACGCGCTCGCCGACTATGGCCGGCTTGTCGTGATCGGCCTGCAGGGCGGCACCAAGGGGGAGCTGGACCTGGGGCTGCTGCTGAAGAAGCGGGCCGCCGTCGTGGCCACCGCGCTGCGGCCCAGGCCCGTGGCTGAGAAGGGTGCCATCATGACCGCCGTCCGCGACGCCGTCTGGCCGCTGGTGGCTGACGGCAGGATCCGGCCGCTGGTGGCCAAGACCTTCCCGCTGGACCAGGTGGCTGCCGCCCACCACTACTTCGACAGCGGTGACCACGTCGGCAAGGTCCTCCTCGTCATGTAAGTCACTGCATACCCGGTATTGCGCCTAAGGAACTTCGGCGTTACGCTGCCCATACGCGGTATGCACGGGTCTTGGGGGCCCGTGCATGCCGGTAAAGACCAGCCCGGGGGAGCACAATGTCAATTCGCCACAGCCTCCTCGCCCTGCTGCAGGACCAGCCGCGCTACGGCTACCAGCTTCGGGTCGAGTTCGAGAACCGCACCGGAGCCACGTGGCCCCTGAACATCGGGCAGGTGTACACAACACTGGACCGGCTGGAACGCGACGCCCTGGTAGCCAAGGAAGGCGATGACGGCGAAGGGCACGTGGTCTACAGCATCACCCCCGCCGGCAAGGCCGAGGTCCGGAACTGGTTCGCCGCCCCCGTGGAGCGGAACAACCCGCCACGCAACGAGCTCGCCATCAAGCTGGCGCTCGCCGTCACCCTGCCCGGAGTGGATGTCCAGGCCATCATCCAGGCCCAGCGCGTCGCATCCATCAGGGCCCTCCAGGACTACACCAAGGCGCGGCGCGACACGGCATCGAACCAGCGGGCCGCGGACACGGCGTGGCTCCTGGTGCTCGACTCGCTGATCTTCCAGACCGAAGCCGAGGTCCGTTGGCTCGACCTGTGCGAGGCCAGGATGGTCCAGCAGGCGCAGGCCGCCGCGGGCCCGGCACGGAAAACGTCCAACGGGGCCACCGAAGACGCCCCGCTCAACGCGGACAGCCGCCGGTGAGCGTGCAGGGGCCGCAGCAGGTCCTTGAACTCGCCGCGGTAGGCAGGACCTTCGGCGAAGGCGCGACGGCGGTCGCCGCACTCCGCGACGTCGACCTCACCGTTTCGGCGGGCGAGTTCGTCGCGGTCATGGGCCCGTCGGGCTCCGGCAAGTCCTCCCTGCTGGCCATCGCCGGCGGCCTGGACCGGCCGTCGTCGGGTGCCGTCTACGTGGAGTCCACGCCACTGGCCGGCCTGGGCCTGAACGAACTGGCCCGGCTGCGCCGCCGCGCCGTCGGATACGTTTTCCAGGACTTCAACCTGGTCCCCACGCTGACCGCCGCGGAAAACGTGGCGCTGCCGCTGGAACTGGATGGAGCATCCAGCAGGAAAGCGCACCGGCAGGCCGCGGACGCGCTGCGGCAGGTGGGCATCCCCGAACTGGCGGACCGCTTCATGGACCAGATGTCCGGCGGCCAGCAGCAGCGCGTCGCCATCGCCCGGGCCATCGTGGGCCAGCGGCGGCTGATTTTGGCCGACGAACCCACCGGTGCGTTGGACTCGACAACAGGCCACGGGGTCATGGAGGTCCTGCGGGCCCGGGCAGACGCCGGAGCCGCGGTCATGCTCGTCACCCACGAAGCCAGGCACGCTGCATGGGCGGACCGCGTGGTCTTCCTTCGGGACGGGCGGATCATCGACCAGGCCGCCGCCATGCACGACCCCACCATGCTCCTCACCCAGGCCGGACTCTGATGCCGATGGACCTTGCTCCGGCCCGCACAAGCCGCCGGAGCAGCTATCGGGTTGCCCTGCGGCTGGCCCGCCGGGACATCGCCCGCCACAAGGCGCGGTCCCTCCTCATCATCCTGCTCATCATGGTGCCCGTAGCGGCGCTGACCGGGGCCGCCACCCTCTACAAGAGCACACAGCCCACGCCGGCTGAGATCGTCAGCCGCGAACTGGGCAACACCCAGGCGAGGTTCAGTGTCCTGCCGGTGCCCAGTGCCGACTCCCTCCAGGACCCGCTCAATGACGGCGTGGTCGCCTCCAGCACCGGACGTTTCGACCCGCAATTCCAGCGGACCGACCCGCTGGACGCCCTTCCAGCAGGCTACGACGTCCTCCCGCAGCGCCTGCTCCAGCTGACCATCGGCGTGGGGGAGGCACTGGTTTCACTGCAGGGCCGCGAGGTGGACGCCCTCAACCCGGCCTTCGCCGGCAAGTTCAGCCTCCTGGCCGGGAGGGCCCCGCGCGACGGCTCGGAGGTGCTCGTTTCGCCCGGGCTGATGACGCGTTTCCACCTCACCTTCGGGCAGGAATTGACGACGTCGGCAGGCACCTTTGTCCCGGTGGGAACCATCCGCGACGCCGGCGTGTCGGACGGCAACAGCTTCCTGTACCTGCAGGCACACCAGGTACCTGCCGGGCTTTCCCAGGGACCGCTGACCCGCCAGTCCGTGACCTATTACCTGGTGGGTTCCGAAGCGGTCACTTGGCCGCAGGTCAGGGAGGCGAACAGTAAGGGTGTGGGCGTGCTGTCCCGGAGCGTGGTACTGGACCCTCCTTCCCGCGCCGAACGCACCGTCCCGGGTTCCCTGCCCAGGGATGAATCGACGGAAGCGCTGGCGGTGTATGCCGGCTTCGGCCTGATCGGTGCCCTGGCGCTGTTGGAGGTGGGCCTGCTGGCCGGTGCTGCCTTCGCCGTCGGCGCCAAGCGGCAGGTGCGTGAGCTGGCCCTGCTGGCATCCTCGGGCGCGGAAGGTCCCACCATCCGCGCCGTTGTCACTGCAGGGGGACTTTGGCTTGGCGGCGTTGCCGTTGCCGCCGGAGCCGTGGTGGGGCTGGGAGCCGCCGCCGTCGTCGTCCACGTGGTCCGGTTGAACGGCTCCGCCCGGCTGGCAGGCCTGCATCCGGATGTCCTCCTGACAACCGCTGCCATGGCCATGGGACTGGCATCCTGCATCATCGCGGCGATGGTGCCTGCCCGCCAAGTGTCCCGGCAGGCGGTGCTGGGTGCCCTCAAGGCAGGACGGTCTCCCGCGGCGAAGACCAGGCGGGCCACCCTGGCCGGGACCGTTGTGCTGGGGCTGGCCGCGGCGCTGTTGGCCGCGGGTTGGCTCGCGGGACGGTCCACCAACGATCCGGACCGGCGGGCGGACCAGCTGCCGTTGGTGGTCACGATGCTCATCCTGGGCGCGGTGCTGGCCGTTGCCGGCCTGGTGCTGCTGACCGGCTGGCTGGTTCTCCGTCTCACGTCCGGCACGCAGTGGATGCCGCTGTCCCTTCGGATGGCCGCCCGGGATTCGGCGAGGAACCGCGGCCGCAGCGTGCCCGCCGTCGCCGCTGTACTCGCCGCCGCCACGCTCGCAAGCGCCGCCCTGGTTCTCTCTGCCAGCCAGCAGGCGGGGCAGCGCACGTCGCATTACTGGGCTGCCCTGGAAAACCAGGCATACCTGCCGCTGGTGGTGGACCCGCCCGCATCAGCGGATGGCAGCAGGAAGCCGGCAGTCCGGGTGGATGCCGGCAGGCTCTCCACCGCGGTGGCAGATGCCTTGGGCACTGTCGACTCGACCCAGGTCATTACGGCACCGGAGAGCCTGCGCAACTGCCCGGAGGGCCCGGCTGATCCAGGGGTGCCGGCACGGACGGACACCTCGAACTGCCTGCAGTTTTCGCTTGCCAGGCCGCACGCCAACGAATGCCCGGTGACCGCACGGGGAAGGCTGCTGGATCCGGGTGACTGGCGGTGCCGGGGTTCCATGGCCAACGACCAACCGTCAGGCCGGGCCATCCTGGTGGGCGGCCGCGAGGACATCCGTGCAGTGCTCGGCCGCGACGCCACTGCCGAAGCGCTGGCGGTGCTGGATGCCGGCGGGATGGTGGTGGCCAACCCGGTGTTCGTCAGTGAGGGGCGCGTCCTGCTTGAGGCGAAGGACGTGCGGAGCCAGGTCCCTGTACCCTCCGGGGCCAGCACCGTGCCCTCGACCGTCAGAAGGGACTCACTGGCCGCCGCCGTGCTGGAACCGGCAGTCCCGGTGCCTTACTACGGTGTCGTCTCACCGGAAACCGCCGAACGCCTGGACCTCCGGGCGGCCCCGGCCGGACTGCTCGTGCAGCTCTCGGCCTACCCCTCTGAGGCCGAGGCGGATGCGGCCTCAGCCGCGGCCGCATCCGTCTACGGGCAGCCCGGCATGCCCTTCCAGGCGGAACCGGGCATTTCGCAGGCAAGCCAGTGGATCACCTGGTCCATCGTGGCGGCAGCTGCGCTGGTCACCTTCAGCGCGGCGGGCATTACGACTGGACTGTCCATGGCGGACGCCCGGAAGGACCACGCAGTCCTGGCCGGCGTCGGCGCCCCGCCACGGCTCCGCAGGGCCCTTGCCGGCTCGCAGGGGCTGTTCACCAGCGGCGTGGGGGCCGTTCTGGGGTCGCTGGCCGGATCTGCGCCGGCGGTCCTGCTGGTCCTTTCCACGGAGATGCGGACAGCCCTTGAGGTTCCCTGGCTGCACTTGTCCGCGCTCATGCTGGCCGTGCCCCTGGCGGCGGCCGCACTTGCCTGGGCTTTCACCCGTTCCCGGCTGCCGTTGTTGGGGCGCAGTTTGGCACAGGGCCATTAGGTCAAAGTATTGGGTCTTTTTGATCACCGGCATCGGGCCTACGGTAGGGGCAGGAGCCGCCCGTCCGGGTGGTGGAACTTACGGAGGAACTTCATGACGACCCATGTTGCCGACTGCAGTGTCACCCGTTGTTCGTTCAACGACCACGAAGGGTGTACCGCCCACGCCATCACGGTTGGGGGCAGCCAGGACCACGCATCCTGCGCCACCTTCATCGAAACCGGCATCCACGGCGGCCTGCCCAAGGTCCTCGCCGACGTGGGAGCGTGCCAGCGCGCCGAGTGCGTCCACAACGACCACCTGATGTGCAACGCCCCTGAGGTGCATGTGGGCCCGGGCGCCGACAACGCCGACTGCCTCACCTACGCCCACGCCTGACCTTCCCGCCCAGCCGGGCCAAGGCCCCCGTCCGGAGCGCCGGACGGGGGCCTTCGCTGTGCCGCCGCCCGCCGTCGACCACCCGTTCCCGCTCATTCATCGCCGGACTGCCGCCGCTCACCGCACAGCCCGGCGGCACGCCGCGGCCGGCCGTTCCGGGCGGGACGGGCGTTGGTAGGGTGCCCAATAGCAAAAGCGGGAAACTCTCAAGGAGGAGACATGGCCGGAGCGCCTGACCAGCGGAAGAACGGAACCCGGGCGGAGGGCGGGCTGGCTACGGACCCGGACCTTCCGCCGCCGGCCGTGGATGAGGCGAGGCTGGAGGCGGAAGACCGTCGATGGACTCCGGGAAAGATCGCGCTCTGGGCTGCCATTGCCCTTCTCGGCGGGGCCGCGTGGTTCATGCTGGCGATTGTCCGCGGCGAGACCGTCAATGCCATCTGGTTCGTCTTCGCTTCCGTCTGCACGTACCTGATCGGGTACCGCTTCTACTCCAAGGTCATCGAGCGGTACATCACCAGGCCTGACGACCGCCGGGCCACCCCTGCCGAATACAAGGCAGACGGCAAGGACTACGTCCGCACCGACCGCAACGTCCTGTTCGGGCACCACTTCGCCGCCATCGCCGGTGCCGGGCCGCTGGTGGGCCCGATCATCGCGGCCCAGATGGGGTACCTGCCCGGCACCATCTGGATTATTCTTGGCGTCGTCCTCGCCGGCGCTGTCCAGGACTACCTGGTCATGTTCTTCTCCATGCGCCGCGGCGGGCGGTCCCTCGGCCAGATGGCCCGCGAGGAACTCGGCGTCATCGGCGGCACTGCAGCGCTCATCGCCACCCTGCTCATCATGGTGATCATCGTGGCCATCCTGGCCCTCGTCGTCGTCAATGCCCTCGGCGAAAGCCCGTGGGGCGTGTTCTCCGTGGGCATGACCATCCCGATTGCCCTCTTTATGGGCGTCTACCTCCGCTACCTTCGCCCCGGCAAGGTCATGGAGGTCTCGATCATCGGCTTCGTCCTGCTGATGGCGGCCATCATCGGCGGCGGCCTGGTGGCGCAGACCGAATGGGGCGCCTCGGTGTTCCACCTGGACAAGGTGACCATCGCATGGGGCCTCCTCATCTACGGCTTCATCGCGGCCATCCTTCCCGTGTGGCTGCTCCTGGCCCCGCGCGACTACCTCTCCACGTTCATGAAGATCGGCGTGATCGTGATGCTCGCGCTGGCCATCATCGTGGTCCGGCCCGAGGTCAGCGTGCCGGCCTTCAGCGAATTCGCCAGCCGCGAGAACGGGCCGGTGCTGTCCGGAGCCCTGTTCCCCTTCCTGTTTGTCACCATTGCCTGTGGTGCACTGTCCGGTTTCCACGCCCTGATTTCCTCCGGCACCACCCCCAAGCTGGTGGAGAAGGAACGGCAGACCCGCTACATCGGCTACGGCGGCATGCTGATGGAATCATTCGTGGCCATCATGGCGCTGGTGGCAGCCATCTCGATTGACCGCGGCCTCTACTTCGCCATGAACGCACCTGCAGCCCTGACGGGCGGGACCGTGGAAACGGCCGCAACCTGGGTCAACAGCCTGGGCCTGAGCGGTGTCAACATCACGCCGGGCCTGCTGAGCGAAACGGCGGCCAACGTTGGGGAGCAGAGCATCGTCTCCCGCACCGGCGGCGCACCCACGCTGGCCGTGGGGCTGGCGCACATCATGCAGCAGTTCATCGGCGGGACGGCCATGATGGCGTTCTGGTACCACTTTGCCATCATGTTCGAGGCACTCTTCATCCTCACCGCCGTGGATGCCGGCACGCGCGTTGCCCGGTTCATGCTGCAGGACTCGATCGGCAACTTCGTCCCCAAGTTCAAGGAAGCCTCCTGGCGCCCGGGAGCCTGGCTCTGCACCGCCATCATGGTGGCAGCGTGGGGCGCCGTGCTGCTGATGGGCGTCACCGATCCGCTCGGCGGCATCAACACCCTGTTCCCGCTGTTCGGTATCGCCAACCAGTTGCTGGCAGCGATCGCGCTCGCTGTATGCCTGGCGATCGTGGCCAAGCGCGGCACCTTCAAGTACCTCTGGATCGTTGCCCTGCCGTTGGCCTTTGCAGCCGTGGTCACCATCACGGCCAGCTTCCAGAAGATCTTCTCGCCCGTCCCCGCCGTGGGCTACTTCGCCAACAACGCCGCTTTCAGCAAGGCCCTCGCCGACGGCAAGAAGGAGTTCGGCACCGCCAAGACCGTGGCCGCGATGGAAGCCGTGGTCCGCAACACCGCCATCCAGGGCTGGCTTTCCGTGATTTTCGTGGTGCTCACCATCATCGTGATAGCGACGGCGTTGCTCGCCACCGTCAAGGCGTTCCGGGACAGGGCAGCCGGGGCGCCCGCCACCGACAACGAGGACCCGGCCGTTCCGTCACGCGTCTTTGCTCCTGCCGGACTGGTCCCGACGACTGCCGAACGCGAACTGGCCGCCAAGTGGGCGAACGTACCCGCCGACGCCCGCCTGGAACGGGCGGGGCACTGATGAACGCAGGCATCGCCGCGGTTGCCCATGGCTTCCGCGGCGTTGCCCGCTATCTGGGCGGGGTCATGGGCGCGGACGCCTACGCCAAGTACCTCGAGCACCACCACGCGGCCGGCCACGCCGAACCGCCCCTGACGGAGCGCGAGTTCTGGCGGGACCGGACCGACCGGCAGGACCGGAACCCGCAGGGCAGGTGCTGCTGATTGAGCCTGCAGCGGACAAAGCGTCAGGGGGTTCACACAGTGGCCCGGGGCCCGGTAGCGCATGAGAGTATGAACGCATGAGCGATCCGAATGACACTCAAGCAGCCGAGGACCTCCCGGTAGAAGGCACCCCCGTTGACGACACCCAGACTCCCGTCCAGGCCTCGCCGGACGCGGACGGAAGGCCGCAGCGCAGCAGCCTGCACGACCTGGTTGACGAGCCGGCCAAAGTAATGCGGATCGGCACCATGATCAGGCAGCTGCTGGAAGAGGTGAAGTCAGCGCCCCTGGACGAAGCCGCAAGGGGCCGGCTGGCAGCCATCCACAAGCGCTCCATCAAGGAGCTGGAGGACGGCCTTGCACCCGAGCTGGTGGCTGAACTGGACCGGATCAACCTGCCGTTCTCCGACAACGCCACGCCCTCCGATGCCGAACTCCGGATTGCGCAGGCCCAGCTGGTGGGCTGGCTGGAAGGCCTGTTCCACGGCATCCAGACGGCCATCGCAGCGCAGAACGCGGCCCGGGAGCATGCGGCCGCACAGCTGCAGCTGCGCCAGCTGCCGCCGGGCACCATGATCGCTCCCGGCGTCGTCATTGGTGAAAACGGCGAGCCGCAGCGCGCCCCCGCCGGAGGACGGCAGCCCGCACCCGCCCGGCCCGCACAGCGCGACGACCCGGACCATGGTCCCGGGCAGTACCTTTAGGCTTCGCTTGGGGTTTTTCAGCGCGGCCAGGCAGGAGCGCAGGGATGATGCGGAACTGGGCAAGGGGTTGTGGCGCCGCGCCCACGACCGCTTCCACCGGGGACTGGACCGCTTCCACCAGGTGCTGGAGGGCGTTGAGGATGACCAGCTGTACGCAGAGCTGGTGGATATAGCCAATGAACTCGCTGCACTCCTGCAGCGGGTCCGGGCGGTGTGCATGGAGGCGCAGCGCCGCGCGCCCAGCGATGGGCTGGACATACCGGCCGCCCTGGCGGATGTCCATCGGTCGCTGTCCAAGGCCGGGAATTCGTTGGCCACCACGGCTGAGGCCGCGGCAATGCTGCGGCTCGCCGTGGGGCCGGTTCCGGTGGGTGCCGCGTCGGTGCGGCGCCGTGCCGAGGCCGTCTTCCAACAGGTGGACGACGCCGAGCGGCAGCTTCGCGGGGACTAGCCCGGGCTGGCGGTGCGGAAATTATTCCCGGTTTGGCAGCGGAATGTCAGGTTAAGCGTGTGGCTGACAGCCCCCGGAATGGGGGCCTTTGGTCCGCGGCTTTTGGCAGGATGAAACCATGACTTCTTCACCTACCCTGACTTTCAACGACGGAAACACGATCCCCCAGCTCGGCTACGGAGTGTGGCAGGTTGAGGACGACGTGGCTGAAAAGGTTGTCCGCCAGGCATTCGAGGCAGGCTTCCGCCATATTGACACGGCAAAGATCTACGGCAATGAGGCCGGCGTGGGCCGCGCCATCGCCAGCTCCGGTCTCTCCCCGGAACAGATCTTCATTACCACCAAGCTGTGGAACGCGGACCAGGGCTATGAGTCCACGCTCGCTGCGTTTGAGGAGTCGATGGACCGCCTCGGCCTTGAGACCCTGGACCTGTACCTGATCCACTGGATGCAGCCCAAGCAGGACAAGTACGTCGACACCTGGAAGGCGCTGATCGAGCTCCAGAAGCGCGGCCGGGTGAAGTCCATTGGTGTTTCCAACTTCACGGCCGAGGGCCTGCAGCGGCTGATCGACGAAACGGGCGTGGTTCCGGCGATCCACCAGATCGAGCTGCACCCCTACTTCAGCCAGCGTGAACTGCGTGAGTTTGGCGCAGCCAACGGCATCCTGACCCAGGCTTGGTCCCCGCTGGGCCAGGGCGGCGAGCTGCTGCAGGACACCACTGTGGCTTCCATTGCCGCGAAGCACCAGGCAACGGCCGCCCAGGTGGTCATTGCCTGGCACCTCGCGATCGGCAACGTGGTGATCCCGAAGTCCGTGACCGAGTCACGCATCAAGGAGAACTTCGCAGCGCTCGAGGTGTCCTTGGACGCCCAGGACGTTGAAGCCATCAACGGCCTTGATCGGACGGCCAGTGGCGAAGGCCGGATCGGACCGGACCCCGCAGTCTCCGACTTCGCCTAATTCCCTGCAGCGGCGCCGGCCACCCATGCCGGCGCTCCGCAGCAGTAACGTCAGCCCGCGCTGCCGGCAACCGCCAGGCAGCGCGGGCCGACGCAGTTAAGCGCCAGGTCCGTCCCCAAACCCCTTCGGAGGCCGGTCATGCCGCGATCTGGACCTGTTCAACCGTGACAGCGTCCACCACGGCCCAGTTGTCTTCCCCGTGGCAGTGCCGGCAGGCAAAGCGTTCGGCTTCCTCAAGTGTTTCGAAGACCTCGGACCGTGCCCGGCCGCAGTCGGCGTCGAAGTACGTAACGTGAAATTCCTGTACAGCGTGGTTTTCCATAAATCCAGTGTGCAACCGGGGTCTGACATTCTCTGGAACCGGCGCCGCGTGTTGTCCCGGAGGGCATCCCGGGGCGCTGGCCGCGCCCGCTCCTGGCTGCAGACCGGCGGCAGGCTAACGGCCCATCACTTCCTGCGTGGGACCAGCTCCGCCCCGCACCTTACCCGCCAGGGCGGCCAGTCCCAGCATGGCGAGTCCCGTCCAAACGAGCGTTCCGCTCCAGACCTCGGGCGGGAAGCTGAGTGCGCCGTCGCGCAGGGCAACGCCGCCGAAATACGGCGCCCAGAACACCACCGGGGAGAGGCCGGCCGCGGCCATGAGCCGTCCCGGGCGGTCGGGGGCCGGCCGGAGCGCCGCCCAGACCGCGCCCACCAGGACCGACCCGACCAGCGCCACGGGCACGAGCCAGGCGTCCCGCAGTGCGACCATGAGCTGCATGGCCACGGACGGAACCAACACCATGGCAGCGGGCACGGCGGGATGCAGGCGCCATCGAAGGGCAGGCAGAAGGACAGGGACGAACAGCGCAAACGTCGAGACGAAGAAGGACGCCAGGGAAACCATGATGCCGGACGACGTCGCCGCCACCACCGCGGGCTGCGTCCCGCCTGCGCCGGCATATGTCTGCACCAGTCCGTGCCGGGCAAAGACGGCATATTCCTGCAGGATGAACGCTGCAACCATCCCGGCAAGCATGGCGCTTCCGAGGGCAGGAACCAGCTGCGGCCATCGCCGCCCGGACGCCTGCCATGCAGCCGAGAACGGTGCACCCAGGATGAGGAAGCCACCCGTGGCCAGGCCAAGATGGGACGGGCTGAACAGCGCGTTGATGTTCCGCTCGATGCCGAACACCGTATGCCAGGCGAAGTCGCCCAGACCCGAGGCCAGGAAAAGTCCCACACCGGCCGCGGCAGCGCCATAACCGGAAGGAACGGCCTGCACCCACCGCGTGCCAGGGACATGGCGGCGCCAGGCCAGCGCGGCAATCCACAGCGCGCAGGCCGCAAAGCCCGAGTAGAGGACCGCGTGCCAGGGAGTGAAGAACGTCTCCAAATCACGGAGGTTGTTGTGCGCCCACCCGTCGACGTATGTCCCCGTGAGCAGCCATACTCCGGCGGCGAGGGTGACGGTGTCTTCAACGGCAGTGGTGGGACGGTGGGCCGACACCGGAGGAACGGCAAAGGCGTGGGCTGCTGCGGCATCCATAGCTCCACAGTAGGTCGGGCCGAACCGTGGTGCGAGGGGATTTTCAGCCGCGGCTGCAGCGGTTACCGGTTGCCCAGCCGGAGTACTCGTTCCTGGGCCAGCACTGCGGCGCGGCGCGCTTTGTCTGCCGCCCGGGCTGCCTGTTTTGCCTCGGCCGACGTCGCGGCAAGCTGCCTGCGGGTGCGCTCCAGGCCTGCCTCCGCGGCTTTGAGCCGGTTCCGGAGCTCCGTTGTTTCCTGCTGCAGCCCGGCCACCTGGCTTCGGGCCTGTTCCTCCTGGTCCTGTAGTTCAGCTGCCCGGCGTGAAGCTTCCTCTTCGGCGGCCTGCGCCTCGCCGAGGGCTGCCCTGGCCCTTTCGAGTGCGGGCGGCGACGCGGGCCGGGGAGTCTGCCGGACCGCTTCAAGGCGGGGCTTGGCAGGCTCCGGCGTGGCGCGCTCCGCCACCGGGGGAATGGGCTGGGAGGTGCGCTCCGCCGTCGCCCGCTTCTTCACAGGTGCAGCCTTTGCCGCCGTGGCTTTTGATGCCGGTGCCTGTGGTGCGGGTCTGGGAGGTGCCGGGGGGAGCAGCCCGGGAAGGGCGACCGCGCCGTCAAGGTCCACCTCATTGACGCCGTCGGCGGACAGGACCTTCAGCAGCCGCCCGCTTTCAACGGCCCGCGCCGCACCTTCATCCGCCGTCAGCGCCCTGAGCGTCTCCTCAACATCGGCGGCCATCGCCTCGCTGATGGGGCGGCCCTGTTCCCGCGCAACAGAACGGGCTGTATCCACGGCGTCCGCCAGCATGCCCCGGCGCTCGCGGCCCAGTTCGCGCAGAGCACCGGCATCGAGGGAGTCCTGCGCTGTGCGCATCCGGGCCCCGAGGGCACCCAGACCGGCCAGCACCTCCGGACGGTGCCGGGCAAGCATGTTGACGGCCCAGGCGGCGACGGAGGGCTTGGGCAGGCCACGGACCGCTGCTGCCAGATCCTTGTCCTGCCCTGCCACCTCCTTGGCTGCAGCCGCCCGGGCCGCAACGAAATCGTCCAGCGCCCCGGCATACAGCCTGTCTGCCACCTCCGCCAGGGCTTCGTCATTCATGCGGCCATCTTAGATGCGGCCGGGCACAGCCAGCTGCCGGTTTCGCGCCCGCCGCACCCTGTTACTCATGCGCCGGGAGGGGTAAGTTGCTCGAATGGACGATTCATACCAGGTCATCGTGGTTGGCGGCGGTTTTGCCGGAAAGGCGGCGGCTGAGGAGCTGGGCCGCAGAGGCGTCCGGGTATTGCTGCTGGACGCGAACAACTACCAGCAGTTCCAGCCGCTCCTGTACCAGGTGGCGGCGTCACAGATCGGAGTTTCCGCGGTCACGCGGCCGCTCCGGTCGGAGTTCCGCAAAATCAGCAACGTCCGCGTCCTGACGGCCGAAGTGACGGCCATCGACGCGGCAAACCGCACCGTCACCACCGCCGACGGGTCCAGGTACCAAGCCCGGTTCCTGGTCATCGCCACCGGCGCGGTGCCGAACTTCTTCAACACCCCCGGCGCGGACGAGCACGCCTACCCGTTGTACTCGGTGGCCGACGCCACGCGGCTCAGCGCTGCCATTACCGCCGTCCTGGACGAGGCTGACCGCGAGCCGTCCATGGGGGCTGATGTCATTGTGGTGGGCGGTGGTCCCACGGGTGTGGAGACTGCAGGCGCCCTGGCCGAGAACGTCAAATACCTGGTCCCCAAGTATTTCTCGCCGGGCATGGCCAGCCGCTGCCATGTCCATTTGGTGGACATGGTTCCGAATGTCCTGGCCGCCTTTTCGGAGAAGTCCCAGGCCTACGCGCGGGACCGCCTGACCAAACTGGGCGTTCAGCTGCACATGGGCCAGCCCGTTGCGGAGGTCAGCCCTGATGGCGTGACCCTCAAGGATGGCACGGTCATCCCGGGCCGGATCGTAGTCTGGGCCGGCGGCCTGCAGGCGGGGCGGATTATCACCGATTCGGGTTTGAAGCAGGGCAGGGGCGGCAGGGTGGACGTTGAGGCCGACCTGACCGCTCCGGGCTTTGACGGCGTCTACGTGCTGGGGGACTCAGCGAACATTACCGACGCCGCCGGGAACAAACTGCCCCAGCTCGGGTCAGTGGCCCAGCAATCGGGCAAGTGGGCGGCCCGGAACATCCATGCGGACCTTACCGGCGGGGTCCGTGAGCCGTTCAAGTACTGGGACAAGGGGTACATGGCGATGGTGGGGCGGGGCGCCGCCGTCGCGGAGCTGGGACGCCGGCGCCTGCAACTGCAGGGGCCCCTGGCCTTCGTTTCCTGGCTGGCGGTCCACCTTGCCCTGCTGCCCGGTTTCCAGCAAAAGGTCAGGGCGCTGTTCTCCTGGGCCAACGGCTACATCACCCACAGCCCGGCGCAGGTGGTGGTGGGCAGGCCGTACTAGCCGCGACACCTGCGGCGGGCCGCCCGGTGATGGCCTTGACCGCCGTCGCTAGGTCTTTTGGAAGCCCACCAGGTGGCCTGCCACGGCCCAGCCGGATGCTTCGTAACGGGCGGCGTCATCCGGCCCAACCACCATGTGCAGGTATGCGGCGCCGTGGAGGAAGGCCTCTTCGGCCATGGCCGCGAACAGTGCCCGTTCGAACGGCCCGCCCTCCGGGCCATCGGGGAGTTCCGTGATGGCGACCGCCGCGAAGTCATCCCTGACCTGGATGCGGCCCCTCGCCACGGGGCGGTCGAAGACGGTGATTTCGACGGCGTCGTAGGTCTCCATGGGTGCCAGGGCCACCTGGGAGTTATCCGGCAGCTGCACTCCTGTATCCAGTTCCGCCGTCGGGGCCTGGAGCAGGACCCTCAGGGACGTCTGGGCAAGATCCGCCGGGGCCTCCGCGGCGCCGGCGTCCGCGCACACCAGGGTGAGGCGCGCCTCCGGCAGGCCTGCCACCGTGGCGGCAATCTGGTCGACACCGGGGCCCGGCCAGGGCACGACGTACTCCTGCCCTTCGCCTGCGTCACCCGTACCATTTCCAAGCACGAAGGCCGTCCCCTCACGTTCAACTGGGCGCTCCTGGAGGTCGGCCCATGCGGGAACCCAGCCGGTTGCGGGAATGGCGGACTGGTCGGCCATGGCGGGTTCCTAACGTTTGGCAGCGGGTGGATGTGCGGGCGGGCGGAACATCAGGGCAGGTGGGTGAAGGATATTCCGGCCGCCAGCAGCTTGTCGACGGCCAGCCTGACACCTTCCGCCGTCCCGCCGTTCGGGTGGTTGCCGTGGCAGATCACCACATCCCCGGGGCGCGCCTTTCCTACCTCGTTGGCAACGACGGCGGCTGGATAGGTTGCGCCGCCGTCGCCATTGATGCTGAAGCCGGCGGGCGCCACGCCCAGTGCGCCCAGGATGTCCACCGCAACGTCGTCCATGTATGCGGTGCCGGGACGGAAGTATCGGGGACGCCGGCCGGTGATGCCGGCCAGCACCTGGTCATTGGACATGATCTCGTCGTAGACTTCCGCGGCGTTCCTGGTCCCGGGGATGCCGTAGGCCGTATTGCCGGTGGTGGACAACGGTTTATGGGACGTGCCGTGGTTGGCGAGTTCAAAGAGCGGGTCGGCTGCGAGGTGCCTGGCCATGGCGGGGTTTGCCGTGATCCAGCGGGAATTGAGGAACAGGGTGGCGGGGATGTGCCGCTGGCGCAGGACGTCGAGCAGCGCCTGGTCATAGGCACTGCCGCCCGGACCGCCGCAGAAGTCGAAGGTGAGGGCGATCGCCCGTGAGGCAGGGGGCAGGTGCGTCAGGACGCCGGGAGCGGCGAGTCCCCAGTACCTGGGCTGATGCTTTCCAAAGGTGTCGGTGATGAGGGTACGTGAAGGCACGGTTACCGCCGGCGTCCCCGATGCTGCGGCGTCCCCGTCCCGGGCGGAGTCCAGAATGGGCAAGGAAGTGCCGCCTGGCCCATCGGCCGGCCCGCCGGGCGCGTCGGAGGCCTCGGAGGCCCGCTTCAGATGCGGCTCCAGGTCCGGTACGGCGGCCGACAACGTCAATACGGCGGCCAAAAGGACACTCCTGCGGCCGGGACCTTTCCCGTCCCGGTTCAGATGGCGGGGGGCATTCACATCGGGTACAGGCTGCAGCGCGCCGGCGCGCGGGTCATCAGCCTGAACATGGGGGGTCATGCCGTGAGGATACCGCGGCAGCCTTGCAATTGCCTGAACCTCAGGTTAAGCGGAGCGGCGGGCGCCCGCCTGAAAGCAGCTGGCTTTTATCCCACGTGGATGCCGGGACGGCGCCGCGGCTCGGGCTCGTTTTCCCGGATGATTTCACGGACCACTGGGGGAGTATCGCCCTGGCCCAGGAGCAGATACCGCATCAAGTGTGCCAGCGGGTTGCCCTCGGACCATTCGAAGTAGGCGTGCGGGATGACGCCGGTGGCATCGCGCAGCGCCAGCAGGATGGCGGCGATGGCGTTCGGGGCAGCCGGGCTCTGGGCGCGCAGGACACGGTGGCCCCCCACGTCCACACCGTTGACCGTCAGGACTTTGCTGAAGCCCGAGGGATCGATGACATCGATCTCGAGGAAAATGACGTCGGCACTCCAAGGGGTCGGGTTGCTGTCCTCCTGGTCCGCCGCTTTTTGGTCGTACTCGGCGACGTCACGTGCCTGCGGTTTGTTAGCGACCAGGGTCAGGCGGCCGTCAAAGTCCAGGGAGTCCTTGATGAACCGGCGTGCGGTGGGGTCAAACTCTATCCGGTCCACACGGAGCTCCGTAGTGCGGGTAACGCGGGAGACGAGGGAAACGGTGACGATGCCGAGGATGAAGAATGCAGAAATCGTGATGCCATCGGGCTTCTCGATCACGTTGGCGGCAAGGGCGTACAACATCACCAACGTCAGGACGGTGAAGCCGACCGCCCGTGCCTGCTGTTTCCTCCGGATCGTGGAAATGGTCACGGCGATGGCACCGGAGACCATCATGACCAGGATTCCCGTGGCATACGCCCCGGCCTGGGCGTTGACATTGGCCTTGAAACCGATCGTGATGAGGACGCTGACTGTGGTGTAAACCAGGACGACAGGCCGGACGGCACGCGACCATTCGGGAGCCATCCCGTAGGACGGCAGGTACCGGGGAACGATGTTGATCAGTCCGGCCATGGCGGAGGCGCCGGCGAACCACAGGATGAGGATGCTGCTGATGTCATAAACCGAACCGAAGACGCTCCCCAGGCGTTCGTGGGCCAGGTACGCGAGTGCCCGTCCGTTGGCTGCCCCTCCTTCCTGGAACGCCTCCGGAGGGATCAGTATTGTCGTGACAACGCTGCTGCCGATGAGGTACACGCTCATGATGAGTGCGGCGGTGGTCAGCAGACGGCGGGTGTTCTTGATCCTGTTGCTGAGCTTTTCCTCGGCAGTTGCGCCGGAGGACGCTACCAACGGCATCATGCTGACCCCGGTTTCGAATCCCGACAGGCCGAGTACCAGCAAGGGAAACGCCACCAGCGCCGGACCGGCGATGCCGGCAGGGCCGGCGCCCTGGGCGGCGAGTTTGGTAGCCCAATCAGTGAAGCTTTCCGGCCTGGACAGGATGTCCATGATCCCGACGCCGATGGTCACGGCGTTCAGCAGCAGGAAGACAGCCACCAGGGGAATGGCGACAGCCACGGCTTCGGAGAACCCGAGCAGGAAGACGCCGCCAAGGATCAGCAGGAGAACCACCGTGATGGGCACTGCCTGCCCCTCAAGGAATGGAGGCAGGAAGGGATTCTCCAGCAGGTGGACGGTGGCGTCGGCGGCGGACAGGGTGATGGTGATGATCCACGAGGTCGCCACGAACCCCAGCAGCACCAGGACGAATACCTTCCCGCGCCAGAACGGCAACAACTTTTCGAGCATTGCCACGGACCCTTGGCCATGCGGGCTCTCGAATGCCACCCGCCGGTACATGGGCAGCATGCCCAGGAGCGTCAGGGCAACGATGAGCAGGGTTGCCAGCGGCGAGAGCGCTCCGGCCGCCAGCGCGGCAATTCCGGGGAGGTAGGACAGCGTGGAAAAGTAGTCCACCCCCGTCAGGCACATCACCTTCCACCAGCTTTGCTGGCCCTCTTCGTGCTCCGGCGCTTCAAGGCCTTCCGGCTGGTGGACACGGTTCTCCAGCAGCCAATGGACCAGTGGATTGCGCGGGCGTGCGGCCTGGGAGGGCCGCGGGACACTCTCCGGCACGGAGTGCTGGGTCGACGCAGTCACGATCATCCCCTCTGTTGGTCCGGACACCACCGGCTCCCTGGTCGGAAGGCCCCTGTTGGTAACCCGGGAGCGTAGCACCGGCCGTGTGCGGGTCAAGGGCAGGCGCAGCGATCTTGACGCTTTCTTAACGGGCTCCTTCCGCCATGAGGTAATCGACCAGGTTCGGCGGCCGGTACGTTGGGTCTGCCTGGTGCCGTTCCATGGCTGACGGGGCTACGCGTTCATGGCCCGGATCAGTAGTGCCAATGGGCCGGACGTAGGTCGGAAGTAGCCGCCATAATCCGGTACGCGATTCCTGGATGGCGCCCAGGTACGGGCTGCCCGCATCTGCGGGGCTTCCCTGCAGCGCTTCCGGACGGAAGGCAAGACCGCAGCTCTGTGCGCGGTCAACGATCCACTTCAGGGGTATATCGGAAAGCTCGCTGCTCCTGTTTCCACCGCCAACATCGCCGTGGGTTCCGGTAAACCACACCTGTTCCAGTCTTTGGCTGCCGGCGCCGGACTGCTGATGCCAGAGGGCCGGCAGGAAGGGCCGGCGTTTCTCGTCAATTGCCAGCGCCTGGAAAGCATTGTCAACGGTGGTGGACAAATCCACGTCATGGAACGCCCATCGGCGGTTCCACCTGTCGACGAGCGGCACCCCGGTAAGGGGGATGCCCAGGGCTCCCACTGTGTCCCAGACCGCGATGCACTTAATCCGGGCTTCGTAGGAGAACGACCTGCGGAAAAGGATGGCTTCGATGGAGCGCGGGTGTGCGGTGGCGGTGCGGTCCATGTAGAGGGAGTACGCCTCGTTCAGCCGGTTACGGAAGCGCCGCCGGAGGACCCCGGCGTTCCTGATCAGGCCGGCTGTGCTTCGCGCCGTGTAGGCTCCACGGCTAAAACCGAAAAGGAACAACTCGTCGCCGGGTTGGTAGTTCCCCACGATGAAGCGGTATGCCGCGATGACGTCGTGGGAGAGACCCGCTCCGAAGGCGCCCCCACCCAGCCGGTTCCGAGGTCCGGAGCCAATGCCCCGGTGGTAGAAAACCCGCTGTTCAAGATCAGTGCCCGCCTCGTCCCGGCCTGCTGCATCGATGGCCAGGGCCAGTTTCGTGACGTTTGTGGGACGGGGCTGTCCATCTTCGGTTTGGTCCGGTGTTGCCCAGGTCCCGTCGCAGCAGACAACGATTCGCTTGGCCATCCCGACTTCCCTGGAACCGGTTGGTGAAGTTGAAAGCTCCACCACTTTTCTGGATTTCCATTTGGGTATACACCCGGAAACAGGTGGCGTCTACGGCCCGTTCAGCCGCTTAGCCCAGAACGTCGGCACTGGTAGTGGCAAACGAACCGTCGTCCCGTTCCCCGGGGCTCAGGCAGGAAGAGGGCGCGCCCCGTTCGCTGGGCGCGCCCTTTCCCTGAAACCGTTCACGCCTGGTCCCATGGCATTTCCTCCCCCGGGTGTGCAGCCGTTCGCATTCGGCTTGCATACTAAGGGATCTGACCCGCCGGTCAGTTGGTTGCTGAGGCTCCCGGTTCCAGGGTGAACTGCTTGGGGAGCTTCAGGCCCCGCTCGGCCATGACGTCACGCAGCACGTTCGGGTAGTCGGTGATGAGGCCGTCCACGCCGTCGTCCATGAGTTTGTGCATCGTCGGCTTGTCGTCAACGGTCCACGGGATGACCTGCATGCCCTTGGCGTGGGCGCGGTTCACCATGTCGGCCGTCACGTAGGGGACGTATCCGGGGTCCGTTACGGTACCGTTCTGCGGCGTGCCGTGGACGGGGGAGATGGCGTCAAAGCCAAGGGAAGCAGCGGAGTCGACGAGGTCGCCGCCGAAGTCATCGGAGTCGATGCCGCCCAGCCAAGGCGACTTGCCCGGTTGTCCGGCCTGCAGGAAGTCCTTGTTGGTCAGGGCCACGGTGCGGATGCCGGGCTGGCGTTCCTTCACGAGGTGCAAGGAGCCCCAGTCGAAGCTTTCGATGGAAACGCGCTCGGCCATATGCGCTTTGTTGATTTCGCGCAGGGCCACCTCGACGAACTGCTCACGGGGCGCGGTCTGCTCTGGTGCGCCGGCCTCGACCTTGGTCTCGATGTTGAACTTCACCTGGCTGGCCCGGTAGCGGTTGGCCAGATCGAAGACTTCGGCGAGGGTGGGCATCTTGGCGCCGGGGGAGGCCTGCTGGCCGGGGAACTGGGGCAGGGTCTGGGAGCCGCAGTCCAGGCTGCGGACCTGGTCAAAGGTGAGGTCCTTGATGTACTTGCCGACATAGGGGTAGGACGGGTCACCGGCAGTGACGGGGGCGGTGTCCTTGCACTTCTGGCCGCTGATCTTGCGGTCGTGGGTGATGACTTCCCGGCCGTCCTTGGTGATCTGCAGGTCCAGCTCCAGGGTGGAGACGCCCGTCTCGATGCCCTTGGCGAAGGAGGCCAGGGTTGACTCGACGGTCAGGCCGATCCCGCCGCGGTGGGCCTGCAGGTCGAAGTGGTTGTCCGTGCCGTTGGGGTTGGTATCGGCGGCGTGGGCCGGGAGGGATGTTCCCAGGGCGAGGCCGGCGGTAATGGCAGCCGCGGTCAGCAGCTTCGTGTACTTCATGGGTTCTCCAAGGTTTTTGTGATGGGTAGGCCCGTGGGCCTGGAACGGGCTGCGGCTTGCGGCCGTCAGCACGATAAAGGGCTCCGGGGTCAGCGGCCCTGGACGTTGCCGTTGTGGCTGATGGAGGCGACCGCACCGGTCTGTTCGTTGAGCAGGACCTTGTCGTTGCGGGCGTGGTGGAAGTTGAACATGGCATTCATGGACCCGGCGGTTGCATCGGCTGAGGAGTCACCGATGGTGCCGGTGTGCCAGTTGTCCTCAATGAACCGCAGGATGGAGGCCTGGTCGGTTTCGGTGTGGTCCACGAAGTTCTTTTTCGCGAACGGGGAGATGACGACCAGCGGCTGGCGGGGACCGGGGCCGCAGCGGTCGGCGTAGCCGCCGGCCACCGGAACACCGGCCGCGGCCGCTGCCTGGCACCATGCGGCGTCGTCGGGGCTGTTGGAGGCGTTCTTCACCTGGGCGGCAACGTGGTCATACCAGCCGTCGGAATCGTCGTAGGCGAGGACAATGGCGGTGTCTTCCCAGTTCTTCGACTGCTGGATCTGGTTGACGGTTTTGGCGATGAAGTTCTGCTCATCGACCGGGTCGGAGTAGGCGGCGTGGCCGTCCTGGTAGTTGGAGGCTTTCAGGAAGGACACGGCGGGCATGTTGTCGCTGTTGACGACCTTGTTGAAGTCGGTCAGGTCGTACTGGTGGTTGGCCTGGCCGTTGTGCCCGATTTCCGCGTCGTTCGCCGGGGCCAGGTGGTGCGGGTTGGCGGTGGAGGCGTAGTACTGGAAGGGCTGGTGGTGCGGGTTGTAGTCCGTGCTGGAGACACCGGCCACGTTGTTGTGGGTGCTCTTGCAGGCCGCCGGGGTTGTTGCGGTGGCCGCGGCGGTGGGCGTGAAGCCGCCCTGGAACCAGCCCCAGGACACGCCCTGGTCGTTGAGCAGGTCGCCGATGTTTTTGCCGGTCATGCCGGCAAGGTTGTTGGTCTTGGCGTGGCTGTTGTTGGAGCAATCGTCGTAGACCGGGTCCGGGTCGTTGATCATGGTGCCGACGCCGTTGGCGTCAGGGACGCGGACCGTGTAGTCGCTGGCGGTGGGCGTCACCGGCTGGCCGGCAGCGGTGAATTCCTTGACACCGTGGGTCTGGCCGGCGACCAGGCTCAGCGCGCCCGGGGTGGAGGGCCCGAAGACGGTGCTGAAGTGGTTGTCGCTCATGGCGTAGTTCTGGGCGTAGTTCCAGATGCCGGTGACGGTGTTGCCGTCGTAGTAGTCCATCGTCAGGCCGGGGCGTCCGTACTGGTTGGGCGCACATGCGTCCTTGCTGGTGAACTCCACGAACTTATCCATCAGGCCGCCGTTGTACGCCTTCTGCTCGGCGGTGTACTCATGGTCCTGGTCGCAGGTGACGGCCTGCATCGGGGAGAGCCGCGCCGGCTGGACCGAGTTGGGGTTGTTCGGTGCCAGCAGCCCGGCGTTCGCCAGGGTGTTGACGTCCTTGGGGGTGTCGTCAGAGGCCTTGAAGGCGGCCGCGGGGGAGCCTGTGCCCTGCTGGGTTTCGCCGGCGGTGTTGGCGGCGTTGGGGTAGGTGGCGAAGTAGTGGTCGAACGACACGTTTTCCTGGAAGAGGACGACAACGTGTTTGATCGGCGTCGCGGTGCCGTCCGTGGTGTTGCCGGCGGTGGCCGGTGTGGCGCCGAAGCCGACCAGCCCTGCCGTCAGGGTCGAGGCCGCCAGGGCCGCAGCGCAGGCGGCGGCAGCCCGCTTCCTGGTCAATAGTTTTCGTGGTTCAAGCATGGGGAGACCAATCCTTTGTGGGGTCCCGGCGGCGCCGGATTATGTCCTGCTGTGCGGCGGGGATGCCGCGGACGGGGCGTCGTCAATACAACGGCCCGTCATGGTGTGGTTGAGGCCGCTCCGCGCTGACTCTCAACGGTTCGAAGCTACTCGGCAGTAATGAACCGGGTATGACCGGCTGGTGAACGGAGGACGAGCAGGCCCGCCGATGGCCGTGGGGGTGTGGCCGGCGGGCCTGACCACGCTAGTTCTTTGCGCCCGGCAGGAGCAGGAGGGCGTCGCCGACGGGGCGTTCGCCGGTGGCGTCCGACGGGGAGTTCATGACCTGGCCGCCTTGGACCATGGTGGTGGATCCGCCACCGTCCAGGTTCATGGCGTTGACCATTCCGAGGGACCTGGCCACGTGGGCTTCTTCGTTCAGGCTCAGGCCAAGGGAGGTGGTTTGGCGTCCGTCGGCGGTGACCAGCAGGGTGCGGCCCTGGGCGTCGACGCCGGCGAAGGTGCGGGGGTTGCGCTTGTGGACCCAGCCGTAGAAGAAGCTGTTGCTGTCGTTGGTCCGAACCATGCCGTCGCGTTTGGCCGTGACGTCCAGCTGGCCGTTCCGGACCAGGGTCGGGCCGCCGTTGACGACGTCGGTGGTGGCACTGGTCTTCAGGGTCTTGCCGCTTTCGGTGAGCAGGTCAGTGTCGACCACCAACTTCTTGCCGGGGACGGCCAGGGCGGCGAGCTTGTCGACGTCCGAGCCGATGGCCTGCAGGGTACGTCGGCCGGCGGGGACCGCGGTGCCGCGGGTGTGGTTGACCGCGGTGACGGTTCCCTGGGCGTCCAGGACGACCTCGAGTCCGGGGCCGGACGGGGTGGTGTGGCCGTACTCGGGGGTGAAGGCGACGATTTCGTCGGCGTCCGTGCAGGTGAAGTCGTGCAGCGGAAGGTTGGTCGGGGTGTCGTCAGTGCCGCCGCAGTTGCGGATCAGCCCGGGCACCCGGTCGATCCCGTCCAGGGGGAGTTCGCCGGCGCCGGGAGCGCTGACGGTGCCATGCCAGTGCAGCCGCTGGATGGACGTGCCGTTCTTATCCAGGACCAGGGAGGGCCGGTCGCCGACGGGTTCGCTGAGGACCTTGCCGTCGTGCACTGCGGCTCCCGCGGGGTCGCCCGGGGCACCAGCTGCGGGATCCATGGTGAAGAACCCCCCGTTCACCGCTGCCAGCGCACCGGAAGCAGCGGAGAGCTGGCTGGTGGTTTCGCGGTCTTCGAGGGTGGGGCCGAAGGAGGAGGTGAGGTCGCCGTCGAACTCTTTCGGGTCAATGGTCAGCACCTGCAGGTTCCAGGGGCCGCGGTCGTCCTCGCTGGTGCCGGCGTCGCCGTCCCAGCCGGTGTAGATCATCGAGGCTTTGTAGCCGGCGGCCTTGATCTGATCGATCGTGGCGGAGCCGTCCGCCTTGGACCCGAACTGGCCCACTCGGACCCGGTAGCCGAGGTCCCCGCCAGCGTCCGCCAGCCGGGGTGACTGGACGTGCTCGACGCGGGCGGTGAGGCCTGTGGCGGTGAGCTTGTCTGCGACCATCTGGGCCTTCGCCTGGGTGGACAGGGCGGAGGCCGGGGCGTCGGGGTCCGGCGAGGTGGACGGGACGGCGACTTCAGCGGTCCAGAAGAAGTCCTGGGTCGGCGCGCCGCGGGTGATTGTGGTCCGGGTCAGCCCAGGGGCCAGGGTGGTGACGTTCCGCGTCTCGGGCAGGTCCTGCGCACCGAGATCAAGATGGGCGGAGGATGGCGCGGCATTCTGCTGATCCGGGGCTGCCGGTGCCGCGGTGGAGGCGCCCGCCGGTGTGAGGAAGGCGAAGGGAAGGGACGCGGCCAGGGCGGTGATGACAGCGCGGCGGTGACGATGACTGGGGGTGATCATGGTTATCGACACTAAGGTGCCGTGAAGTCAGAGCAGGCTCCCGGACACTGCGGTTCCTGATGCTTTGGGAAGTGTTCATCAGCCGTTGGGGAGTCCTTGTCCAAATGTTCCTGCCCGGTGCCGTAACCCTCACCGGTGACACGGGAAAGGCGCGCCCCGTTCGCTGAGCGCGCCCTTCGCTTTCCCATTCCCCCCGCACCGGATCCCCATCCGATGTCCACCATCATAAGCATGCTTACCAATGTGCGCGCAAGCCCGATTGCGTCTTCGTAGCGGAAGCGCCACCAATTCGTCATTTCCCTGGTGGGTGCAGCCTAGGGCAGGTGTTGGCTTGTGCCCCGGGCCACGGCGTCGACAAGCATCTCGTTCAGTGTGACCCATCTGGAGGACCAGCCGAGCCAGTAGGAGCCGCGGATCCATTCCTCACGGATAGGCTCTTTGCTGCGGGTCGTCCCGACCTCCAGATGCAGCCGGTACAGCTCCGCGTCGGTGCCGACAGCCAGGCCTGTGTCGGGAAACAGGACCCAGCCGAAGACAGAAGTGCGATGCCTTCGATGGCCGCTGTAGGTCTCCAGCGGCAGGGGATGAATGCCGCGGGCCTGGGCGGTCTGGACGAACTCGACCAGGCGTCGCCTGAGTACCTGCTGCCGCTCCGCCTCATCGGGGTTGTGTGCCTGGGCACGATGACGGTCCGCCGGCAGCCTGTTCGGGTCCTCTGGAAGTCCCATGCCCGCATACTTACACAACCGGCCCCGCCTGTGTACCGGTAAGTTGCCCCTGGTATCCGGCTGAATGGCGCCGGGCCATTGTTGGAGCTCGGATGCCAGTGAAGGCCTGGCTACCTTCTGCGGTCGAGGAGCCAGGACGGATCCATGTCGGGTTCCGGGCGCCGGCGGAGCCTTCTGAACAGGGTGATGAACGGCAACAGAAGCAGTTCCAGCAAACCGCTGGCGATCAGCAGTGCGACGAGCAGGACAATGACCGGCAGGTAGAGGAGGAAGACCCCGCCCATTGCGGCAAGGTAGCCGGCCGTGTAGCTGAGGATCGTCCCGGTATCCATGATGGCTCCTTAATGCTGATGCGGACGTCGGATTCTTTGGAGCCTCAACCGGCGGGGCACCGGGTTTTGACCTGTTACGGGCGGGACAGGCCGCCGCGACCGGTGCGGCCGGTAGCTGGTGAGGTTCGCAGGCGGGGGAGCCGAAGCAACCACCGAGGACCCTTTCCTGCGGCGGCGCAGCGTCAGAAGGACAAGCAGGGTCAGGCCGACCCACACGAAGGCAACAACGAAGATCAGCGCCACGGACTGGGCCGTTGTCATGGCCGGGTCCCCCGGGAAGGCGCGGAGTGCCGCAGCGGCAGTTTGCAGGGCAAGTGATGGTCAGCGATGGACATGGTGCCCCGGCTCTTGAAGGCTACCGTTGGGCTGGCTGCATAACTCGGTAGGTCAAGTTTCCGCCCACCGCCTCTGGGCGGCAAGGGCGCCGGACCTCGACAACCGCGCCGTTACCGAACTGCGGCCTTGGTGACGGCTTGGGGATTCCGCGGACCCAGTACGTGATCAATCATTGCCGGCCCGACCCTGCCCTGATGGTCAGGTAGCCGTGCCTTGGAAGTGGCTCGGCTCTTAGTAGATCCCCGGCTGAGATCCCGATGACTGGCCATCCGGCAAGCGCTGCAGTTCTGCGAGCGGTCTCCAGGACGAGCTCGTCACTTTTGAGGTCTTCGGCTGACGCCGAAGTGATCTCCACCCGTTAACCAGCGAAAAACCCCGGAAACCCCTAAAAGAAGGGGCTGTCCGGGGTTTATCCCGAGCTTCCTATCAGAATCGAACTGATGACCTTTTCATTACGAGTGAAACGCTCTACCGACTGAGCTAAGGAAGCACCGCATGAAATCCCCGGCGGAACCGGGCGCCTCATGCAAGAGTCAACTGTAATAGAGTCCCGCGGCCCCGGTCAAAATGGGATGGATGGAACCGGGTGGAGCGGTCAGCAGACCGTATTGTCCGCCGGAAGCTTGCCGCTGACCAGGTAGTTGTCCACCGAGTCTTCCAGGCAGCTGTTGGCCCGGCCATAGGCGGTATGCCCTTCACCCTTCCACGTCAGCAGAGATGCATTTCCCAGCTGCTTGCGCAGCGAGGCTGCCCAGTCAACGGGAGTGGCTGGATCACCCGTCGTGCCAATGACGACGATGGGGGACTTCCCGCTGTATTCCACCGGCGCCGGGGCCCGGAGATTCTTGTAGGGCCAGCCGGCGCAGGTTACGCCGCCGTAGGCAAAGTAGTAGCCGAGAGTGGGGGAGTCCTGTTCGAGGCGCTTCTGTTCGGCACGCATCCCGGCCGTGTCCGAAACCATTGGGTAGTCAAGGCAGTTGATTGCATTGAACGCGAACGTGGAATTCGACGTGTAGGAACCGTCGGACGCCCTGTCGGCGGCAAGGTCGGACAGCCGCAGCATCAGGCTCACGTCACCCGACACCGCGGCCTCAAGCGCCTGGGTGAGGGCCGGCCAGCTTTGGTCGTTGTAAAGCGGGGTGATCAGTCCGCTCACGAACATGGTCGCGTTGACCTTCCGGCCGTCCTTGGCCGTTTGGGGTGTCTGCTCGATGGCGGCGATCAGGTCCCGGATCTGCTGTACGCCGGAGTCCACATCGCCGCCCAGCGGGCACTTGCCCTGCCGCTGGCAGCTGGCGACGTAGCTGCGGAGCGCCTTTTCGAAGGCGCGGGCCTGGCCGCTGGTCAGTTCCTCGTTGCTGATGGACGGATCCAGTGCGCCGTCCAGGACCATTCGGCCCACGTTGTCCGGGAAGAGGGAGGCGTAGGTGGAACCCAGGAATGTGCCGTACGAGTACCCCAGGTAATTCAGCTTTGTGTCGTTCACGACGGCGCGCAGAACGTCCAGGTCCTTGGCGGCGCTGACAGTGTCAATATGGCCCAGCACAGGGCCCGTCTGGGCTGCGCACTGGTCCGCAATCGCCTTGTTGTCAGCCCTTGCCGCGGACAGTCCGGCGTCGGTTTCCAGCGCATAGATTTTGGCCCGGGAGGCATCCCGTTCCGCATCCGACATGCATGTGACCGGAGCGGAACGCTTCACGCCCCGGGGGTCGAAGCCCACCAGGTCATAGGCGTTGCGGACTGCCGCCGAGAAATGCGTCGCTGCAGCGTCTTTGACAAAGTCGTAACCGGAGGCGCCCGGACCGCCGGGGTTGACCAGGAGGCTGCCGGTCTTCTTTCCTGTGCTGGCAGCGCGCAGCGCCGCAAGCTGGATGGTCCCGCCGCCGGGGTTTGCATAATCAAGCGGCACCGTTACCTTGGCGCACTGGAATTCCCCTTCGCAGGGCTGCCACACCACTTCCTGGGAGTAGAACTTCTCCAGCCCGGCGGGCGCGGACGCAACAATCGAGGGGTCGGCTTTCGCGGTGGCCGCTTCCGGCGGGTTCCGGTCCCCACCGTTCAACAGGCTGCACGAGGCCAACAGCATGGCCAGTGCCATGGCGCCGGCTGCGCGGGCTGCCGCATTCAGGGACCTGTGGCGTGCGGGCAGGGGGCGGGCAGTCATCGGGTCTCCTTGGAGGGCTGGATCAGGCTGGCCGCCATGGACTCGATAGCCAGCAGCGGGGCAACGTTGGTGGTGGTAATGCGTTCGCGGGCTTTGTTGATGGCGTCCATGCGGGCCAGGGTGGTTTCGGCGGAGGTGCGGGCGGCGAACTCCTCCAGTTCACTCGTCAGCTCAACATTAACCAGTTCCACTGCGTTCCCGAGCTGGATGATCAGTACGTCCCGGTAGAAGGACAGCAGATCAGTGAGCGTCCGGTCCAGGGAGTCAGTGATGGATCTCTTGGCCCGCCGTTTTTGGTCGTCTTCCAGCTGTTTCAGTTGGCTGCGCATCGCCGGGGGCAGGGTTCCGGATTCTGGAGCTCCCAGCGTTGCCAGGAGGGCTGCCTTCTCCGCGGCGTCCCGCTCCTCGTTGGAGCTGTTGGCCTCGGCGGTGGCGATCTTGACCAGCTTGTCCGCCATCATCACGGCCGCGGTCACGCCGCGCAGCCCCAGCGGAAACCTCACGGTCTCCAGGCGGCGTTCCCTGGCCTCGGGATCCCTCGCAAGCCGCCGGGCGATGCCCACATGGCTTTGCGCCGCCCGGGCCGCCTGCTCTGCGAGTGCGGGGTCTACGCCATCGCGCCGGACCAACAGGGCGGCGACGTCGGACGCGGGCGGGAGCCGCAAGGCAACGCTGCGGCAGCGGGACCGGATGGTAACCAGGACGTCGGCAGGGGACGGTGCACAGAGCATCCATACCGTCCGCGGCGTAGGTTCCTCAATGGCCTTGAGCAGCACATTGGTGGTGCGCTCGGCCATGCGGTCGGCATCCTCCACCACGATGATCCGCCACCGCCCCGACGACGGCCGGTTGCCGGCGGTGGCCACCAGTTCCCGGGCTTCGTCGATGGTGATGGTGACCTTCTCGGTGCGTACGAAAGTCACGTCGGAGTGGGTTTCCCCCAGGATCGTGTGGCACGCCTGGCAGTGGCCGCAGCCGCGCAGGCGGACGTCCTCCTGGTCGCAGTTCAATGCGGCCGCGAACGCCTTGGCGGCATTGGAACGGCCCGACCCCGGCGGACCGGTGAACAGCCAGGCGTGCGTCAACGCCTCGCCGCTGGCGGCCTGGCGCAGCTGCCCGACGACGGCTGGCTGGCCTTGGAGGTCGTCCCAGACAGTCACGGGGCGCCCCCGTTGGTGGCGGACCCGTGCGCTGCCGGCTCCGGGGCAGCGCTCCCCGCCGGGGCGGCGGCGGGTCCAGGGAGCAGGGTGTCAACCCGGGCGAGGATCCGGCGGGCCAGTTCATCGACCGGCAAGTGGGCAGGGAGGACCAGGTAGGAGTCGGGGCGTCCCGCTGCCAGGTCAAGGAAGGCGTTCCGGATCCGGGTGTGGAACTCGTCGGCCTCCGACTCAAGGCGGTCCTCGGCTGCCTGGCCCGCGGTCCGGCGGCGTCGCCCCAGTTCCGGGTCGACGTCCAGCAGGACGGTGAGGTGAGGCTGCAGGCCGGAGGTGGCCCACTCATTGACGGAGCGCACGGCGTCCTGGCCGAGGCCGCGGCCGGCCCCCTGATAGGCGACGGAGGAGTCGATGTAGCGGTCCGTCAGCACGATTTCCCCGCGGTCCAGGGCAGGCCGGATGATCTGGCTGGCATGGGCGGCGCGGGATGCCGCAAAGATGAGGGCTTCCGTATGGGCGTCAATCTCGCCGTTGCCATGGTCCAACACCAGGGAGCGCAGTTTCTCGCCCACGGGAGTGCCGCCCGGTTCACGGGTACGGAGCACGGCGTAGCCACGGGATTCGAGTACCGACGCAAGCCGGGCCGCCTGGGTGGACTTGCCGGCGCCGTCGCCACCTTCGAATGCGATGAATATGCCGGCGCTCTGTTTGTTCACTTCTCAAGCCTACCGAGGGGTGGGGACATTGTCGGCCTCCGCGGACACCCTGTGCAGGAAGGGTGGATGAACCGGCGTCCACAAAGCGTCACCGCTTTCCGGCGGTTTCGTCAGGAACAGTACCCTTTTGACCATGAGTCTTTCCGAGCACCAGGCCGCATCACTTTCGCCCGAGACTGTCGTGGTGGCGGCGGGACGTCCGCCGCGGGAAAGGGACCAGCCGGTGAACCCGCCCATCACACTGTCCTCCACCTATTTCGGTACAGGCCCCCTGGGCGACGGTGACAGGGGCTACGGCCGGTACTCGAACCCCACCTGGGATCCGTTCGAGGAAGCGCTTGGCCAGCTGGAAGGATCCGCGCTGCCCGGGCTCCTGTACGCGTCCGGTCTGGCCGCTGTCAGTTCAGCATTGTCGCTGATCCCCGCCGGTGGCGTGTTGGTGATGCCGAACCACAGCTACTCGGGGTCGCTGGTCATGGCCTCGGAACTCGCCCGGAAGGGGTTTCTTGAGCTCCGCACCGTGGACATCGCGGACACTGATGCCGTGAAGGCCGCCCTGGCGCCCCAGGGTCCGGCCGGGAAGGCCGCGTCGATGTTGTGGCTGGAAAGCCCCACCAACCCCATGCTGGGAATCGCGGACATGTCCGCCGTCGCGGCGGCCGCGCACGATCACGGCGCAATCGTCGTTACGGACAACACCTTCTCCACCCCCTTGGTCCAGCAACCCCTGCTGCTGGGATCCGACGTCGTCCTGCATTCGGTGACCAAGTACCTTGCCGGGCACTCCGACGTCGTCCTTGGAGCGCTGGTCACGCCGGACCCGGACCTCCGCTCGGCACTGCTCCACCACCGCATCATCCACGGCGCCATCGCCGGTCCGTTCGAGGCATGGCTGGCGCTCCGGGGCCTGCGGACCCTCGCCCTCCGGGTGGAACGGTCCCAGGACTCGGCCGTGGTCCTGGCGGAACGCCTCGCCGCGCACCCTGCCGTCCAATCCATCCGTTTCCCGGGGCTGGGCACCGATCCCGGCCACACCCGCGCCAAGGAACAAATGAAGGGCTTTGGCTCCATCATCTGCATCCAGGTGGCACCTTCGGCCGGACTCAGTGGAGCCGACGCTGCGGACAAACTGGTGCAGGCCCTGAACCTCTGGCTGCCTGCCACATCCCTGGGCGGAGTGGAGTCCCTGATCGAGCGCCGGCGCCGGCACTCGGCCGAACCTGCCAGCGTGCCGGAGAACCTGGTCCGCCTCAGCGTCGGCGTGGAAAATGTTGAGGACCTCTGGGCCGACCTGAAGCAGGCGCTGGACGCGCTGGGCGGCTAGGCTGGGCTTGTGGACGGCGAACTACTTATCCAGCCTGTAGAGCGGGCAGTGTTTTTAATCCTTGCCTTTGTGGCATTCGGCCTTGAGCTGTGGGCGGTTGTTGATTGCGTCAGGCACCGGGCCAACGCCTTCGAAGCCACCGGCAAGCGCACCAAAATGTTCTGGCTTGCCCTCACCGGCGGCGCTGTCTTTATCGGCGGCATCTCGCTCTATTCGACCCTGAGCGTCGGTGGCAGCGGCGGTTTCTTCAGCACGCTCGGCCTGTTCGGACTCGCCGCTGTGGTGGCCGCCTCGGTCTACCTGGCCGACGTCCGGCCCGCCGTCAAGGACGCAGGCCGCGGAGGCAGCCGCAACATGGGCCCCTACGGCCCCTGGTGATCCAGGGGTGCCACTGACTCCCAGTCCACGGTCAGTTCGCCCAGCCGCCATCTGGCAGGTCCGTCCTGGACCGGCCAGCCGGCGCCGCGCATGCTCCGGCACATGCCCACCCAACGCTGCCGGTTGCCAAACGAGGCGAGCGGGGCGCTTTCAAGCCACGCCCTGTCCATTGCCTGCATAAAGGCGTGCACCGGTTCGCCGGGGACGTTGCGGTGGATGAGTGCCTTCGGCAGCCGCTCTGCCACGTCCGACGGCAGGTCGAAGCTGCCGAACCGGACCGAGATGCTCAGGGACAGCGGACGGTCCCGGTCGAGCGCCACCCAGGTGACACGGCGCCCGATTTCGTCGCAGGTGCCGTCGACGAACAGGCCCTCCGGAGACAACCGCTCCTGCACCAGCCGCCAGATGCCGGGAACGTCGGCTTCCTCGTATTGCCGCAGCACATTGAAGGCGCGGACCACGACAGGGCGTCCCGGCACAGGCAACTCGAAGCCGCCAACGTGGAAGGTCAGCCCGGGCCGCTGCAGCGGCAGTGCCGCCCGGACCCGCTCCGGCTCAATCTCGATGCCGCAGACCCGCACGTCCGGCCGGACAGCGGCCAGCCGGTCATGGAGTTCGACGGCGGTCGCGGGGCTGGCGCCGTAGCCCAGGTCCACCACAAGCGGGTCCGCCGCGGAGCGGAGGCGCCAGGCCTGGGGCCCGGCGAGCCACCGGTCCAGCCGCCGCATCCGGTTCGGGTTGGTGGTGCCCCGGGTGACGTTGCCTACCGGCCGGCCCTGCCTGGCGGCGGCAATCCTGCCGGAAAGTTGCGGGGCGTTGACCCGTTCAGCCTTTTGAACCACCGACCCACCCTATCCCCGGCGGAGGGGAGACGGGGCACCAGGCCTTGTAACGCTCGGCGGGCGGCAACACTGCTCGGCTAGGATGAAAATCATGACTTACAAGCTGATTCTGCTGCGCCACGGCCACAGCGAATGGAACGCAAAGAACCTGTTCACCGGCTGGGTGGACGTTGACCTGAACGACCAGGGGCGCGCGGAAGCAGCGCGCGGCGGTGAGCTGCTGGTGGAGAACAACATCCTGCCGGACATCCTCTACACCTCGCTGCTGAAGCGGGCCATCAACACGGCCAACATCGCCCTGGACAAGGCCAACCGCGGCTGGATCCCGGTCAAGCGTGACTGGCGCCTGAACGAACGCCACTACGGAGCCCTGCAGGGCAAGGACAAGGCCCAGACGCTCGCCGAGTACGGCGAAGAGCAGTTCATGCAGTGGCGCCGCTCCTACGACACCCCGCCGCCGCCCCTGTCCGACGACTCCGAGTTCTCGCAGGCCCACGACCCCCGCTATGCGGACCTGGGCGACGCCCTGCCGCGCACCGAGTGCCTCAAGGACGTCCTGGTGCGGCTCCTGCCCTACTGGGAGTCGGACATCAAGGAGGACCTCAAGGCCGGCAAGACCGTCCTGGTCACCGCGCACGGCAATTCGCTCCGCGCCCTCGTCAAGCACCTGGACGGCATCAGCGACGACGCCATCGCCGGCCTGAATATCCCCACCGGCATCCCGCTGGTGTACGAACTGGACGAAAACTTCCAGCCGGTCAAGCCTGGCGGCACCTACCTCGATCCGGAGGCCGCCGAAGAGGCAATCCTTGCGGTCGCCAACCAGGGCAAGAAATAAGACTTCGCGGTTCTTCGCCGGGTGCTCGGTCGTTCCTCCCTTAGACGCACTCCGGCCGAAGAACGCGCTGCGTCAAAAGTGAAACGACGACGGCGGGCTGGTCACCAGGGGTGACCAGCCCGCCGTCGTATGTTCTGGCTGCCGGTCTAGCTGTGTTCGGTGGCGTTCGGCTGCCAGGCGCCGGTCACCAGGTACGTCACCTTCTGGGCAACGGAAACGCCGTGGTCAGCGAACCGCTCGAAATAGCGGCTGGCCAGGGCCACATCCACCGTGGTGGCAGGGGATTCGGTCCATTCGGGGGCTGCGATGGCCTTGAAGACGCTCAGGTGCAGGTCGTTGATGGCGGTGTTCGCCTTGAGGATGTCCCTGGCCACTTCGAGGTCGCGGCTCTCCAGCAGGACCGTCAGCTTGTCGGCAATCTCCTGGTCGAGTTCGGCCATCCGGTTGAACGTCTCCGTCATGGACTCCGGGATCACATTGGACGGGTAGCGGAGGCGGGCCAGCTGGGCGATGTGGCGGGCAAGGTCGCCCATCCGCTCAAGGGAGGCGCTCATCCGGAGGGAACCCACGATCATCCGCAGGTCGCTGGCGACCGGGCCCTGAAGCGCCAGGATGTCGATCGCCCGCTCGTCCAGGCTGTTCTGCAGGAAGTCGATGCGTGCATCCGCCGCGATGACATCCTGGGCGAGGTCCACGTCCGCCACCTGGAATGAGGTGGTGGCCTTGTGCATCGCTTCGCTGACCAGCCGGGAAATCTCCACCAGCTGGTCACCGACCTGGGTGAGCTCTTCCTGAAAAACCTTACGCACGTAGGCGTCCTTTCCTTGGAACTCCCGCCGGCCGGTTCCGGGCAGCAGGAATTGTGTCGCCAATGGGCGCTCTAACCACCAACTCTGGCATCGCCCGGTAAACGATTATGCGCACACAGATGAACGTTAGTTGAACCGTTGGCGGAAGGGCCCCAAGGCGGCGGACCGCGCCAGGCAAGAGCATAAAGTGGAGCTGTGGATCCTATGCTCATTGGTCTGGTCGCCGGCCTTATCGGCCTGGCGCTTGGCACGTTCGGCGTGCTTGCCTACCGGGTCAGCGAGAAGCAGCGCGAACTGCTGGACGTCGATGCCGGCGAATTGTCGCTCCCGGCCGGGGCAGCGGAGGTGCTTGCCGTCGTCGGACGCGCCTTTGTGGTGCTGGACGACGTGGACGGCGTGGTCCGCGCCAGCCCTGCAGCCTATGCGTACGGCCTGGTCCGCGGGCACACCGTGGTGCACAAGGAACTCCTGGACATGACGGCAGGGGTCCGGCGAGACGGCGTCATCCTGGAAAAGCAGCTGGAGCTTCCCCGGGGCCCGCTGGGGCAGGGGACCATCATCGTCCAGGTCCGGGCAGCCATGCTGGGTGAGGAATACATCCTCCTCCTCGCCGACGACCGCACCGAAATCACCCGCACCGAGGAAATCCGTAACGACTTCGTCGCCAACGTCTCGCATGAACTGAAGACCCCGGTGGGCGCCATCTCGCTGCTCGCCGAAGCGCTGGAATCGTCTGCGGATGACGAGGAAGCCGTCCGCCGCTTCGCCAAGCGCATGCACAAGGAATCCGCCCGCCTGGCCGCCCTGGTCCAGGACATCATCGAACTGTCCCGGCTGCAGGGCGCCAGCGTCACCCAGCAGGGCGGCCCTGTGGACATCAACGCAGTGATCGCCGAGGCCGTCGACCGCTCGCAGCTCCCAGCGGAAAGCAAGAACATCAGCATCGTGGTGGGCGGCCGGACCGACGGCAAGGTCTTCGGCGACCAGGACCTCCTGGTGACAGCGCTGCGCAACCTTATTGACAACGCCATCCGCTATTCGCCCGCCAATACCAGGGTGGGGATCGGTGTCCGTTCCCGGGAGGGCCTGGTCTCCATCTCCGTGACCGACCAGGGGGACGGCCTCACGCCCGAGGACCAGGAGCGCGTGTTCGAACGCTTTTACCGGGTGGATGCGGCACGTTCCCGCCAGACGGGCGGCACCGGCCTGGGCCTGAGCATCGTCAAGCACGTGGCACAGAACCACGGCGGCGAAGTGACGCTGTGGTCCCAGCCGGGGCAGGGATCCACCTTCACCCTCCGGCTGCCCGAAATGGAGGGGCAGGATGCCGACGGCGGACCGGGCGTTTCCGAGGCAAACGTGCAGGCGGGGCTGCCGGCACGGAAGGCGCCGGAACAGCCCGCCCTCACCCAAGTACCCCGCGCCGCCGGCGCAACAGAACGAGGAGCTAGCGCTTGAGCAGGATCTTGATAGTGGAGGATGAGGAGTCGTTCAGCGATCCGTTGTCCTATTTGCTGGGCAAAGAGGGTTTCGAGGTCGAGGTGGTGGACAACGGCCTGGACGCCATCACCGAGTTCGACCGCAACGGCGCCGACCTTGTGCTGCTGGACCTGCAGCTCCCCGGGCTTTCGGGCACCGAGGTCTGCCGCCAGCTGCGCCAGCGCTCCAGCGTTCCGGTCATCATGCTGACCGCGAAGGACTCCGAAATCGACAAGGTGGTGGGCCTTGAGCTCGGCGCCGACGACTACGTCACCAAGCCCTACTCGTCCCGCGAACTGGTGGCCCGGGTCCGGGCGGTACTGCGCCGCCAGGGCGAGCCGGAGGAACTGGTGTCCGCCACGGTGCAGGCCGGCCCGGTCCGGATGGACATCGAACGCCACGTGGTGAGCGTTGACGGCGAGCAGGTCCTGCTTCCCTTGAAGGAGTTCGAGCTCCTGGAGATGCTCCTGCGGAACTCGGGCAGGGTGCTGACGCGCGGCCAGTTGATCGACCGGGTATGGGGGTCCGACTACGTGGGTGACACCAAGACCCTGGACGTGCACGTGAAGCGACTCCGCGGCAAGATCGAACCGGATCCTTCCGCCCCCCGCTACCTGGTGACCGTGCGCGGCCTCGGCTACAAGTTCGAACCCTAAGCTCACGCGGCAAGGACAAAGGCATACAGAAAGGGAGGAGCCGGTGGCTCCTCCCTTTCGTTATGTCCGGTGTTGTCTGTCTCCGGTCCGGTCCGGTACCTGCCTAGCGGCTGGTGGCGGTGGCGGTGGCGGTAGCCGACGGGGTGGCGCTCGACGTGGCGCCCGAGGTCGCGCCCGCAGAGGGGCTTGCCGAGGAGGAAGCCGACGGCGTGGCAGACTCCGAGGCACTCGGGGTGGGAACGTAACCCTTGTACTCCTGCAAGGTGGCGTCCAGGACCGGGACCTTGACGGTGCTGCTGACGTTGGTGCCGTTTTCGCTGATCTTCAGGTCCACCAGGGAGCCGGGCTTGCCGCCGCTGGTGCTCAGGATGGCCGCGTCCGAGTCTTCATTGAGGAACGTGGAGGAGTTGGCCTTGACCGAAACCTGGGTCTGGGAGCCCTTGGCACCGTTGACCGTGAGCTTCACGTCCTTCGAGGAAGAGTTGTAGACGGCGCCGATCAGGCGGCCGGGCTCGTCTTCGCCGGTGGAGACGATGAGGATGTTGCGCAGCTGCAGGGGCCCGAGGTCAGCGCGGATGCCGTCCGAGGCGGAGTACTGGTGGCTGGTCTGCTGGGGCGTGATGTAACCGCAGCCCGCGGTCAGCAGGCTGGCGCCAAGGGCAGCAGCCGTCAGTGCCAGTTTGCCGCGCTGGGCCCGGTTCATCGCAGTGGAACGCACGTCACGTACTCCTCGAGAAATTTGAAGTCTTTTGCAGCCATAGCCTATCCGCAAACAGCGTCAAACGAGGATTCGGCGGTGTCACATGCGCTGTGGGAACGCTCACCTGATGCACTAATCCGCTCATCCGTCAAGGGGGTCCGGGGAGTTGATTGGGCCGTTTTTCCGCGTATTTTCGCGGTTGGGAGCCCTTTCTCCGGCCGGTCATATGCCTGAATCGTGATAAACTGGTCTGCGGGAAAGGGGAAATGTCCACATGGTATTTGAGGTCGGCGAGACAGTAGTTTACCCTCACCACGGTGCTGCGAAGATTGAAGAAATCAAGATGCGCACCATCAAGGGCGAAGAGAAGATGTATCTCAAGCTCAAGGTGGCCCAGGGTGATCTGACCATTGAAGTTCCAGCAGAAAACGTTGACCTTGTTGGGGTCCGGGACGTAGTGGGCAAGGAAGGCCTGGAGCATGTTTTTGATGTGCTCCGCGCCGAGTTCACCGAGGAACCCACCAACTGGTCACGCAGGTACAAGGCAAATCTGGAGAAGCTTGCTTCCGGTGACGTCATCAAGGTGGCCGAGGTTGTTCGCGACCTGTGGCGCCGGGATCACGACCGGGGCCTTTCCGCAGGCGAAAAGCGAATGCTGGCCAAGGCCCGCCAGATTCTGATTTCAGAACTGGCGCTGGCTGAGAAGACCGACGAGGAGAAGGCTGCAAGCGTTCTCGACGAGGTCCTGGCTTCCTAAGAACTTAGCCCCGGCCGCACGCAAGTGCTGCCGGGGCTTTTTTAGGCCCAAATCCTGCCGGGCCGGGCGCACCGAACCCGGGCGCCGGCGTCGTAGGCTAGTCCGCATGAGTGAATCATCTCCGCGCCTGGTCACGGCAGTCATCGTCGTGGCCGCCGGTTCAGGGCAGCGCCTCGGCTACGGCATGCCCAAGGCGGCCGTGCCCCTGGGCGGCGAGCCAATCCTGATGCATGCCCTGCGGGGAATCGTCGCGTCGGGGGTGGCCAGCCAGGTCTGCGTCGCCCTCCCCGCCGGTGACCAGGGCCTGCGCCGGATGTGCGACGACTTCCGGGAGGAACTAACCGACGGCGGACCCCTCCTGACGCTTGTGGACGGCGGAGCCACCCGGGCAGAGTCAGTCCGCGCCGGCATCGCGGGCCTGATGGAAGGCATCGAAGCCGTCCTGGTCCACGACGCCGCCAGGGCCCTGACGCCCGAATCCGTCTTCCACCGCGTATCCGATGCCCTCGCCGCCGGCGCCGCCGCCGTCATCCCCGTGCTTCCGGTAGTGGACACGGTCAAAACCGTGGCGGCAACGTCAGGCCAGGACGCCGCCTTTGCACCCGAAGTGGTCACCGGCACAGCGCACCGGGAGGAACTCCGGGCTGTGCAGACCCCACAGGGCTTCACCATCGGCACCCTGCTGCGCGCGCACGACGCCGCACAGGGACTGGACCAGCAGCAGGCGGCAACCGTCACGGACGACGCCATGCTCGTGGAGATGCTCGGAACCGCGGTGCACGCCGTCCGCGGATCAACCCAGTCCCTCAAGATCACCACGCCCCTGGACCTGATCTTTGCCGAAGGGCTCCTGGAGGGGCCCCTCGGCGCCCGTTGGGTGGAAGGATGAGCGCCGGCATGGTCCTTCCCCGCACGGGAGTGGGAATCGACGTCCATGCCTACGCGCCCGAGGACTCACCCCGGCCGCTCTGGCTCGGCGGGCTCCTGTGGCCTGGTGAACGCGGCCTCGCGGGACACTCGGACGGCGATGCCGTGGCGCATGCCGCCGCCGACGCGTTGTTCTCCGCGGCAGGCATCGGCGACCTTGGCACCCACTTCGGGACCGACCGCCCGGAATTCGCAGGCGCGTCCGGCGCAACCCTCCTCGCCGAAGCGGCGCGGATCGTCCGGGCCGCAGGCTTCGAGATCGGCAACGTCGCGGTGCAGTTCGTCGCCAACCGGCCCAAGTTCGGACCGCGCCGTGAGGAATCGCAAACGGTGCTCAGCGAGGCCGCCGGCGCCCACGTCGGCGTTACAGCCACTACCAGCGACGGCCTGGGTTTCACCGGGCGGGGCGAGGGCATTTCCGCAGTTGCCACCGCCCTGGTCTACCCCCGCCGGCCCGAGGCGATCGGCTAGTCTGGAGCGGTGACCCTGCGCTTCTATGACACCGCCTCCGCCGAAGTCCGGAACTTCGTCCCCCTCGTCGACGGCAGGGTCAGCCTCTATTACTGCGGCGCCACCGTCCAGGGCATGCCGCACGTGGGCCACATCCGTTCCGCCATCGCCTTCGACCAGCTCACCCGCTGGCTGGAGTTCCGCGGCCTGCGGGTGACCGTCGTCCGCAACGTAACGGACATTGACGACAAGATCCTTGCGAAGTCAGAGGCTTCCTTCGCACCCGACTTCAGCCCGGAAGCGGGGGAGGTGCGCCGCGAGGAGTGGTGGGCCCTTGCCTACCGCTATGAGCGGGAGTTCCTGAAGGCCTACGACACCCTCGGTGTTTCCCGCCCCACCTACGAACCCCGTGCCACCGGCCACATTCCAGAGATGCACGCCCTGATCCAGCAGCTCATCGACCGCGGCCACGCCTACCCGGCACTGGACGGTTCCGGCGACGTCTACTTCGACGTCAGGTCCTGGGACAAGTACGGTGCCCTCACCCGGCAGAACATCGACGACATGCAGGCAGCGCCCGACGCCGATCCCCGCGGTAAGAAGGACCCCCGCGACTTCGCGCTGTGGAAAGGTTCCAAGGAAGGTGAACCTGCCACCGCGAGCTGGACGTCGCCGTGGGGTGCCGGCCGCCCTGGCTGGCACCTGGAGTGCTCCGCCATGGTCACCAAGTACCTCGGTACCGCATTCGACATCCACGGTGGCGGCCTGGACCTGCGCTTCCCGCACCACGAAAACGAGATGGCCCAGTCCCAGGCGGCAGGCCACCCGTTCGCCAACTTCTGGATGCACAACGGCATGGTGACCTACCAGGGCGAGAAGATGTCCAAATCGGTTGGGAACACCATCAGCCCGGCGGAGATGCTGGAACTCGCCCCGCCCCGGGTGGTCCGCTATTACCTGGGCCAGGCGCACTACCGCTCCATACTCGACTACCGGCCCACGTCCCTGCAGGAGGCCGCCGCCGCCGTCGAACGCATCGACGGCTTCCTGGCAAAGGCCGCCGCGCGTTTCGGCGGCAACGCCGGCATCGCGGAGCAACCGCAGGATGCATCCCTCGAGGGGGTGGACGCATTCTGCGACGCCATGGACGATGACCTCAATGTTCCGCGCGCGCTGGCTGCCCTGCACGAAACAGTCCGCGCAGGCAACACGGCGCTTGCCGAGGGTGACGACGACGCTGCCCGGAACGCGATGCACGCCGTCGTCCTGATGACCGGAGTCCTGGGCCTGGATGCGGTGGCAGGGTCCGAAACCGCCAGCTCCAGGGAAGCCGAAGCCCTCGGCGTCCTGGTGGAAGCCCAGCTGGCGGCCCGCGCAGCTGCCCGCGCGGAGAAGGACTGGGCCGCGTCCGATGCCATCCGCGACACGCTCAACCAGGCCGGCGTCGTAGTGGAAGACGGCCCGGACGGCGCCACCTGGAGCCTGAAGCGGGACTAAGCCGCTGCGCGCCAGCAGACGGGACCGGACCTCCTTGAGCTCCCGATTTTTTTCGGGTCAGTAGACTGGTAGGCAGACTCAGTCAGCACAATCAAGGGTGGAACATCATGGCCAACAATGGTCGCCGATCGGTGAAAGCGAAGAAGGGCCCAACCGTCGGAACCGGTGGCCATGGCCGCAAGGCCCTCGAAGGCAAGGGCCCCACGCCCAAGGCCGAGGACCGCGTGTACCACAAGGCCCACAAGGCCCGGCAGCTCGCGGAACGTTCCGCTGCCAAGCGCGGGACGGGCGCCCGCAGCGCCGGCGCCGCCAAGACCGGCCCTAAGGGCCGTGCCACCGAGGAGGTCGTCACCGGCCGCAACTCGGTGGTCGAGGCCCTTCGCGCCGGCATCCCCGCCAAGGCACTGCATGTCGCCATCCGCATCGAAATGGATGACCGCGTCAAGGAATCCCTGAAGCTCGCCGCCGAACGCGGCATCCCGCTCATGGAAACGGGCAAGCCGGAACTGGACCGGATGACGGACGACGCCGTCCACCAGGGCCTGGTGCTCCAGATCCCGCCCTACGAGTACTCGGACGCCTACGAACTGGCCGAGGAAACCGTGGAGAAGTGGAAGAAAGGCCACATCAGCAACGCGCCGCTCTTCGTGGCGCTGGATGGCATCACGGACCCCCGGAACCTGGGCGCCATCATCCGCTCCGTCTCCGCCTTCAGCGGCCACGGCGTCATCGTGCCCGAGCGCCGCTCCGTCGGCGTCACCGCCGCGGCATGGAAGACCAGCGCCGGTGCAGCGGTCCGCGTGCCCGTGGCCCGTGCCGCAAACCTGAACAACGCCCTGAAGCAGTTCAAGAACATGGGCATCTTCGTGCTGGGGCTCGACGGCGACGGCGACGTTTCGCTGCCCGACCTCACCCTGGCGACGGAACCGGTCTGCATCGTGGTGGGCTCGGAAGGGAAGGGCCTGAGCCGCCTGGTCCGGGAGAACTGCGACCAGATCGTCTCCATTCCCATCGATTCCGCCATGGAGTCCCTGAACGCCTCAATGGCGGTGGGCATCTCGCTGTACGAGGTCTCCCGCCAGCGCGCGGCGCGCTGAATCGCTGTCCCGCGCCACCGGCGGGGGGTTTGACGTGCCCGGGCGTCAACGGGCAGGTCACGTGCCGCTGGCCGCTACTATTTAGGTGATGGTCATGCCGCTCTTCGACACCGCTTCCACCATGGACGCCTCATCGGCTGTTCCCCTCGGTGTCAGTGTCCCGCGCGTTGATTCCGGCGGGACCCGGCACCACGCCGGCGGCCGGGCCAACGTTGCCGTCCTTGCCCCCGCCGTATCCAGCCTGGACATTGTCTACTGCCCTCCCGGGGGACAGTGGCGTGTCCATACCCTGCCGAACGTGACCCGCGGCGTGCACCACGGCATCGTCGAGGACCTGCCCTACGGGTCGCGCTATGGCTTCCGTCCGTCGTCGGCTGACCCGGAACCGGTATCCGCCGCAGCGGACGGAAACGGTCCGGGCAGCAGGCCCCTGCTGCTGGATCCGTATGGCCGGGGCGTGGACCCGGCCGGCGGCGTCCTCACCAGCGTCCGGACGTCCACGGAGTTCGATTGGGAAACCGACGAACGTCTGGGCCTTCCCTGGCGCAACACCATCCTTTACGAAGCCCATGTGCGGGGCCAGAGCATGCTCCACCCGGACGTCCCCCTGGAGTTGAGGGGTACCTACGCCGGCCTGGCCCACCCCGCCGTCGTTGAGCACCTCACCAGCCTGGGGGTCACGTCCGTCCAGCTCCTGCCCGTCCATTTCCACCTGGATGAGCCGCACCTGCAGGACCTGGGATTGAGCAACTACTGGGGGTACAACACCGCGGCGTTTTTTGCCCCGCATCCCGGTTACGCCACCCGGGCGGCCCAGGAGGCAGGCCCGCAGGCTGTCCAGGACGAGTTCAAAGCCATGGTCAAGGCCCTGCATGCCGCCGGGCTGGAAGTCATCCTCGACGTCGTCTACAACCACACGGCGGAGGGCGGACCCGACGGGCAGGTCCTGAGCTTCCGTGGCCTGGGTGAGGACACCTATTACCGTGTGGACGGCAACGGGAAGTACATCGACACCACCGGCTGCGGCAACACCCTGAACTTCGGTGACCAGCGGGTGGTCCAGATGGTCACGGACTCCCTGCGCTACTGGGTGGACGAGTTCCACATCGACGGTTTCCGGTTCGACCTGGCGGTCACGCTGTGCCGGAACGCCGACAACGAATTCGACCCCAAGCACCCCTTCCTCACCGCCGTGGCCGCCGACCCCGTTTTGTCGGAGGTCAAGCTCATCGCCGAACCCTGGGACATCGGCTACGGCGGCTGGCAGACGGGCCGGTTCCCCCCTGGCTGGGTGGACTGGAACGACCATTTCCGGGATGCCGTCCGAACCTTCTGGCTTGCAGACCGGGCGGCCGTTGATTCCGGCGGGCACGGCGGGACCATGGCCAAACTCGCCGACGCCCTCTCCGGCTCGGCGGGGCTCTTCGCGGCATCCGGCCGCTCCCGGCTTGCCTCGGTCAACTTCGTCACCGCCCACGACGGCTTCACCATGAACGACCTCGTCTCCTACGACCGCAAGCACAACGAAGACAACGGCGAAGAGAACAGGGACGGGCACGGCGACAATCGCAGCTACAACCACGGCGTGGAAGGCCCTACCGAGAACGGCGTGATCCTGGCGCAGCGCGCGCAGGCACGCCGCAACCTGATGGCGTCGATGATGGTGTCCCTCGGGGTGCCGATGATCACCGCGGGCGATGAGCTGGCCAGGACCCAGCACGGAAACAACAACGCGTATTGCCAGGACAACTCCATGACGTGGCTGGACTGGACGCTGACGCCCGAGGCACACGAAATGCTGCGCAGCACCAAGCGGTACATCCGGCTGCGCAAGGAATTCCTGGCCGCCCAGCCACGCGACTTCCCGGTCCGGGACGAGCAGTCATACCTCTACTGGTTCGACCAGGACGGACAGCCCATGTCCGCCGACCGGTGGAACGATCCGCACCACCGGGTCATGCAGCTCCTGCTCGGAGACGACGGCGGCGACCTGGCGGGCCTGGTGGTGGTGAACGGGGGCGCCTCGGACGTGCAGGTCACCCTCCCCGATGCCGGCCGGCGGACCCCGAGCATGTTCGAACTCCGGCTCACCACGTCGCCGCGCCACAAGCAGCGGCAGGGGCTCGTGGTGGCTTCGGGTGACACCGACCTTGCCGAGGCCTACTCCATCAATATCTACCGCACCTGAATCCAGCAGAAACCGCCCGGCAGGTACACCCGCATGCGCAACCGCTCCATCCTTCCCCTGCTCCTCACCGCCCTGGTGGTGCTGGCCATCGTGGCGTTCGGCGGCGCCGGCCTGCTCGGGCAGCAAACGGAAAGCCCGACGCCGGGAACAGCTTCCAGTGCATCCCTTACCCCGGGCGGGGCGGCGGCGTCCGGGGCAGCAAGGCAGTCCGCGCCGTATAAAGCGGCGAACCCGTCCAGCCTGCCGGAGGTACGCGAGTCCGCGCTTCCCCCGGAGGGCCGCCGGGTGCTGGCGCTGATCCGGGCGGGCGGCCCCTACCGGTACAGCCAGGATGACCAGGTGTTCGGCAACTTTGAGCGGGTCCTGCCAGCCCGTGACCGCGGCTACTACCGTGAGTACACCGTCCCCACGCCCGGCGAAACGGACCGCGGGGCACGGCGCATCGTTGCAGGCAACGGCGGGGAAAAGTATTACACCGGGGACCATTACACAACGTTCACGTTCATAGCGGAAGGCAGCTAGAGCAACCATGAGAATCTTTTCCGGCGACACCTGGACCCTGGAAGAGCTGCAGGAGCAGGTGGCCGACGCCGGTCGCCGCAGCGTGGTGGTTCCGCCCGCAGACAGCAAACGCACGGTCCTGGAAACCTTCGGCGAGGTCCTGGGCTTTCCCGAACACTACGGCGTGAACCTCGATGCACTGAACGACTCGCTGCATGACTTCGCCGACAGCATCACCGACAACGGCAACCCGCCCGTGACGGTCCTGTGGCAGGTGGCCGCGCCGTTCCGCAGCGACAGGTCGTTCGGCATCATCTGCGAGATCCTGCAGGACGCGGAACGGTACGCCGGCAAGGACCTCGCCGTCACCGCCGTCATGCTCTAGGCCCGCAGCCCGGGCAATCAGCCCTCCGGGCCCTCCTCATGGGACACATAGGTGTCCAGGAGCGCTGAGGCCCGGCCGCCGTCGTCCTCCGCTGCCAACCCCTTGCGCATGCTTTCCGCCTTCTGCCGGCCGGCAGGGAACGGCGGCAGCAGCGGAACCTCGGGATCGGTGAGCACCTCGATCACCACGGGGCAGTCGGCTGCGAAGGCTTCCTCCCAGGCCTCCGCAATCAATTCCGGGTCCTCCACCCGGATGCCCCTGAGCCCCAGCAGGTCCGCGTAGCCGGCGAAGGGGAAATCGGGCAGCTCCTGGCTCGCGGCAAACCTCGGCTCGGCCTCCGACTCACGCTGCTCCCAGGTGACTTCGGTCAGCTCCCGGTTGTTGAAGACACAGACCACGAACCGCGGGTCCTTCCACTGGCGCCAGCGGTGCGCCACCGTCACCAGTTCCGCCACCCCCGCCATCTGCATGGCCCCGTCCCCGGCCAGGGCCAGCAGCGGGCGGTCCGGGTGGGCAAGCTTGGCGGCAATCCCGTAGGGGATGGAGCAGCCCATGCTGGCAAGCGTCCCCGACAGGTGCGCGGGGACACCGTGGGGGAGCACCAGCTGGCGGGCGTACCAGTAGACGCAGCTCCCGACGTCGATACTCAGCTGGGCGTTTCCGGGCAGCCGGCCGTTCAGCTCCCTGACCACGCGTTCGGGATTGACGGGGCTTGCCGGGACTGCGGCGCGGTCCGCCGCGAGGATGCGCCAGCGGCTGACTTCCGCCTCCACCTCCGAGCGCCACTGGGTGCGGGGGCGGTACTCCAGCCTGCTGTTCAGGGCCTCCAGCGCCGATGCTGCGTCTCCGGCCAGGCCCACCTCCACGGGGTACCGGTTGCCGATGTTCTTCTCATCGACGTCGATCTGCACCGCACGGGCGTTCCCGGGCGGCGGATAGAACTCGGTCCAGGGGTCGTTGGAGCCGACAATCAGGAGGGCGTCGCAGTTCGCCATCAGGTGCGCGCTTGCGGTGGTCCCCAGATGCCCCATGGTGCCCGCCACGAACGGCAGCTCCTCATCCACATATGGCTTGCCCAGAAGACTGGTGGTGATCCCGGCGCCAAGCTTCTCCGCCACGGCAACCACCTCCCCGCCGGCGTGCCTGGCTCCCTGCCCCACGAGCAGGGCCACCCGCTCGGCTGAGTTGAGGATGGCTGCGGCTGCGTTGAGGTCCTCCCCGCGCGGCGTTTTGGCCGCAGCGCTCCAGGACGGCGCCGTGACCACGATGCCGTGCTGCTGTTCCAGTTCGGGCGCCGGCGCGGACTGGACGTCATGCGGGATGACCACGACGCAGGGGGAGGACGTGGCCTTCGCTGTCCGGAAGGCCCGGTCCAGCACCATGGGCACCTGTTCCGGCGCGCTGACCAGCTGCACGAACTGCGAGGCAACATCCTTGAACAGCGACGGAAGGTCGATCTCCTGCATGTAGGCCGAGCCCAGCACCGTCCGGCTCTGCTGGCCCACGATGGCCACCACTGGCACGCTGTCCAGCTTGGCGTCGTAGAGCCCGTTGAGCAGGTGGACCGCACCCGGGCCCTGGGTGGAGGTCACCACCCCCACGCCGCCGGTGTACTTGGCGTGTCCCACGGCCATGAAGGCCGCCGCCTCCTCGTGCCGGGCCTGGATGAACTCCACCTGTCCCTCGGACCGGCGGAGGGCACCCATGAAGCCGTTGATGCCGTCCCCGCTGTACCCGAACACCCTGCCAACACCCCAGGCGGCGAGGCGCTCCACTATGGCATCGGCCACCGTGCGTTCGGTCATGGGCCCTCCTGGATCGGGGTACTGCCTTCGTCCAGGGAGCCTTACCCACCAGGCGGGCGGGCTATGCGTTGACGATCAGCCCCAGCTCGGCCTTCGAGGCCAGGGCCTCGTGCCGCGGCAGGACGCGGACGGTGTATCCAAACGGTCCGGAGCGGTCGATCACCAGGGAGCCGCTGAACAAGTGCCGCCCGTTGCCCAGGTCCTCCTTCACCTGCAGTTCCATCATGGTGATGTCTGCCAGGGTGTCGTTCTCTTCCGCCTTGCCGTAGGCCACCTCAACGCACACGTCCTCCGGCGTGAGGGCGTTCAAGGCCACGTAGGCGTTGACCTGGAGCGTGTCGCCGATCTGCGGGTCTTCCGAGACGCCCACCGAATCCACGTGTTCCACGTGCACCTGCGGCCAGGCAGCGCGGACCTTCGCCGACCAGGCGGCCAGCCCGCGGGCCTGGGCGTAGGAATTGGCATTTGCGCTGCGTCCGGCCTCGGCGGCGGGACGGTAAAGGATGTTGACGTAGTCGCGCAGCATGCGTTCCGCGGAGACGGCCGGACCCAGGTGGGAGAGCGTGTGCTTGATCATGGACACCCAATGGGTGGGCACCTTCTCGCTGCCGATGGTCGACGGGCCCGCGGCCCCGGCACCCTCGGACACCGTACTCCCGTAGAAGCGCGGCGCCACCTGCGATTCAAGCAGCTCGTACAGTGCCGCGGCCTCGATGTCGTCGCGTTCCTCGGGGGAGGCGTCGTTGTTGGCCGTGGGAATCGCCCAGCCGTTCTCGCCGTCGTACATCTCATCCCACCAGCCGTCCAGGACGGAAAGGTTCAGCGATCCGTTCAGCGCCGCCTTCATGCCGGAGGTACCGCAGGCCTCCAGCGGGCGCAGCGGGTTGTTCAGCCAGACATCGCAGCCGGGAAACAGGGTCCGTGCCATGGCGATGTCGTAATTCGGCAGGAAGGCGATCCGGTGCCGGACCTCGGGGTCGTCGGTGAAGCGCACCAGGTCCTGGATCATCTTCTTGCCGGCGTCGTCGGCCGGGTGGGACTTGCCGGCGATCACCAGCTGGATGGGATGTTCCTTGTGCAGGAGCAGCGCCTTGAGGCGGGCCGGTTCGCGCAGCATCAGGGTGAGCCGCTTGTAGGTGGGCACGCGGCGGGCAAACCCGATGGTGAGCACGTCCGGGTCCAGGACGTTGTCCGTCCAGCCCAGTTCGGCGTCGGCGGCCCCCCGCTTCTTCCAGGCTGCCCGCAGCCTGCGGCGCACGTCCTCCACCAGGGCGGCCCGCATCTCCCTGCGGAGCGCCCAGACGTCGGCGTCGCTGACGTTGTAGGCCAGGTCCCATTTGCCCAGCGCTTCGGCCTCGCTGCCGAACTGGTCGCGGGCAAGCTTGGAAATGCGGCTGTCGACCCAGGTGGGCACATGCACGCCGTTGGTCACCGACGTAATGGGCACCTCGCTGTGGTCGAAGCCCGGCCAGAGCGCGGAGAACATGCCGCGGGACACTTCGCCGTGAAGCTTGGCCACGCCGTTGGCGCGCTGGGCCAGCCGCAGGCCCATGACGGCCATGTTGAACACCGAAGGGTTGCCGTCGGCGTAGTTCTCGCGCCCCAGTTCAAGGATCCTGTCCAGCGGCACGGCCGGAGCCAGCCCCGCCTGGAAGAAGTGGCTGATCTGGTTGATCTCGAACCGGTCGATGCCGGCAGGCACCGGGGTGTGCGTGGTGAACACCGTCGAGGCACGGCCGGCCGCCAGTGCCTCGTCGAACGTCAGGGCCTGCTCTCCGGACATGAGTTCCTGGATGCGCTCGATCCCCAGGAACCCGGCGTGCCCTTCGTTGGTGTGGAACACCTCCGGCGCGGGGCAGCCCGTCAGCTTCTGGAAGGCGCGCAGGGCTTTGACGCCACCCATGCCGAGAAGGAGTTCCTGCTGCAGCCGGTGGTCCCCGCCGCCGCCGTACAGCCGGTCCGTGATGCTGCGGGCAGCGTCGTCATTGCCGGGGACGTTGGAGTCCAGGAGGAGCAGGGGAACGCGTCCGACGTCGGCACGCCAGATGTGTGCCAGCAGGCGCCTTCCATTGGGCAGCGGAAGGGCGATCTGCACGGCCTTGCCGTTGCCGTCGGGGGACGGCTCGCGGAGCAGTGTCAGCGGCAGGCCGTCCGGGTCCAGGACCGGGTAGGTCTCCTGCTGCCATGCGTCGCGGGACAGCGACTGCTTGAAATAGCCCGCCTGGTACAGCAGGCCCACACCCACCAACGGAACACCAAGGTCAGAGGCCGCCTTCAGGTGGTCGCCGGCCAGGATGCCCAGGCCGCCCGAATACTGGGGGAGGACTTCGGTGATGCCGAACTCGGGGGAGAAGTAGGCGATGCTGGCGGGGGCGTCCGGGCCCAGGCCCTGGTACCAGCGCGGCTCCTCGAGGTACCGGTCAAGGTCCTGTTCCGCGGCGCGGACCTTCTCCACCACGGACTGGTCCGTGGCCAGCTGCTGGAACTCCTCGCGGCTCACCATCCCCAGGAAGCCGATCGGGTCCTGCCCGCTTTCCTCCCAAAGGCGCGGGTTCAGCCCGGCGAAAAGCTCCCGGGTGGGGCGGTGCCAGGACCACCGCAGGTTGCTGGCCAGCCTGGCCAGCGGCCGGATGGGCTCGGGGAGGACTGTACGGACCGTAAACCTGCGGATTGCCTTCACCTGCGTCACACTAACCGACAAGATGCGCGGCCGGAACCAGCTTCAGGTTTCTTTTGGGTAAATGACAGGGGCATGAAGAAAAAGGGCCGCGGCACGCCCAATTTAGTGAGCAGCCTTAGCAATCCAGCGCATTTCTCGCTAACGTCGAGCCTGTGACGACTAATTCAGGAACCAGTGCCGCATCCACCAAAATGCCCCAGCGCCGCATCACCGAGGGACTGCGGTTCGGGCGTTTTCCCATCACCGCCGTGCAGCCCGTCGTCGAAGGCGGCAAGTTTCCGGCCAAGGCCCTGCCGGGGGAAGGCATCGTGGTGGGCGCTACCGCCTTCCGTGAAGGCCACGACCAGCTCGGCGTCAGCGCCGTGCTGCTCGATCCCTCGGGCGCGGAGCGCCAGCGTGTCCGGCTTGCACCGCCGCGTGGGGAACGCGGCATGGGGACGGACCGCTGGGAAGGTGTCCTCACGCCGTCGGAAACCGGAAACTGGTCCTTCGTCATCGAAGCCTGGCACGACCGCTACGGCACCTGGCACCACAATGCGGAGGTGAAGATCGACGCCGGCATCGACGTTGAACTCATGCTTGCCGAGGGTGCCAAGCTGCTGGGCGATGCGGCAGGCGAGGACTTCCGGGACGACGTGGACCGGGCCGCCTTGCGCCATGCCTCGGACGTCCTGGCCGATCAGTCCCGCACCACCGAGGAACGGCTGGGAGCCGGCTTCAGCCAGGAAATCGCGGACATCGTTGCCCGCCAGCCCATCCGCGAACTGGTGACCGTTTCCCAGAAGTACCCCCTGCTGGTGGAGCGCGACCGTGCCGGCCGCGGCGCCTGGTACGAGTTCTTCCCCCGGTCCGAAGGCGCCGTCAAGGACCACAACACCGGTCAGTGGACGTCCGGCAACTTCCGGACCGCGGCAAAGCGGCTCGATGCCGTGGCCGCCATGGGCTTCGACGTCCTGTACATGCCGCCGATCCATCCCATCGGGGTGCAGCACCGCAAGGGACCGAACAACACCCTGGTGGCCGGTCCGCACGATCCCGGCTCGCCCTGGGCCATCGGTGCCAAGGAGGGCGGCCACGACGCCATCCACCCGGACCTTGGTTCCTTCGAGGACTTCGACGCCTTCGTGGCGCGGGCCAACGAACTCGGCCTGGAAGTGGCGCTGGACCTTGCGCTGCAGGCGGCACCGGACCACCCCTGGGTCGAGTCGCACCCGGAATGGTTCACCACCCGCGTGGACGGCAGCATCGCCTATGCGGAAAATCCGCCAAAGAAGTACCAGGACATATATCCGCTGAATTTCGATAATGACCCTGAGGGGCTTTCGCAGGAAATTCTGCGGATTGTGCTGTTGTGGGTCAGCCATGGCGTAAAGATTTTCCGCGTGGATAACCCGCACACCAAACCGGTGTGGTTTTGGGAATGGCTTATCGCGGAAGTGAATAAAGCGGTGCCCGGCGTGGTGTTCCTGGCCGAAGCGTTCACCCGGCCCGCCATGATGCACGCCCTGGGCAGGGCCGGGTTCCAGCAGTCCTACACCTACTTCACGTGGCGCAACACCAAGAAGGAGATCGAGGCCTACTTCGACGAAGTCAGCCACGACTCCCCGGCGTTCTTCCGCCCCAACTTCTTCGTCAACACCCCGGACATCCTCACCGAGTACCTGCAGTACGGCGGGCCCGCGGCGTTCCGGATCCGGGCAGTCCTGGCCTCCACCGGCAGCCCGCTCTGGGGTGTCTACGCCGGATATGAACTGTATGAGCACGTGGCCCGGCCAGGCGCCGAGGAGTACATCGACAACGAAAAGTTCGAGTACAAGCACCGCGACTGGGAGGCCGCCGCCGAATCCGGCCGCTCGCTGGCGCCGTACATCACCCGGCTCAACCACATCCGCCGCGACCATCCTGCGCTGCTGGACCTGCAGAACCTCACGGTCCACCAGAGCACCGACGACTCCACCGTGGTGTACTCCAAGCACAAGACGCTCCCCGACGGGTCAAAGGACACCATTATCGTGGTGGTCAACGTGGACCCGCACGTCACCAAGGAGTGCAGCGTGGCCCTGGACCTGGCAGCCCTTGAACTGGACCCCCAGGACCTCACCCCGGGCGGCGGCTTTTACGTGGATGACCTGCTCACCGGACAGAGCTGGGAGTGGGGCGAGTACAACTACGTGCGCCTCGATCCGCACGTGGAGCCCGCCCACATCCTGAGCGTGAGGAGAATGCATTCGTGAGTTTCAATCCGCAAAGTTCCGGGCACTTCACCCCCAAGAGCACGTTCGAGCTAAATGCGCCTGGCCTTCAGCATGACCCGTTGTGGTACCGCAAGGCCGTGTTCTACGAGGTACTTGTCAGGGCCTTTGCGGATGCCAACGGCGATGGGTCCGGGGATTTCTCCGGACTCATCGACCGGTTGGACTACCTGCAGTGGCTGGGCGTGGACTGCCTGTGGCTGCCGCCGTTCTTCCAGTCACCGCTGCGCGACGGCGGCTACGACATCTCCGACTACAACTCGGTCCTGGACGAGTTCGGCACCATCAGCGACTTCAAGCGCCTGGTGGCGGAGGCCCACGCCCGCGGTGTCAGGGTCATCATCGACCTGCCCTTGAACCACACCTCGGACCAGCACCCCTGGTTCCAGGAATCCCGCAAGGACCCGGACGGGCCCTTCGGCGACTTCTACGTCTGGAGCGACACGGACGAGAAGTACCAGGATGCGCGCATCATCTTCGTTGACACGGAGGAATCGAACTGGACGTTCGATCCCATCCGCCGCCAGTTCTTCTGGCACCGGTTCTTCAGCCACCAGCCGGACCTGAACTTCGAAAACCCGAAGGTGATCGACGCCGTCTTCGACGTGGTCCGGTTCTGGCTGGACCAGGGGATCGACGGTTTCCGCGCGGACGCCATCCCTTACCTCTACGAGGAAGAAGGCACCAACTGCGAGAACCTTCCCGCCACCCATGAGTTCCTCCGCCAGCTGCGGGCCATGGTGGATGAAGGCTATCCGGGCCGGGTCATCATCGCCGAAGCCAACCAGCCGCCCACCGAGGTGGTGGAGTACTTCGGCACGGTTGAGGAACCCGAATGCCACATGGCGTTCCACTTTCCCATCATGCCCCGGCTGTACTACGCGCTGCGGGACCAGAAGGCGGCGCCCATCATCGAGACCATGCGCGAGACCCCGGACATCCCCGAGGGTGCGCAATGGGGAACGTTCCTCCGCAACCACGACGAGCTCACCCTGGAGATGGTCACCGCGGATGAGCGCGCGGCGATGCTGGGCTGGTACGCACCGGACCCACGGATGCGCGCCAACATCGGCATCCGCCGCCGCCTGGCACCGCTGCTGGACAACTCCCGCGCTGAGATCGAACTGATCAACGCCCTCCTGCTCTCACTGCCGGGCAGTCCCTTCCTGTACTACGGGGACGAGATCGGCATGGGGGACAACATCTGGCTCGAGGACCGCGACGCCGTGCGCACGCCGATGCAGTGGAACCCGGACCGGAACGCAGGCTTCTCCCACGCCGACCCCGGAAAGCTGTACCTGCCGCCCATCCAGTCGCTGGTCTACAACTACAGCATGGCCAACGTCGAGGCGGAGGCGGCCCATTCGGGTTCCCTGCTGCGCTGGACCCGGCAGATCCTCAGCGTCCGGAAGAACCACCCTGCGTTCGGGCTGGGCGAATTCAAACACATCGAGGCCGACCACGATGCCGTCCTGGCGTACCTGCGTGTCCTGCCGGACAACAACCCCGCGGGCGCGGACGCCGAGACCATCCTGTGCGCCTTCAACCTTTCCCAGCACCCGGTGGCAGCGACCTTGCGCGTTCCCGAATACTCGGGCCGGGGCCTGCGCGATGTCTTCGGCGGCCAGATCTTCCCCGGCATCGGCGACGACGGCACCCTCACACTGACCATCGGAAGCCACGACTTCTTCTGGCTCCGGATGCGGTCGGCGTCCTCCAACCCGTCCTCGCCCTACACCCAGGCCATGCCCATCCTGTCGATAGAGAACTGAGATGAACCAGCCAATCCTCACTCCCGCCCTGACCGCGCTGCTCAAGGAATGGCTGCCGCAGCAGCGATGGTTCCCCGTCAAGACCCCCGATTTCGCCATCAGCCAGGCCGGCAGCCTTGGCCTGGACGATCCCAGCGGCCACGCGGCCCTGGCCGTGTTCCTCCTCAACGTCACCACCGAGGGGGCCGACGGCGGTCCGCGCAGCGCCGTGGTCCAGGTTCCGCTGAGTTTCCGGCCCGCGCCGGCCGGAGGCATGGAGCGTGCGCTGGTGGGCGAGGCTGCGGGAATGGATCCGACCCGGCCCTGGGTATACGACGCCGTGCACGACCCCGATTTCGTCGGCGCCTGGCTGGAGCTCATCCGTCAGGGAGGGAAGGCCGCCAGCGGCGCCGCCACCGGGTACCGCGTGGATGGGCCCTTCCGGCTTCCCACCGCCAAAGGCGTGGTGAAGGTGCTCTCGGGCGAGCAGTCCAACAGTTCGGTCATCGTGGACGACGGCGAATCGGCAGCCATGGTGAAGTTCTTCCGGGTGCTCTCCGAAGGCACCAACCCGGAGATCGAGGTAGGAGCTGCGCTCACCAAGGCGGGAACCTCTGAAGTCCCGGCCACCCTGGGCTGGGTCCGGGGGGAGTGGCTCAGCCAAGGCAGCACGGGCAGCCGCTACGTCCAGGGTGAACTTGCGGTGGCCCATGAATTCCTGGCCGGCGGACGCGACGCCTGGCGGCTTGCCGTGGACGCAGCCCGTTCCGGCAGGGACTTCACGGCAGAGGCGCGGGCCCTTGGCACCGCCACGGCCACGGTACACAAACGACTGGCGGAGGCCCTGGGGCAGTCAGCCGAGCCGGAACCCGGCAAGGGGGCAGGACCCGCTGTTGCCCAGCGCGTCCGCGCCGCCTGGGCAGAAGCCCATGCCGCCGTCGGCCCTTACGACGACGCCCTGGAGACACTCCTGGCCACCATGGGCAAAGCTCCGGTCGGGCCGTTGCAGCGCATCCATGGCGACCTCCACCTCGGCCAGATCCTGCAGGTCACCGGCCAGACCGGCGGCGAATCCAGGTGGGCGATCCTCGATTTCGAGGGTGAGCCGCTCCGGCCCATCGCGGAACGGAACGTCCCTGATGTTCCCCTGAGGGACGTCGTGGGAATGCTCCGCTCCTTCGACTACGCTGCCGGGGCAGCCCAGCGTGAGCAGGAAGGCGCGCAGGTCCCGGAAGGCTGGGTGGACGCCTGCGCAGATGCCTTCCTGGCGGGCTACGCGGAAGTCATTCCCGGCACGGTGGACCGGACCTCGCCCCTGTTTGTGGCATTGTGGCTGGACAAGGCGCTGTATGAAGTTGTTTATGAAATGCGTAACAGGCCCGACTGGCTGGCGATTCCAGTAAACGCCGCCAGGCGGCTCCTGAGCGGTAACGGCGCCGGCGATCATGCCGGTGCAGCATCGGAAGGTAACGAAATGACAGGCTCAGCACGAACTGACCGTCCGGGGGTGCCCCTGCACGTGGATGAAGGCACCCTGGGCAGGATCGCGAACGGTGAACACCACGCCCCCCACTCCGTCCTGGGCGCGCACCTGGACGACTACGGGCATGTCACCATCCGCACCGTGAAGCACCTCGCCGAGGCCATTTCCGTGGTCACGCAGGCCGGCGAAGTCCCCATGCAGCACGAGGCCCATGGCGTGTGGGTTGCCGTCCTTGAACCGGTGGAGCAGGGCCACGTTCCCGACTACCGGTTGTCGGTCACCTACCCGGGCCGGGACGCGGTCACCGTCGACGAACCGTACCGCTACCTCCCCACGGTGGGCGAAGTGGACCTGCACCTCATCGGCGAAGGCCGGCACGAGAAACTGTGGCAGGTGCTCGGCGCCCACGTCCGGCACTACAAGTCGTCACTGGGTGACGTGAACGGCGTTTCCTTTGCCGTGTGGGCCCCGAATGCGCAGGCCGTCCGGATCAAGGGCGACTTCAATGCCTGGGACGGCCGCGAAAACTCAATGCGCTCATTGGGGTCCTCCGGTGTCTGGGAGGTCTTTATCCCCGGGGTGGAAGCAGGTGCGTGCTACAAGTACGAAATCCTGACCCGCGGTGGCTACTGGGTTGAAAAAGCTGATCCGCTGGCGTTCGGCACCGAGGTTCCCCCTCTAACGGCATCCCGCGTGGTGGAGCCCTCCTACGCCTTCAAGGACGACGAATGGATGGAAGCGCGGGCCAAGCGCGATCCCCACAACTCAGCCATGAGCGTCTATGAGGTGCACCTCGGGTCCTGGCGCCTGGGCCTTGGCTACCGCGAACTGGCCAAGGAACTGGTGGAGTACGTCAAGTGGCTCGGATTCACGCACGTCGAATTCATGCCGGTGGCCGAGCACCCGTTCGGCGGCTCCTGGGGCTACCAAGTCACGTCCTACTACGCCCCCACGTCCAGGTTCGGCCACCCCGACGAGTTCCGCTACCTGGTGGACGCCCTCCACCAGGCAGGCATCGGCGTACTGCTGGACTGGGTGCCGGCGCACTTCCCCAAGGACGCCTGGGCGCTGGCCCGGTTCGACGGTGAACCCCTCTACGAGCACTCCGACCCGGCGCTCGGGGAACACCCTGACTGGGGCACCCTGATCTTCGACTTCGGCCGCACCGAGGTCCGGAACTTCCTGGTGGCGAACGCCCTCTACTGGCTGGAGGAATTCCACATCGACGGGCTGCGCGTGGACGCCGTGGCCTCCATGCTCTATCTCGACTACTCGCGGCAGGAAGGCCAGTGGCGGCCCAACCGCTTTGGTGGCCGGGAGAACCTCGAGGCCATCTCCTTCCTGCAGGAAGTCAACGCCACCGTCTATAAGACCCACCCCGGCGCGGTCATGATCGCGGAAGAATCCACAGCCTTCCCCGGTGTTACCGCACCGACCAGCCACGGCGGCCTGGGCTTCGGCCTGAAGTGGAACATGGGCTGGATGCATGACTCCCTCAAGTACATGTCCGAGGATCCCTACAACCGCCGCTGGCACCACGGCACGGTCACGTTCTCCCTGGTCTACGCCTTCACCGAGAACTTCCTGCTGCCGATCAGCCACGACGAGGTTGTCCACGGCAAGGGCTCCATGCTCCGCAAGATGCCGGGTGACCGCTGGCAGCAGCTGGCCAACCTGCGCGCCTTCCTCGCCTACCAGTGGGCCCACCCCGGCAAGCAGCTCATCTTCATGGGCACCGAGTTCGGCCAGGAAGCCGAGTGGTCGGAACAGCACGGGCTGGACTGGTGGCTTGCCGAGATCCCGGCGCACCGGGGACTGCAGCTGCTGACCAAGGACCTCAACGAGCTGTATGCAGCCACGCCGGCCCTCTACTCCCAGGACAACGTTCCGGCCGGGTTCCAGTGGATCAACGGGGGAGACTCGGACCGCAACGTCTTGTCCTTCATCAGGTGGGACAAGGACGGCAACCCGATTGTCTGCGCCATCAACTTCTCGGGTGCACCCCACGTTGGGTACACCCTGGGAGTTCCGACGGCTGGTGCATGGACCGAAGTCCTGAACACCGACCACTCCACCTACGGGGGATCCGGCGTGCTCAACACCGGAGAGCTGAAGGCAACGGACGAAGGCCAGGATGGCCAGCCGGCCACCCTTACCGTCACGCTGCCTCCGCTCGGGGCGTCCTACTTCAAGCCCGGAGCAACAGCGGCCAAGTGATCCCCGCCTGCAGGATCACCTGCAGGAGCGGAACGCACGCAGCACGAACAAAGGCCCGGAATCCCCGTGATTCCGGGCCTTTCGGCGCCCGGCAGGACAGCACGCAGCAGCGGACTGGCGATCCCGGATGAGTGGTGGTACAGTTTATTTCCGCGCTGCTCCACGGAGTCAGACGGAAAACCGATCCCCCAAGCATAAGCTGAGGATGATCGCGGACGCCGGTTTGACACGCAGGAAGCCAGCGGGTAAGTTTGAAAAGTTGC
>NZ_JWTB01000018.1 GCF_000813845.1 Pseudarthrobacter phenanthrenivorans
CAGCACAACTACGAACGGACCTGTCCGGTGAACAACGCGGACAAGTGCGTTGATGACGGAATGACGGCATTCCAGGTCTCCACCGGAGGCATCGATACCCGCCCGTTCACCAGCAGGCCGAAGTACATCGCCAAGCGGTTCAGCGATACCCGCGGCTTCCTCCGCCTGACGCTGCACGACGACGGCTCCTTCGACTGGACCTTCGTTCCGACCACCGGCTCAAGCACGGACTCGGGCACGCGCGCCGCTCCCTGACCCGTGCCCGCGGGGGGCCATCCCGTCACTCCAACCCGCCGCGCAGCATCCCGGTGACCTTCGCCTCTACAAGCGTCGGCAGCTCCCGGGAAGGCTGGTGGCAGGAGCGATCGGATCACGGAGGTGACGGACATGCCTGGGTGGGATCTGGGAATCGCCGGTGCGGGAGTGCTTGCGGCGATGTCGCTGGTCTTCGGGCTGGTGGTCCAGCTGATCGTGGGCAAACCCGGAGGCCGCCGGCTGTGGTTCTACGCCGCGCTGGGCTACTTCCTCGCCGGAATCCTGGTCAGCGAAGTCTGGTTCGGCTGGGCCACGGAGGCGGAACTCCAGCCCAATATCGACGGGCTTTCCTTCGACGAGGTGCAGCTGGTGACGCTCGCCGGGCTCATCGGAGCCGTTATCGCCAGGTTCATGCTTCGGCGAAAAGGGCATCCCGGCCGGCTGCGGGGCAGTCTGTGAAGTAACCGGACGCGTTTGCGTAACTTATGGCAGCCGGAGGCGCAGGAACCCGCGCCCCGGCACGGGGCGCCCCCAGCTGATCCTTCATAAGTCACACAAACGCGTCCCGCGCGGTGGCTCAGGCGCGCGCCTGCAGCCCCGGCACCCCGTCACGGATCTCGAAGGAGGCCTTGGTGGAGACGGGTGCGCCCGGCGTGGTGACGTGGTCCAGCACCCGGAAGTCGGCGGTCATGGCGTCCCTGCTGATGCGGGTGTTCACGTAGCCGCGATTGTCGTTGTAGAACTTCAGGTGCGGGTTCCAGGCCATGGTGGCGTCCGTGGTGGAGCCGGTCCCGTCGCCGGTGGATGTGATGGAGGTGCACACCAGCTCCGAGCCCACCACGGGGGAGGCCGGGTCCTTGTAGTCCACCTTGACGTCGTTGGCCCAGTGCCGGTGCACGTCGCCGGTGAGGACGACGGCGTTGCGCACCTTGGCGTCGATCCAGCCCTGGGTGATGCGGCGGCGGGAAGCGGCGTACCCGTCCCAGCCGTCCATGGAGACGTCGTCGATCTCCAGGGCCTGGGCGCGGTCGCGCTCGGCGAAGAAGACCTGCTGGCCCAGGATGTCCCAGCGCTGCGTTGAGTTGCGGAAGCCGTCCAGCAGCCACTGTTCCTGCTCTGTGCCGGTGATGGTCCGGTTCTCCGCCAGCCGCTCGGTGACGTTCTTCTTCCAGCCGTCCCCTGCCAGCTGGTCGTCGCGGTACTGGCGCGTATCCATCATGTGGAAGTTGGCCAGCTGGCCCCACTGGATCTTCCGGTAGATCTTCATGTCCGGCCCGGCCGGCAGCGACGACGGGCGCAGCGGCATGTTCTCGTAGTACGCCTGGAAGGCGGCGGCGCGGCGCCGGCGGAAGTGCTCCACGCTGTCGTTCAGCTGGCCTGGATCCTGGTTCTCCGGGACGTCGTCCGCCCAGTTGTTGTCCACCTCGTGGTCGTCCCAGACCACTGCCCACGGTGCGATGGCGTGCGCGGCCTGCAGGTCGGCGTCGGCCTTGTACTGGGCGTGCCGCTGCCGGTAGGTCTCCAGCGTGACGGTCTCCGGGCCCTCGTGGTCGCGCGGGTTTCCGCCGCCGATCACATAGCTGCCCTTCTTGTACTCGTACAGGTAGTCGCCCAGGTGCAGCACCAGGTCCGGGTGGTCCTCCGCCAGGCGCCGGTAGGCGGTGAAGTAGCCGTGCTCGTACTGGGCGCAGCTGGCGAACGCCATGGCCAGGGCGGCAGGGGTCTCGTGCAGCGCCGGGCTGGTAAGGGTGCGGCCCACCGGGCTGAGGTGCCTGCCCGCGCGGAACCGGTAGAAGTATTCGCGGCCGGCCTTCAGGCCGCGCAGCTCCACGTGCACCGAGTGGGCGGTCTCGATCCGGGCCTGTTCCACGCCCCGGGCCACCACATTGCGCATGCCCTGGTCCTCGGCCACCTCCCACTGCACGGCGACGGGCCGCGACGGCATGCCGCCCAGCCCGTCCTCGGCCACCAGGTTCAAGGCCAGGCGGGTCCAGAGGACGAAGCCGTCCGGCCACGGCTCGCCCGATGCGATGCCGAGCAGGAAGGGATCGGTGCGGAGGCCGGCGTCGTCGGCAGTGGAAACAGCGACGGCGGCACCCGGCAGGGCGGCGACCAAGCCTGCTCCGATGCCGGCGGAAATGAGGGTTCTGCGGGAGATGTTGTCCATGGCTCCCACGCTATTTACAGCTGTTGGACAGGTTTTGAGGAGGATATGAATGGCTGGTTAACGGCGCGACAAGAGCAGTCATTCACGGCCCGGCTGGGAAAGGGCTTTGGACTCTGGCGGCGACCGATGACGCGCGGCAAAGTGGAATCCGGCCCAGGCCCGTGGAGGCCGCCCGACCCATCCAGCCCAAGGGAGACAGACGCCATGCCCCGTACCTCCGTCATTACCGGCGCCGCATCCGGCATCGGCAAGGCAACCCTGGACCTGCTCGAGCGGCGCGGCGAACGCGTGATCGGCGTGGACCTCCACGACGCCGAGGTGGTGGCCGACCTCTCCACGGCAGAAGGACGCGGCGCCCTGGTGGACGCGGTGCGGAAGATCAGCGGCGGCCGGATCGACGCGATCTACGCCGTGGCCGGCCTCGCCGTTCCGGCCCCCGCCACGGTGGCCGTGAACTTCTTCGGCACGGTGGCCACGGTGGATGGTCTTCGGCCCCTGCTGGCGGATTCGGACGCGCCCCGGGCCGTGGTGGTCTCGTCGATGGCTGCGCTCATGTCAAGCGACGAGGAACTTGTTTCGCTGCTGGCGTCGGGAGATGAACCGGGTGCCATGGCCCGCGCCAAGGTCCTGGCCAAGGAACCCGCCACCACCGGCGGCCTGATCTACGCCTCCACCAAGCTGGCCCTCTCGCGCTGGGTCCGCCGGCACGCCGCCACAGCCGAATGGGCCGGGGCCGGCATCCCGCTCAACGCCGTGTCGCCCGGCATCATTGCCACACCCATGACCGCCGACCTCATCGACACCGAAGAGGAGCGCAAAGCCCTGCTGAACATGGTCCCGATGCCCCTGAACGGCATCGCCGAACCCATCGTGGTGGCCCGCCTGCTCGCCTGGCTCAACAGCGAGGAAAACACCCACCTGTGCGGACAGATCGTCTACGTGGACGGCGGCAGCGACGCCGTCCTGCGCGGCGATTCAGTATGGTGAGCCCGGACCGGCGGCCTCGGACTTAAGTCCCTGTTCCCCGGTAACCCTCAGGCGTAGCTTGAAAGTGGCACCCGCATCCGCGGTGTCCATCTTTTAGGGGGCATTATGGCCAGGCCCAGGTTCTCGGCACTCACCGTCTTCGGGCTCGGCAGCCTGATCGTCCTCACCGGCTGCTTCGGCCCGCCGGCCCCGGCCCCCTCCAGCAGTTCCGCAGCACCTGCCCCCACCGCTAGCAGCGCAAGTCCAAGTACGACGGCGAGCCCCACCGCCACGGCCACCCCCACCAGCCCGGCCAGCACCCCAGCCGCGCCCACCACGCCACCCGCCGCGCCGCCGTCGTCCGCGCCCGCCGGTCCGCCGGCCACCCAGGAACCAACGCAGGAGCCGGCGCCGCCGGGCCTGCCGGAGCAGGTGGCCCCGCTGACCATCTACTACGTGGCGGTGGGCGACAACGGCGTCTCGGGACCGAAGATCGGGTGCGGCGACAGCCTGGTGGCCACCACCACGGCCCCGGTCAGGTTCACCGACCAGGTGGGCCCCAGCGTCGGGACCCTGCTGGCCAATAAGAGCCGGGATGTGGGCCTGTCCGGGCTGATCAACGTCCTGTACCAGTCGAACCTGACCTACCTCGGCGGCGAGCTGAACGGCAGCACCATCACCATCTGGCTCTCCGGCCAGTTCATGCTGGGGGGTGTGTGCGACATTCCCCGGGCCAAGGCACAGCTGGAGTACACGGCCATGGCCGCCTCCGGCGCAACCAGCGCCCAGGTCTTCGTCAACGGCCGCCCCATCGACGAGGTGCTCAGCCTCAAGTAGGAGCCGCGATGAGCCAACCAGCCGGCTGGCGTGAAACCGCGGCCACCATCATGCCGGCAGCGGTGCCTGCGGTGATGCTGCCGGTCTTCCGGTACACCGTCCGCCGCTTCGGCGGGCGGCGCGGCTACCAGGCCGGATTCGCCGCCTACTGGGCGCTCTGCTGGACCCTCGCCCTGGCCGTGGCAGGGCGCCGCCGGCTGGTGGAACTCTGGCAGGTCCCCGGTACTGCGGAGCCGCGACACCGGCCCCTGTACCGGGGCGTCCTGCTCCTGCCGCCGGCAGGTGCCATCGCCACCGAGCTGATTCCCAATGCCAGGAAGGCGGGGACGACGGCGGCCCTCGCCGCCGTCGGCATCGGTGTCACCAACGCCCTGGCTGAGGAAGCACTGTGGCGGGGAGTGCCGCTGGCCGTCTTCCCCGACCGCAAAGTCCGGGGCTGGCTCTGGCCGTCGCTCGGGTTCATCGCCTGGCACCTGGTCCCGCTGTCCGTCCGGCCCCACCCGCGCGGGCGCTGGCCCGTGCTGCTGGGGGCGGGCCTGATCGGGCTCGGCTACGGGTGGGCGGCACAGGAGACCGGCTCGCTCCTGGCCGTGTCCATTGCCCACGCGGCCACCGACTCCTGCGGTGTGCGGGCCGCCCGGACCATCTGGCTGGCTACGGATTCGGGCCAAAAGCCCCGTCCCTTCCCGGCGGGGCGGGGGAATAATCGGGCAGGAGACCGAGGAGCCGCCACGCGGCACGACAACGGCGGGGGGATGAGGCACCGATGAGCACTGTGGACTCGGGGCAGGGGTGACGGGCAAGGAAGGGGTTGACTGCCCGCAGCACCCGTTCTTCGCCCGTGCGTTCGCCCGCGCCGTCGGCGGGATGGACCGGCGCGGGGCCGCGGAGCATCGCCGCACCATCCTGGCCGGCCTGCACGGATCAGTCATCGAAATAGGAGCTGGCACCGGGTCCTCCTTTCCCCTGTACCCGCCTGCCGTCACCCACGTGCTGGCGCTGGAACCGGATGACTACCTCCGTGGCGTGGCGCAGGACCAGGCCGCATCCGCCTCCGTCCCGGTGACGGTGGCCGCCGGCACCGCCGAGGACATCCCGGCCGCAACCGGCAGCGCCGATGCCGTGGTGGCCAGCCTTGTCTTATGCAGCGTCCGGGACCAGGCCGCCGTCCTTGCCGAGATCCGCCGCGTCCTGCGGCCCGGCGGAACCCTGGCCTACTACGAACACGTCCGGTCCCGCCACCCACTGCTGGCCAGGGCGGAAGATCTCCTGACCCCTGCCTGGGGCCGGCTCATGGGCGGCTGCCACCTCAACCGCGACACCCTTGGAGCCATCACTGCAGCGGGGTTCGGGATCGCCAGCAACCGCCGCTTCACCTTTTCCGTGCAGCGGCTGAACCCTCCCATGGCCCACATCCTGGGAACCGCCACCAGTCCCGGGCCGCCGGCAGCAGGACCGGAGCCCGCATGACAGACCTGACCGTCAGGGAACACAGTTCCCTGCAGCTGCCCATCACCGACGCCGCGGCACTGACGGCGGAGCAGGTCCTGGCCCGCCTGGGTTCCGGGCCGGGGGGCCTGGCGGAGGAGGAAGCAGCCGCCCGGCTGCAGCAGCTTGGTCCCAACGCCGTCCGCACCCACCGCGCCAACGCCTGGGCCGTGCTGGGCCGGCAGTTCGCCAGCCCCATCCTCATCCTGCTCATCATCACCGCCGGACTGTCGCTGTTCCTGGGCGACGCCACCAACTCCATCGTCATCGGCGTGATCCTGCTGGCCAGCGTGGGCCTCGGCTTCACCAACGAGTACCGCGCGGAGCGCGCGTCCGAGGCCCTGCATTCGCGCGTGACCCACCAGGCCGCCGTCCAGCGCAGCGGAACCACCAGGGAGGTGGACGTCACCGCCCTGGTGCCGGGCGACGTCGTCCACCTCTCCCTGGGCGCCATCGTCCCGGCCGACATCCGGCTCCTGACCACCACCAACCTCCTCTGCGACGAAAGCATCCTCACCGGTGAGTCCCAGCCTGCCGCCAAGGACCCCGCCCCCGTACCCGCCGGCTCAGCGCTCGCGGACCTCTCCTCCTGCGTTTTCATGGGCACGGTGGTGCAGTCCGGCGGCTGCAGCGGCGTGGTGGTGGCCACCGGCGGCAACGCGGAGTTTGGCCGGATCGCCCTGGGCCTGGGCGAACGGCAGCCGCAGACCGAGTTCCAGCTGGGCCTGAAACGCTTCTCGTTCCTGCTGCTGCAGGTGGCAGTGGTGCTCACCTCGCTGATCTTCGTGGCCAACCTGCTGCTGCAGCGCCCGCTCATCGAGTCCCTGCTGTTCTCGTTGGCCATCGCCGTGGGCATCACCCCGCAGCTGCTGCCCGCCGTCGTCAGCACCAGCCTGGCCACCGGCACCCGGCAGCTGGCACGCCGCAAAGTGCTGGTCAAGCGGCTGGTGTGCATCGAGGACCTGGGGGACATGGACATCCTGGTCACGGACAAGACCGGCACGCTTACCGAAGGAAAAATCAGCTTCACCCGCGCGCTCCCGGCCACCGAGGGGATGTCCGACGCCGGCCTGCTCACCCTGGGCCTGCTGGCCACCGAGGCAAACTATGCGGGAGCGAAGGTGTCCTCCGCCGGCCAGAACCCGCTGGACGCGGCCCTGTGGGAGAGCCCCGGCGCTTCCGGTTTCGATCCGGGGCGCTTCGAGCGGGTGGACTTGATCGGCTTTGACCACGAACGCCGCCGCACCAGCGTGCTGGTCCGCGAAGCCGGCGGTCCCGCGCAGCTGGTCACCAAGGGCGCACCCGAAGACGTCCTGGCCCTGTGCGGGCCAACCCCGGCTGCCGTGCAGGCACTGCTGGAGGAACAGTTCGACGCCGGGTCCCGGGTCGTGGCCGTGGCCTTCCGCCCCGCCGCCGGGCTGGAAAAGCTGGTTCCGGCGGACGAGCGGGACCTCACCCTGGCCGGCTTCCTGGTGTTCCTTGACCGGCCCAAGGCCAACGCGCGGCAGTCCCTGGACCTGCTGGAGGCGCTGGGAATCTCAGTGAAGATCGCCACGGGGGACAACGCCAAAGTGGCTGAAAAAGTCTGCGCGGACCTGGACGTGATCTCCGGCGGCACCCTCACCGGCGCCCAGGTTGAGGCCATGTCCGACGCCGACCTCGCTGCCGCCGCACGGACGGCCACCATCTTCGCGCGCGTGTCACCGGAACAAAAGGCGCGCATCATCGCCCTGCTGCGTCTCAGCGGCGGATCGGTGGGCTTCATGGGCGACGGCGTCAACGACGCCCTGGCACTGCACAAGGCGGACATCGGCATTTCCGTCGATACTGCAACGGACGTTGCCAAAGATGCGGCCGACGTCGTCCTCCTGGACAAGGACCTCGGCGTCCTGGCCGACGGCGTGATGGAAGGCCGGCGGATCTTCGCCAACACCATCAAGTACGTCCTGATGGGGACGTCCAGCAACTTCGGCAATATGTTCAGCGCAGCCGTGGCCTCCGTAGTGCTGAGCTTCCTGCCCATGCTGCCCGGCCAGATCCTGCTGAACAACCTGCTCTATGACTCCGGGCAGCTGGCCATCCCCGGGGACCGCGTGGACAAAGAACAGCTGCGGGCGCCGTCGCACTGGGACATCGCCTTCATCCGGCGGTTCATGCTGCTCTTCGGTCCCATCAGTTCGCTGTTCGACTTCGCTACGTTCGCCCTGATGCTGTTCGTCTTCAGCGCGGCACCGGGGGAGTTCCGGGCCGGCTGGTTCATCGAATCCATCGCCACCCAGACGCTGATCATTTTTGCCATCCGCACCCGCCGGGTGCCCTTCCTGCGAAGCCGGCCTTCCGCGGGCCTGATTGCGGCGTCCCTGGGCGTGGTGGCCCTGGGTATTTTCCTGCCGCTGTCACCGCTGGCCGGCGTGCTGGGCTTCGACCCCCTGCCGGTGCCGTTCTTCCTGGCCCTGCTGGGCATGGTGGTGGTGTACCTGGTGCTGGTGGAGGCCGCCAAGCAATGGTTCTTTGCCCGTGACGCCCAGCAGCTGCCGGCCCCGCCGCCGCCCGTCCGGCGCCGCCAGGCCACCCACCACATCTCCCGCCGGGCGTTCCGGTTCAGTATCCCCGTCAAGGTCCCCCCGCTCCGGGTGCCGGCACCCGGGGTAGCTGCCCGCAAGGGGCGCCGCCACGGACGCCGGCATGAGGGTACAGCCAGGCCGTAACTTTAGGGGTCCCAACGAAGCGCGTTGGTAGCATGATGGTGGGAGACACTGGGGGCTGTCATAAAGATGGTGAATACAGGGTGATGCAGGCCGCCTTGGATCATCCTGGTCGATAGTTGGGGTGTTTCTCATGTGGCGTGAACCGATCAGGCGGCGGACCCGCGAACTTTTGCGGGAATTTGTGGACCGGGCAGACGAACTTGTCCGCACCCAGGAACATGTCGAGGGCCTGCTGGGTGCGGTGGTGTCCCTTTCCGCGGACTTGAGCCTGGAAGCGGTGCTGGACCGCGTGGTCCAGTCGGCGTGCGAACTTGTGGGCGCGCGGTACGGGGCGCTGGGCGTCATTGGTGACGACCAGCAGCTCAGCCATTTCATTACGGTGGGTGTGGACGAGGAAGGTGCCCGCCTCATCGGCGACCTGCCCACCGGACATGGGGTCCTGGGCGACCTGATCCGCGAACCCAGACCCGTACGGCTGCACGATCTGGGCGAACATCCCATCGCTGTCGGCTTTCCCGCCAACCATCCGCCGATGAAGACCTTCCTGGGCGTCCCCGTCAGGGTCCGGGACGAGGTCTTCGGCAACCTGTACCTGACGGAGAAAATCGACGGCCACGACTTCACCGCCGAGGACGAGGACCTCGCGGTGGCGCTTGCCTCAGCCGCCGGCGTCGCCATCCAGAACGCGCGCCTGTACGAGGACAGCAACAGCCGGCAGCGGTGGCTCGAAGCGGGCATGGAGGTCAGCGACAGGCTCAAGGCCCATCCGCGGTCCGATACCGACAACCTGGACATGATCGCCGACCGCGCCCTGCATGCCTCAGCCTCGGCGTTGTCCGTCATCGCCTCGGTGGCTGACGACCAGACCCTGCGCTGCCGGACCTCCGTGGGTGTCCAGTCGCTTCGGGCCGGGCAGGAACTGGCCGCTGGTCCCGTCCTGGCCCAGGTCATCGCCACTGGTGAATCCAGGGCACTGGCGGAGCCGCACCAGGTTTTCGACCCTGCGTCGGCCGAAAAGCTGGGGCCGGTCCTGGTCGCCGCCCTGGGAAGCAACAGCGACGGCCACCGGAACAGCGTGCTGATCCTTGCCCGTTCTTCAGGAGGAGCCCGCTACACGGACGTGGATGTTGAGCAAAGCGCGGTCTTCGCCTCGAGGATTGGCCTGACGCTGGACCTGCTCAAGGCAAACCAGCTGCGGGAAGAGCACGCCCTGTTTATCGACCGGGAACGCATCGCCGCGGACCTGCATGACTTGGTGATCCAGCGGCTGTTCGCCGCGGGACTGAGTATCCAGGGCCTTCGCCGCTACACGGCCGACCCGCTCGCGCATGAGCGGCGCGTTGCGGCCATCACCACCGAACTCGACGACTGCATCCACCAGCTCCGGGACACCATCTACTCCCTCCAGGCCAGGCAGCCGGACCAGGAACTCCTGAGCGGCCGGGTCCTGCGCGCTGTCCAGGAAGCCGCCAACGCTGCCGGCTTCCTGCCGAGGGTCCAGCTCTCCGGACCGGTTGACGACGCCGTCGGGGACGAGGTTGCCGAACAACTGCTGCGGGTCCTGTACGAAAGCGTCAGCAACGCCGTCAGGCATTCCGGATCGGCGGAGATCTACGTCCATCTCGCTGTCCAGGATGGCGAGGTGGTCCTCACCGTCCGGGATAACGGCTGTGGCTTCGAGGACCCGGAGCGGATCAGCGGCCTGGAGAACATGAAGAACCGGGCGGAACACCTGGGCGGCACCTGCCTGGTGGAAAGTGCGCCCGGCAAGGGAACCAGTGTGACCTGGACGGTGCCGCTCAGCTCGGTGCCGCTCAGCTAACCGCCCAGCAACTCCCACGCGCGGGGGATCGGTACCGGAATCTGGGGGGTCCGGCGCCGGAAGCCGAGCTTCAGGAGCACCGAGGACACATATCCGGCAACGGCGTCCTCCGCCAACGCCATTTCCCCGCCGATCTGCCGGTTGGTCAGGCCCTTTGCCATCAAGGCCAGCACCGCGCGCTCGCTCTGGGTCATGGCGTCCAGCCAGGACGCGGAGGCCGTCGCATGCAGGTTTGCGGCCACCCGGTCCCTGACCGTGGAACCGATCAGCGGATACCCTTCAGCGGCGCTACGGATGTTCTTGACCAGCTCCCGGGTATCGCCCACCTGCTTCAGCAGATAGCCTGACGCTCCGGCCAGGACCGCTGCCCGCACGGCGTGCTGTTGATCCCAGCTGGTGAGGATCAAGCTTTCAACCCCTGGAGCCGTGGAACGCAGTCCACGGCAGACTTCGATGCCTGTACCGTCCGGCAGCCGGTCATCCAGCAGCGCGAGGTCCGGGTGCAGGATGGGGATCAGGCAGGTGGCCTCCGTGGCTGATCCGCTTTCCCCCACCACTTCGAACCCATGGTGTTCCAGAAGATCCTTCAGTCCCTGCCGGACCATGCTGTGGTCGCTCAGAATGAAGACCCGCATGGGACGGGGAGGAAGGATGGCCTCGTCCGGGGCTGCTGTTGTGTCCATAAGGCGCTCTCGTCGGCTCGATTGCCCTCCCCAGCCGCCTGGTCAATGCGGCCGCCCCGTTGGAAGGAACCTCAGTAGTAAATCATCCCGTACCCACGGCCGGCCTACATATCCAGCCTGGAGGTAAGGGCACCGGGAGGACGACGGATGAGGTTGCACGCTGTGCATGTGCTGCTCGAATCCTTGCCGTCGACCCAGGTGTGCGATTCTTCCAGCCGGTACTCAAATCCGCTCCCGAGTTTCTGGAGCCGGTTGAGTGCCCGGCTTGCCATTTCCCACGAACTCCACCGTCCAATCACGCCTCCCGTGTCCTTCCGGATGATGTTGCAGCCGCCGTCACCGAGGCCGTCGCCCCCGTCCGGCACCAAGGGTTCGCGGCCGCCATACACGGCTTTGTACTCGTCAAGGCTGACCATGGTTTCCACTTCGCGCTCCCGGTTCAGGCCGCTGTCCGGTGCCGGTTGTTGAGGAAGGCCTCCAGCGACTGCAAGGTGGCCACTGCTTCCTGGAAGGCAGGGTTGCGGTGCGGGTGCAGCCGGTGCAGCAGGCCGCCGTTGTACTGAAGGCGGCGGCGGGCGGTGCTGACGGTGCGGGCTGCGTAGTCGAGGTCACCGGGGTGGCGGGGCAGGGCGCGGGTCATGCACTGGATTGAGGCAAGGGCGACGGCGACAACGTTGGCGTCGATCTGCTCGCCGGCCGCCCGGTGCCGCCGCAGCCGTAAGGCGAAGCCATCCCAAATGTCACGTGCAGCCGTGCGGGCCACCTCGGTCAAGGCCTCCCGGGCCGGCAGCCCACGGTTGAGCATTTCCTGGTGGAGTCCGTCGAAGCGGGCGGCAAGTTCTTCGGCTTGCCTCGCGGAGCCAGGCTCCTGCAGGGAACTGTCTGAGGCACGGGGCGTGACATTGGAGGGATGCAGGAGCATGGCCCGCCTGCGGGCAGCCTCGGACGGGGGGAGCGGAGCGGGATGGAGCGTGAGGATGTCAGCGGGCATGACGGTCCTTTCGAAATCCGGCAGCATGCAGGACGCACCTGCCTACTGGCGGCATCCTTGCGGTGCCTCCGGCGCATATCACTGGGGTTCAGGGGAGAGCCGTTCCGGCCTCGCAATCCTGAGGACCCGGACGGTGCCTCTTCAAGGATGCCAAGCGTCCGGGACGTTGCTATAGGGCTGAAGGTCCCGTCCTCGGAATGCCGCCCGTCAATCCCGTCCTTCGGGCCAATGAAGCCATTCCGGGCTGACGGGCCGGGGCTTTGTGCCCTGTTTCCGGCCCCCGGGCAGTCCTAGCCTGAACTGGAGAGCGCGGCGTGCAGCCGCCCACCGGAACCAGGAGGCACACGGTGAAATCAGCACATGCAAGCATCATCGCAGGCGTCGTCCTCATTGCGCTGGGCGGGCTCCTGCTGCTGGACCGGATGGGCGTCATGGACACGGCAGCCGTCGTCGCACCACTGATCTTTGCGTCCGTTGGGGTCCTTTTCCTCTCGCTCTTCTTTCGGCGGCGGGAGAACTGGTGGGCCGCTATTCCCGGTTCCGTCTTCCTGGGGCTGGCCGCGGTCATCATCACCACGCAGCTCACCGGCGCTGCCTGGGGAGCCGCCTTCCTGTTCCTCTTCATGGGGGCCGGGTTCGGCGCCGTGTTCGTCCGCGAAGGCAGCAACTGGTGGTCCCTGATTCCCGCCGGGGTGATGTTGACCCTGGCGGTCATTGTGGCGCTTCCCCAGGAACTGCAGGGCACACCCACCGCCGCCGTCCTGTTCCTGGGCCTGGCCACCACCTTCGGTGTGCTGTCACTGGTTCCGGTCCGCACCGCAGGCCCTGCCGCCGACAGGGTTCAGCGCATGCGGTGGCCGTTGATCCCGGCCGCTGTCCTGGCGGTCATGGGCCTGATCTTTGCCCTCCAGGCCACCGTGGTGTTCATGACCTTGGACTTCGCCTTCCCCGCCGTGATGATCCTGGCCGGCATCGCCCTCATGGTCTACGCCTACCTCGCCCACCGCGACGGACGGCAGAAGGCGCACGGCCCGGGACCCACGGCAAGCTGAGCACGCACCCGCTGCTAGGCAGCCGGGCGTCCTTCCGCCCGCGCCCAGTGCTCCTGCAGCAGCCCCGCGACCCGTTCCGGCTCGATCCGGTGCGGCGGATCGAAATGATGGCGGTCCGGAAACACTTCAAGCCGGAAGTCGGGGAAAACCCTGCTCAGGCGGCGTGCGTTGTCGGCATAGTCGTCCGGGTTGCTCCTGCCGCCAAGAATGAACAGCACCGGCCGGTCAAAGGCGGCAAGCCGGCCGCGGTCCAGGTTGTACGACGTGAAGGCCTTGAGGAACGCACCGATCCCCGCCGGCCTCTTGGCCATCCACGGCGGGGGCGGACCGGGCGGAGGAGGCGGCAGGACGACGTCGTCCCGGACGCCCAGCCGGGTGAAGGCGGCCATGAACTCGCCGGGCGGGAGGCCATTCAACTGCTCATACTTTGTCCAAAGTTCGGCGTGCTCCGGGCTCCAATCCCAGGTGCCGGCCCACGCAGGCTCCAGCAGCGCCAGGCTGCGGAGCCGCTCCGGATGCGCTGCCGCCAGCGCCAGGCTGGCTGAGCCGCCCCCGGAATAGCCCACCAGATGGAAGGTGTCCCAGCCGCGGGCATCGGCTTCACGGAGCACCGCATCGCCCTCAGTGTCCAGGGTCCAGTCCGCCGGCGGGGCATCAGCGGCGTAGAGTTCCAGGTCCTTGGCCACGGAGTCCACAGCTGGTCCCAGGGCCTCCAGCAGTCCGCCGTACGCCGGCCCCGCCGGGAGGACGCTCCCGGGGAGCAGGATGACGCGGTACGGGGTCATGGCTGGACCTTGCCCGCCTTCGGCCGCTCCTTGGGCTCCTTCGGCGGCAGGGACGCGACGTACGCCAATGCCTTCCCGGCCCACGCGCGCGCCCGGGTGTCATCGCCGTCGCCCTCTTCATTCCACACGTCCGGCAGCCCGGTGTAGCCGCCCATGGGCCGCTCCGCCGGGCCGAACGGCACGGTGCGCTCGGAGGACTCCAGCAGTTCCCTGTCCTCCCGGGACAGTTTCACCCCGATCGTGGAGCCAAACAGCCCGGCGAACATGTTGCCGTTCACGAACGCTCCCAGATTGCCGAACATGGGCTTCACCACCACGCCGGGATGGTCCGGGACCACGCGCCGGAACCGTTCTTTGTCTTCCTCGGTTGCCTTGGGCATCTCCATGGCGTCTTCTCCCGGTGGCAGGTGGTCGGGCAGGATGTGGATGCAGGATATGCCTCTTTGGTGCCGTGGTCGAGAGGTTCGGCAGGCCCCTGTGCGTCCCGCATAAAGTCCCACCTGAACAGGTCAAACTTCCTGGGGGAGTGCTATATATAGCTCTAGGCAACTATTTTCTGGCTGCCTTGCCAGGGACACGGATCCGGGGCTTCCCGGGGACTGGAGGCCACGGTGCGGAACAAGCCAGCCTCAGCCCCGGCCGCAAGGCCCCGGCCCCGGGCCTTCGGCAGGCTGGCAATGCCGCTCACCGCGCTCGCCGTCCTGGCAGCCTGCAGCGGCGGCACCAACGAATCCGTGTCCACGGCCGTCAAGGACAGCAGCTCAGCCGTCGCCACCGCACGCATCGCCCTCCGCCAGGACATGGACGGCAAGCTGACCCGCGCCGCCACCTCAACGACCCTGGACGATGAGCTCAAGGAAATCCAGACCAGCCGGAGCAGCGTCCTGAAACTCTCGCCGGCCACCCCGGAGGACCGCGATACACAGAAGCAGGCGCTGGACGTCCTGGACCAGTGCGCCGCCGGCTTTGCCACCGCCCGCGCCGCACTTTCGGCGGACGACGGCGGTACCCCCTCGCTTGCGGACGGTGACAAGGCGCTGGCCGGCGCGCAGGACGCCCTGAAGCAGCTCGAAGACAAGGTGGGATCCAAGTGAAGCGGATCCTCGGCGTCGCGCTTGGCATCCTCACCGCGATCGGCGGGTTCGTGGACATCGGTGACCTGGTGACCAACGCCGTGGTGGGGTCCCGCTTCGGCCTGTCCCTGGTATGGGTCGTGGGCGTTGGTGTGGTGGGGATTTGCCTGTTCGCCAACATGTCCGGACGGGTGGCGGCGGCGTCCGGCCGGGCCACCTTCGAGGTGATCCGTGAACGGCTGGGGCCGCGGGCCGGGCTGGCCAACCTGTCGGCGTCGTTCCTCATCAACCTCATGACCGTCACTGCGGAGATCGGCGGTGTGGCCCTGGCCCTGCAGTTGGCCAGCAGCGTGTACTACCTGCTCTGGATTCCCGTGGCGGCGCTGGCGGTGTGGTTTGTGATCTGGCGGGTGCGGTTCTCCATCATGGAAAACGTCACCGGCCTGGTGGGCCTGACCTTGATCGTTTTCGCGGTGGCGCTGTTCCTGCTCAAACCGGACTGGGGCGCGCTGGCCGGGCAATTGATGCCCACCGTGCCCGGGCAGGAAACAATTTGGACGTACAGCTATTACGCCATTGCCCTGTTCGGTGCGGCCATGACCCCTTATGAAGTGTTCTTCTTCTCCTCAGGCGCGGTCGAGGAAGGGTGGACAGTGAAGGACCTCCTCCAGGAACGCACCAACGTCCTGGTGGGCTTTCCGCTGGGCGGCCTGCTGTCCGTGGCCATCGCCGCGTGCGCGGCCGTTGTCCTGCTGCCCGCCGGGATCTCGGTGACATCGCTGTCGCAGGTGGTCCTGCCGGTGGCCGAAGGGGCGGGGAAGCTGGGGCTGGCGGTGGTCCTGGTGGGCATTGTGGCGGCCACGTTCGGCGCCGCCCTGGAAACCACCCTGTCCAGCGGTTACACCCTGGCGCAGTTCTTTGGCTGGTCCTGGGGTAAATTCCGCCGGCCGGCCGAGGCCGCGCGTTTCCACTTGTCCATGATCGTCTGCCTCCTGGTGGGCCTTGCCGTGCTGGCCACGGGGGTTGATCCCGTCCTGGTAACTGAATACTCGGTGGTGTTCTCCGCGATCGCCCTGCCGCTGACCTACCTGCCCATCCTCATCGTGGCCAATGATCCGCAGTACATGCGGGAGCACGTCAATGGACGCGTGGTGAACGTGCTGGGCATGGTCTACCTGGTGATCATCCTGGTCGCTTCCCTCGCCGCCATACCCCTCATGATCGTGACAGGAGCCGGCTCATGACGTCCCCCCAGCGGCCGCTCCCGCCCGCCCCGCCGGTCTCCGGCAGGGTCCTGGATGCGCAGCTGCACCTGATGGACCGCCAGGTGCTGGACCACGACGGCGTCCCGGTCACCACCGTGGACGATCTTGAACTGAGCGGGCCCGCCTTGGACACGGAGATCCCGCCCGGTACACCCGCCCCGGTCATTACTGCCCTCCTGACCGGGGCGGTGCTGGGGACGCGCATCTTTGGCGGCAGGCCGCCGTCGTCCCGGTTGATCCGCATCTCCTGGAAGGACGTGGCGGACGTGGACGTGGTGCTGCGCCTGGGCATCAGCGGTGAGTCGCTGGATGCCGGCTGGGTGGAGCGGTGGATGCGGGACAAGATCATCGCCAGGATTCCGGGAGGCCGCCATGATCCTCGGTGACCTGCTGGGGACCCCTGTCTTTGATGCCGACGGCGGGCGGCTGGGCCGCGTGGCAGACGCCCGGTTCGTGCTGGACGGCACCCCGCACCAGCTGATGGCGGAGCCTCGGCTACTGGGGCTGGTGGTGGGCCCACACAGCGCGTCCTCCTTCATGGGCTACGAGCGGAACGGCCTCACCCGGCCCCGCACAATTGCCCGGATCCTCCGGTGGCGGCACCGCGGATCATTCCTGGTGCTGTGGGAGGACATCGCCGTGATCGGCGAACGCTCCGTGCGGCTTCGCCCCGGCTTCACCCGCTACAGCACTGCCCTGGATGACGGCGGCCGGGGATAGCCCGGGGGGGTAATTAGGCGTGGGCTGAATCTCCTGTAGTCTTGAACCTGTTGTTGTGTTTATGCAGTTGGTAGTTCAGGCAGTACGCGCGGTCGAAAGTCCGTGTTCTTCTGAAGTAGCGGTTTTTGAACACCCCACGCCGGAGGGCCCGAAAGTCGGGATTTTCCCTCCACCTTCACGAAGGACAAAAATAATGGCTACTGGTACCGTCAAATGGTTTAACGCTGAAAAGGGCTTCGGCTTCATTTCCCCGGACGACTCCTCGCAGGACGTTTTCGCGCACTACTCCGCGATCAACTCCTCCGGCTTCCGCTCCCTCGAAGAGAACCAGAAGGTTTCCTTCGACACCGAGCAGGGCCCCAAGGGTCCCCAGGCCACCAACATCCAGGCTCTCTAATCTTTTAGGGTTCCGGGACCGTTAGGTTTCCAAGCAGGGCTTGCCGTGATTCACGGCAGGCCCTGCTTTTGTTAACCCGGCTGCGCGGATGCACGGGTTTCCGACCACAATTAATCCCTTCTCGACAAACCCCGCGTGCAGGAGCACTCTTGAAGGTGCGTACGGATGCAGCGTGGACAACCCACGCGGGCGGCGGCGCCTTGAGGAATATTCCAAGCAGTTCGGCACCAGATGGGGTGGTGCATGTCCGGCCCAATCGCTGGCCGGCACCGGCCGCCCGCGCTCCCCGGCATCGGCAGCCGGCACCTTCACTCCAAAAACCCGCGGCCGGTTCGGCCCTTCTTGCAATGCAACCGGATCGGCTGCAGCTGCCACCGGCCCTGGGCCGATGGCAGTCCGAGAAAGCGTTGTCATGAAGCAATATCGGGGAATTACATCGAGATCCAATAAATTGGCATTCATTCTCGCATTCGCTGTAGCACTGCTCGCATCACTTGCTGCAGCAGGCCCGGCAGCCGCCGACGGATGGGGACACCGCACCTGGCAGGTGCAAGTGGGCTCTGAGTCCCGCGACCAGGAGATCCAGGGCATGGCGTTCCTTCCGTCGGAGATCTTTATCAATGAGCGGGACACCATCACTTGGCAGGCAAACTCCGCAGAAATCCACACCGTGACGTTCCTGGCGACCGGCCAGGCACTGCAGGATTTCAATCCGTTCAGCGCCGATGAGCTGCAAAAGCGAGGGAATGATTACTACGACGGGAAGTCCTATTACAACTCCGGGATCATGGCGAATGTGGACGTGCCCGGCTTCCCAAGTGTTAGGAGCTACAGCCTGTCGTTCCCGCGGGAAGGCGACTTCACCTACTTACTGCCTGGTCCACGGCAAGATGATGAAGGGAACCGTGCACGTGCGCGAGCAGGGCACGGATTATCCCTACAACCAGGGTGACTACAACAGGCAATCACGGGAACAGGCGCGGTCCATCATCCGCGATGGGCAGCGACTCGACGCCTCGCTGGCCGAACAAGCCAGCAACCACAAGGTCATGGCGGGCGGTGACGACGGCGTGGCCATGGTCATGCGCTTCGTGCAGCCAAGCGTGACGGTGCATGTTGGTGAAAAGGTAGATTTCGTCAATAACGGTATGGGTGCTCCACACACCGTGACCTTCGGCAACGAACCGAAAAATATCTTTGCCCCGTCCGGCGACCCGTGGCATTTCTCGGGCGGCGACCTCAGCTCGGGAATCCTCCTTCCCGGCCACACCTTCACGGTGAAGTTCCAGGCAACCGGAACGTTCAAGTACATCTGCGCACTCCATGACTACATGGGCATGGTGGGCGAGGTGCACGTCGTCGATTAATGAATCAGGTTACGTGCCCGGCCGGAGCCTTTGCCCCAGCCGGGCACCGTGGCGCTGCGGCCCCCGACGTGGACGGGCTTATGCGCCGGCAGGGTCTTCGGGCTGGCCGGCGGCGGAGGACGTGCCCGGGTGGGGGTGCCCCAGTGCGGATGAACCGGACGCCGGAGAGAGCCCGAGGCGCCTGACCACCTCTGCGGCTTCTTCAGCGGGGGTCCGCCCCACGTCCACCACGATGGTGTTCTCATCCGGTCCCGGCGGCTCGAGGGTGGCGATCTGCGAATCAAGCAGGGACGGGGGCATGTAGTGGTCCATCCGCGCCGTCAGCCGGCGACCGATCTGTTCCTTGGACCCTGACAGGTGCACGAAGACGACGTTCTTCTCGCGAAGCCGGTCCCGGTAGGTCTTCTTCAGCGCTGAGCAGGTGATGATCCCGGGTATACCCGCCATGGTGTGCTCGATGATCCACGAGGCAATCGTGTCCAGCCAAGGCCAACGGTCCTCGTCGGTCAAGGGAATGCCGGACGCCATCTTTTCCACGTTTTCGGCCGGGTGCAGGTCGTCGCCTTCCTCCAAGTCCCAGCCGAGCTGGCCGGCAAGGATCCCTGCCACCGTGGACTTTCCGGAGCCGGACACGCCCATGATGACCAGGACCGGCTGCTGAACGGACTCGGGGGTGCGTGCAGCGGCCATCAGGGGATCACCACTGAGAGGACCATGACCAGCGCGAAACCTACCACGGAGATGAGGGTCTCCATGACTGACCAGGTTTTGAACGTTTGGCCTACGGTCAGACCAAAGAGCTCCTTGACCAGCCAGAAGCCGGCATCGTTCACGTGGGAGAGGAACAATGAACCGGCGCCCACGGCGAGAACCAGCAGGCCGGCGTGTCCGGGGGAGAGGCTGGCCGCCAGCGGAGCGACGATGCCTGCCGCCGTCACCGTGGCCACGGTGGCCGAACCGGTTGCGAGCCTGATGGCAACCGCAATGAGGAAGCCAAGGACCAGGACCGAAATGTTGGCTCCGGTGGCCCACTTGGCAACGGCATCACCGACGCCGGCTCCGATCAGGGTCTGCTTGAAGCCCCCGCCCGCGCCCACGATCAGGATCACGGCGGCAATGGGGCCCACGGATGCACCGATCTTGGTGCCGATTTTGGTACCGGTGAAGCCGACGGCGTAGCCGAAGGTCACGAGGGCAAGCAGGACTGCGAGGGTCATTGCCACAAGCGGTTCACCGATGAAGTCAAAGAAGACGCGCGCTGCGCTTGGGTTCTTGGAGTTGGGATCGACGATATCCACTACGGCCTTGAGGAGCATCAGGACCACAGGGAAGACGATGGTCAGCAGGGTCACGAGGAAAGTGGGCTGGCGCTTGACGTCAGGATCGGCCTGGGTGTGTTCGGTGTCGATGCCACCGGCTACCTTCGGCGCGTCCACCGGGACCCAGCGCGCAGCGTAGATGGCGAACAGCGGGCCGCAGACGATGACGGTGGGAATGGCGATCAGGAGTCCGAGGGCCAAGGTGATGCCCAGCGGCGCGTTAAGGCTGGAGATGGCGACAAGCGGACCGGGGTGCGGCGGGACCAGTCCATGCAGGACTGAGAGGCCTGCGAGAGCGGGAATGGCTACCCGCATCAGCTTCCGGCCGGACCGCTGGGACACCAACACGATGACGGGCAGCAGCAGCACGAGGCCGATCTCGAAAAACATCGGCAATCCGATGATGACGGCGACCAGCGCCATGGCCCACGGCAGGACTTTCGGGGAGACCTTGCCCAGCAGGGTGTCGACCACCCGGTTTGCGCCCCCGGAATCAGCCAGGAGCTTGCCCAGCATGGCGCCGAGCGCGATCAGCAGGCCGACTTCTTTCAGGGTGCCCCCGACACCGTCTTCGAAGTTGCTGATGACCTTCCCAAGTTCCACCCCGGAGGCAAGGCCTACGAACGCGGATCCGAGGACCAGCGACAGGAACGGGTGGAGCTTGAGTTTGACGATCAGGAAAACGATCAGCGCGATGCCAATGGCGGCGACCACGACCAGTTGCGTGTCGTGTCCGTTCCAAGGCTCTGCGGCGGCGGGAAGGAGTAGGGATTGCATGAGGCTTCCTCGGTTGGAGTGCAACCGCCAACGGTGCTGGTGGCGGGCTGCAATAAGTATGACGTATAACACCAAAAAAGTGAATAAGTAGGACTTACAGTGGTTCTAAACGCTGTGGGGGCCTGTGGGTGCCGGGAACACCTGCCGCTCCGCCATCGTTGTTCCCTTTGGTGTGCCGGACCGGGTGCGCTTCCCGCCGATCAAAGGACATCCCTTGACTCCTCGCACCATCGTGATCACCGGCGCCAGCGACGGCATCGGCGCGGCAGCCGCCCGGACGCTGGCCAAGGCAGGGGAGCAGGTGGTCGTCGTCGGCCGTTCCGCTGGGAAGACCCGCGCACTGGCCACGGACATTGGCGCCGACCACTACCTGGCCGACTTTTCCGACCTGGCGCAGGTCCGCGGACTAGCGGAGAAGCTGAAAGCCAACTACCCGCGCATCGATGTCCTGGCCAACAACGCCGGCGGCATGATGGGCAAGCGCACGCTCACCGTGGACGGAAACGAGCTGACGTTCCAGGTCAACCACCTGGCGCCGTTCCTGCTTACCAACCTGCTGATGGACACCCTGACCGCCAGCGGGGCAAAGGTCATCAACACCGCCAGTGCCGCAAACTTCTCCGGCAAGCTGGACCTGTTCGACCTCAACGCCGAGCACGGGTACCGCACCTACCGCGCCTACGGCACGGGCAAGCTCGCCAACATCCTGTTCACCTCGGAGCTGCACCGCCGCTTCCACGACCAGGGAATTTCGACGGCGGCGTTCCACCCGGGCGTGGTCCGGACCAACTTCGCGGCGGACTCCACCAGCCCCTTCCGGCACGCCTACAAGACACTGTTGAACCGCTTCATGCTCAGCCCGGACCAGGGCGCCGACACCATGCTGTGGCTGATCAACGGCACCCCCGGCGCGGACTGGATCTCCGGCGCCTACTACGCCAAGCGTGCCCTGGCCAAGGCCAACCGGCAGGCCTACGACGCCGAACTGGCTCGCGGGCTCTGGGAGAAGAGCGAAGAACTGGTCAAGAAGTTCGTCTAGTCCCTACCGCTCGCAGCCGACGCCGTCATGATCGGCGTCAAGGCCATAGATGTCCCGGCCAATGACCTGGACGGGACCGCTGACGTACGCCGGGCCGTTTCCGCTGCCGCCGGCGCAGTCCACATCGGACGCAATGGGGACGCAGCCTGAGTAGTTCGGATCGCAGCCAGGATTGGTCCCGGGAACGGCAGGGGCAACGGGAGCCGGAGGCGCCGCTGCCTTGGCGGCCGCTTCCGCTGCGGCCTGTGCCGCCGCAGCCTCCTGGGCTGCCCTCGCTTCGGCGGCTTGCCTGGCGGCTGCCTCGGCTGCTGCGGCTGCGTCTGCCGCTGCCTTGTCCGCTGCTGCCTTGTCCGCCGCTGCTTTGTCTGCGGCCGCTTTGTCTGCCGCAGCCTTGTCGGCTGCCGCCTTCGCCGCCGCCGCGGCCGCCAGCTTTTCGGTAACGCCTTTGGCCTCTGCAGCCTCAAGCCAGACCAACCTGCCCGATTCGTCCTCGGTGCAGACATAGGTGCTGGCTGCCGCCGTCTGTTCCGCGTTCACGGTGCTGCACAAGGTATGCGCAAGGGGCGTCGCCGTGGGGGTTGCGGTCGCAGATTCGCTGGCGGGCCTTGCGCCGGCCGTCAGGGAGGCCTGGGTGCCGCCGCAGCCGGTCAGCAGAAGGACGACGACGGCGGCTGCACCTGCGGCCAGTGCTGGAGTGCGGCCCTTCCGCAGGGAGGCTCGGGCGCCGGAGGCGTCTTCCTGGCAGTGGTTGCGCGGCGCTGAAGAGCGGAAAGGTGCAGGCATGGATCCCCCAAGTGCGTGTGCTGGATGCGAAGTGCACGGCCAGCGTAGCTCCAGCCGTTTTGACGGAACGGGTTAAGCGCCAATCTTGATCGATTCCTTGGATGATCTTTGAGTTGCTTCCCGCTGCCCGCCAATCCCTCGCGCAGCAGGCGTGGAGTCACGTATTGCCGGCGCCCGAGAGGTGGGACTGCAACGCCAGCGCCTCGCCGATGCGTCGAGCCCCTTCCGGGTAGGCGCCCGGGTTGGGCCCGGAGTAGTTGAGGCGGATGAACGCGCCTGCGGGTTCGGCCGGGAACCACTCCGTGCCGGCGGCGATGATCACCCCCGCGTCCTCGCAGTCCCGGACCAGGCGTGGCAGATCGGTGGCATCCGGCAGGCGGAGCCACAGGTTCAGTCCACCCCTGGGCAGGGCATCGAGATGGGCCTGGGGAACGTGGTCACGGATGCTCGTGACCAGCAGGTCCCGGCGTGCCTGAAGCTGCTGGCGGAGGCTGCGCAGGTGCGTCTGCCAGCCGGGCTGGGTCACCACATCCAGGGCGGCGGCCTGCAGGAGCCCGCTCACGTACATGGATTCGGCGGCGCGCTGGGCGAGGATGCGTTCCCGGGCCGGACCGCGGGCAGTCACTGCCGCAATGCGGATGGCTGTGGAGACGCTCTTGGTCAGGGACCGGATGTAGACCACATGTCCGGCGTCATCGCGGGTGGCCAGCGGGACCGGATCCGAGGTGATTCCGAAGTCGTGGGCCCAGTCGTCCTCCACCAGGAAGGCGCCATGCCGGCGGGCCACGTCCAGGATCTGGTCTCCACGTTCCGGCGTCCACTGCCCCCCTGTGGGGTTGGCGAAGTTGGGCTGCACGTAGAAGGCACGCGCGCCGGTCTCGGCGAAGGCGCGGTCCACGTCGGCAGGATCGGGTCCGTCCGGACCCGTGGGCACTGGAACCACGCGCACGCCGGTCTGGGCGGCGGCCAGGATGGCGCCCCAGTATGACGGTGATTCGATCAGCAGCGGCTGCCCGGCGCCCACCAGGGCGCGGAAGATGGAGCTCAGGCCGCTTTGGCTTCCCGGCAGCACGATGACGTCGTTCGGCGTGGGAGGTGTAATGCCCACCGGGGTTGCCTGCCCCAGCTCCTGGGCGAACCACTGCTGCAGGTCCGGCATTCCCGCTGCAGGCGGCCGGGACAGCGCGGCGTCCCCGCGGGCGGCCCGGGCCAGGGCTGACCTGACCAGCCGCTCCGGCAGGAGCTCCCGGTCCGGGTAGCCGGAGTGGAACCAGATGGCATCCCCGGGCACGTTGCGCATGGTGCCCGACGACGACGGCAGCGTCGACGACGGCGACCGCAGCGCCGCCGTTTGCCAGCCGTAGTCCAACGGGCGGGCCGTCCGGACCGCACGGACGAACGTCCCGACGCCGGGCCGGCTTTCGATCAGGCCCTGCGCCGTCAGTACCTGGAGTGCCTTCTGCACCGTGACCGGGCTGGCCTGGTGCTCGGCCACCAACTGCCGGGTGGACGGCAGTTTCGCCCCCGGAGCGGCCGCGGCCACCCAAAGCCTGAGTGCCGCAACAATCCGAGAGCTGCTATCGTTGTTCATGAAAGAACATAGTAGCGCTACTGTCCTGGCTGGCACAGTGATACTCCCACGCAGGGCCACCGGCATCTGGTGGGGCCTCGTGGGCATCGCGGCCTTTTCCTTTACGGTGCCCTTCACCCGGGTGGCGGTCGCAGGCATCCCGCCGCTGTTTATCGGTTCAGGCCGGGCCGTGGTGGCAGCCATTCTTGCCGCCGCCGCACTCGCACTGAGCCGGCAGCGGCTGCCGCGGCCGCGCATGTGGCTGCGCCTCGCGCTGGTGGCCGGCGGCGTCGTCGCCGGCTTTCCGTTGCTTACCTCCTATGCCCTCACCGCCGTTCCCGCGGCCCATGGTGCCGTGGTCATCGCCCTTCTGCCTGCCGCCACCGCAACCGTGGCCATCCTTCGGACCGGTGAACGGCCGCCCGCGGCCTTCTGGACCGTGATGGTGCTGGGCTCCCTGGCGGCGGTTTCCTTCGCGTTCCTGCAGTCCGGGGGTGTAGGCCAGCTGCACTGGGCGGACCTCCTCCTGCTCGGCGCCGTGGTATGCGCGGCCGTCGGCTACGCCGAGGGCGGCCTCCTGGCCCGCGAACTGGGCGCGTGGCAAACCATCGCCTGGGCGCTGCTCCTCGCCGCCCCGGCCATGCTGGTACTGGCCGTAGGCTCCGCCCTCACCCAGCCGCCGTCGGCCACGCCCGCACAGTGGGCCGCGTTCGGCTACCTGGCCGTGGTCAGCATGTTCCTTGGCTTCTTCGCCTGGTACCGCGGCCTGGCCATCGGCCCCATGGCGCAGGTCAGCCAGATCCAGCTGGTCCAGCCCGTCCTGAGCATCGGCTGGGCCGCCCTCTTCCTGGGCGAGGCGCTCCCCTGGACCACCGTGATCGGCGCCCTCTCCGTGATCCTGTGCGCTGCCGCGGCCGTCCGTGTCCGGCTCAAGCCATCCTCCTGAGCGGCCAAACCAAAGCCACCCAACCAGATCCGCCCAAGCAAGCCAGTCCAACCAACCCAATTCAACCGACGGAAAGGACCTCCCCATGTACATCCCCGCCCATTTCTCGGCCCGCCCGGAATCCCTCCGGAACCTCCTCGCCGCCCCCGGAGCCGCCAACCTGGTCACCGTGACGGACCAGGGCCTGCTGGCAACGCTGCTGCCCTTCGCATACAACCCCGTGGTGGGGGAGCACGGTGCGCTGCAGGCCCACATGGCGCGGAACAACCCGCAGTGGTCACGTGTGCCCACCGGCGAAGCGCTCGCCATCATCCAGGGACCGGACGACTACGTCTCGCCGTCGTGGTACGCCTCCAAGGCCGAGCATGGCCGCGTGGTCCCCACCTGGAACTACAGCACCGCGCACGTGTACGGCGAGCTGGTGGTCCATGACGACGCCGGCTGGCTGGCACGGCACGTCCGGCACCTGACGGCCCTGCACGAGGACGGCCGGGAGGAACCCTGGGCCGTGGACGATGCCCCGGAGAAGTTCATCGCCGGGCAGCTGCGCGCCATCGTGGGCGTGGAACTGGTGATCACCCGGATCGAGGCGAAGGAGAAACTCAGCCAGAACCGCTCCGAAGCGGACGCCAAAGGGGTGGCGGCAGGCCTGCGGGCCAGCGGGCGGGAAGCCGGCGCGGCCGCCGTCGAACGCGCCCGCCCCTGAGCGGTGCCTGTGTCAGCCGGCGCGTTCCAGCAGCACCATCACCTCGTAGTGGGTGGTCTGCGGGAACATGTCCAGCACCCGTGCCCGGCGGGCGGTGTAGGAGGGGAGGGCAGCCAGGTCCCGTGCCAGCGACTGGGCGTTGCAGCTGGAGTACACCACGTGCCGCACGTCCGAGGATTCCAGCCAGCCGCACAGCTCCTTGCCGATGCCCCGCCGCGGCGGATTCACGATCACCAGTTCCGGCGACTCCACCGCCGCCAGGGCGAAGGCGGTGGCGTCGCCGGCCTGGAAGTCCATCCCCGCCAGGCCTGCCTCGGCGCTGCTAAGCCGGGCGGACACGATCGCTTCGCTGCTGGTTTCAATGCCGGTGACGGTGCGGGAGGGGGCGGCGCTGTGCAGGGCGAACCCGCCCACGCCGCAGTACAGGTCCCATACGGAGGCCGGCGCCAGTTCGTTGACCCACTCGCGGCCCTGCCGGTACAGGGCGGCAGCCATCGCGGTGTTGGTCTGGAAGAAGCTCTGCGGGCGGAGGTGCAGGTTGATGTCGTTAACCCGCATGTTAAGGGTGGACTGAGCGGTCAGCAGGATCTCCTGCTCACCCTCCAGCACGGCCTTGTGCTCCGGGAGCAGGTTGACCGAGACCACTTTGACCTGCGGCAGGGCGGCCAAGAGGTCCGGAAGGTGTTTCCGGATGCGGGGCACCGTCTGGTCCGAGCGGAGGACCAGGCGGAGCATTACCTCGCCGTCCGGGGACTCGGTGATGATGACGTGCTTGAGTTCTCCCGAGCGGCGCGGAACATCGTAGGGCGTCAGCCTCAGCCGGCGGATGAAGGTGGCCAGTACCGGGAAGCAGGCGAGCAGGCCGGGGGAGCAGACGCCGCACTTGCGCAGGTCCACGCCGTGGCCGTCCGCGTCGAGGATGCCGATGGTGGGGTTCTGGGCTGTCCCGCCGATCACCATCTTGGCTTTGTTGCGGAAGCCGGACTCCTGGCTGGCAACGGGCGGCAGCCACTCGATCGCGGTATGCCCGGACAGGAGGCCCTGGCAGTGCTGCTGCTTGCCGGCCAGCTGTTCGCCGTAGGGCCTGCCCATCTGGGTGCAGGAGCGGCAGGTGCCGGCATCAAAGTAGGAACAGCGCATGACTGGTCAAGTTTACCCGCTCGCCCTCCCGGCCACGACGCGAAGGCACGACGCCGGCACCCGGCGGAGTGCCGGCGTCGTACCTTTCAGCGCGATACCGCCAGGGCAAGGCAGACCGGCAGCACCGCAGCCGGTGAGGGGGCAACGGCCGCGGCTCCTGCTTCTTCCCCTGCCGAGCCGTAGCCCCAACCGGCGAAGACCGTGGGAATGCCGTGGACGGCTGCACCGGCCACGTCGTGGCTGCGGTCACCCACCATGAGCGGGGCGGAGACGTCCACCTTCGCTGCCCTCAGCCTGTCCAGCACTTCGGCAATCACATCTGCCTTGCTCCACCTGGCTTCCTGGTCCGAAGCACCGCAGACGGCGGAGAAATACTGGTCCATGCCAAACCGGCGGGCCATCCGGAGCGCCTGGTCTTCGGCCTTCGAGGTGGCAACCGCCATGGCTACGCCCGCACCATGGAGGTGTTTCAGCAGTTCGGTGATCCCGGCGTACGGAACCGACTGGTGTGCCCCGTGCTCCGCGTAAGCCTTCCGGTAATGCCGCAGCGCCCGCCGGGCGAGGAGCTCGTCATGTCCGAGGTACTCGCGGAAGGACTCAAGCATGGGCGGCCCCACCAGCCGGACCAAGTCCCCGGCCGGTGGAACAGGCGCCCCACGGCGGCAAGCGCCCGGGCCGCGCTCGCCGTCACGCCCGCTGCCGAATCCAACAGGGTCCCGTCCATGTCCAACAGCACGCAACTGAAGGCTCTGCGCTGGCTCTGGAGCGGCTGCTGCCGAAGTATCATCTCTGTGTGCTTTCGATCTGGAGCCGGGGCCGACTCGTGTCTGCTGTCGTGACGTCATGCGGTGAAGGGTGAAACATGGATCGGGCGAGTCTTGACCGGATCGACCAGGGCATCCTGGCGGAGCTGACCCGCAATGCCCGGATCAGCCACGCGGAGCTGGCCGCAAAGGTGATGCTGTCCCGCAATGCGGTCCGGCAGCGCATCGACAGGATGGAACGGCAGGGATATATCCAGGGCTACACGGTGGTGACCGGCGCCCCGGGGCACGGCACAGTTTCTGCCTTCCTGATGGTCTACCGGAAGGACAGGGTGCGCGGAGCGGACGTCATCGCCGTGCTGCAATCGATCCCGGAGGTGGTTCTGTGCGATGTGGTCAGCGGTGACTTTGACCTGCTGGTCCGGGTGGAAGCGCGGTCGCTTGAACGCATCCAGGAGATCTGGGAGCAGATAGCGGCCACGCCCGGCGTGACGGACACCGTGACGGCCATGACCCTGTCCAACTACATCCGGCGGGATGCGGCAGCGAAGCCGGCCCAGCCGGGAAACGCTCCCGGCCAGGCTTCGCTTCCGGTGGTCAGCCCAGGCGCTTGATGCACACCACTTTGGGCTGGGTCATCTCCTCATAGGCGAACCGGACTCCTTCCCGGCCAAGGCCGCCGTACTTGGAGCCTCCGAACGGCATGCCGTCGAAGCGGTAGTCCGATGAGTCGTTGACCATGACGCCGCCTGCGTCAATGCGGCCCGCGGCGTCCAGGGCAACGTCCAGCGATCCGGTGAAGATCCCGGCGTGGAGGCTGAAGTCGATGGCGTTGGCGGTCTCCACGGCTTCATCGAAGGTTGTGAAGGGTTGCAGCATGACGACCGGTCCGAACACCTCCTCCGTCCACAGCCTGCTGCCGGCGGGCACTTTCTCCAGGACCGTCGGATGCAGCACGTTGTTGTCCCTGGTGTTGCCGGCGAGGACTGCGGCGCCGGAGGCAACCGCCGCCCGGATCCTGGCCTGGAGCTGATCCACGGCGGCGGAACTGATCATGGGACCGACGTCGGTCGCTTCCTCGGCGGGGTCGCCCGCCACCAGCCGTGACGTCTCCTGCAGGAAGCGCCGACGGAACTCGTGGTACCGGGAGGAGGCAACGAGGATGCGCTGAACCCCCACACAGTTCTGGCCCGCTGCCCAGAAGGCGCCGGAGACGCAGGCTGGAACGGCAGCATCCAGGTCGGCGTCATCCATGACGATGACCGGGGCGTTCCCGCCAAGGTCCATGGACAGCTTCTTCAGGCCTGCCGTCCTGGCGATGGCCTCGCCGGCCGCGAATCCGCCGGTGAAGGACACCATGCGGACCTCCCGGCTCCGCACGATCGCCTCCGCCACGTCCCTGTCCCCGTGGACCACCGTGAGGATGCCGGCGGGCAGGCCGGCTTCGGCGAAGACCTCGCCGAGCAGTTGCGCGGACAGGGGCGTCAGCGCGGATGGCTTGAGGATGACGGCGTTGCCTCCGGCGATTGCCGGGCCCACCTTGTGTGCCACCAGATTAAGGGGGTCGTTGTAGGGGGTGATGGCCGCAATGATGCCCAGCGGTTCCCGTGAGTACCACCCCATGCGGTCCTCGGAGCCTTCATAGGAGTCAAAGGGAATGAGTTCGCCGGCGTTCCGGCGTGCCTCCACGGCGGACAGGCGCAGGGTGTTGACTGCCCGCAGCACCTCCTTGCGTGCCTGGCGGATGGTTTTGCCGCTCTCTGCTGTGATGGTCTGGGCGAATTCGGCCTGCCGCGCGTCCATCAGTGCGGCAGCCGCGTCCAGCAGCTTTCCCCGGTCATGGCGGGACAGGGCGCGTGCCTGCTCCGCCCCGGACCTGGCAGCCCGGACAATCGCGTCCACGGACTCCGCCGGGGTCAGGGCCACTGCTCCCACCACCCGGCCGTCGTAGGGGCTGAGCACTTCCCGGAACGCGGCCGTCGCGTGATCCAGTGGTGAGAGGGTTGATTCACGCATCTGCAGCCACCGGCTTCCGTGCGGAATGCATGGCGATGATGTCGGACAGCAGGGCGTAGGCTGTCTCCACCCGCCCGGCCCCCGGTCCGGACACCGTCACCGGGCCGAGGAGATCGGTATTAAAGGACACTGCATTGTTGGCACCCGAAACCCCGGCGAGGCCGTGGGCCAGGGGGAGCGCCACGGGGGCAACTCCGGCGGTGATGCTTCCGTCCAGGTTCCGCCGCGCGGAGCCCACCAGTTTCCACCGCCGCCCCTCGTTCCTGGCGCGACTGATGTCCTCGGGCGACAGCGTTGAGATTCCTTGGCGCTGCACATCCGCCAGCGTGATGTCCGCACCCAGCAGCTCATTGGCGAGGATCAGGACTTTCAGCTGGACGTCGTGGCCCTCGATGTCGGCCGTGGGATCCGCCTCTGCGTACCCCCGGGCCTGGGCTTCGAGGACCGATTCCTCAAAACTGAGGCCCTGTTCCATCCTGCCCAGGACATAGTTGCTGGTGCCATTGAGGATGCCCTCGAAGCTATGGAGCACCAGTCCGGGGAACAGTTGTTTGGCCAACCGGATGACGGGTGTCCCGCTCATCACCGCGCCCTCGAATTCGAAATGCAGCCCTTTGAGTTTCGCGAGCCGGCTCAATTCCTGGCCGTGCAGGGCGACCGGGCCTTTGTTGGTGGTGCAAACGCTCTTTCCCGACTCCAGGGCCCAGCGGACGTGTGAAGCCGCAGGCTCGCCGTCTGCAGGGTTGGTGAAGGTTGCTTCGCAAATGATCCCGGCAGAGCAGGTGCGGATCACGCGCTCGTTGTCCGGGTCCGCTGACCCGCCGTGCGCTGCAAACGTCGCGGCGGCGGGATCCAGGCCCAGGGCCATGTCAAGATCGATTCCCCCGTCCTGGACCAGGGAACCCAGCCGGAGGTCCGTAATGGCAACCACCCTCAGGTCAAAGCCGAGGGTGCGGCCGAGCGCATCCCCTCTGGTGGCGATCAGTTCGGCGAGGGTCCGGTTGACGCCGCCGAACCCGATCAGCGCGATGTCGTAGGTGGTCATTGCTGCTCCCTTGATGTGGTTGTTGGTGCTCCCATCCTGTGCCCGCCGGGTGTCTGTTGAGGCATGTCCATCCGCTCTGCGGGGGAGGCGAAACGACCATCTGAAGGGCAAATCGACATATGGGGTAACAGCAATAAGCGTGCAACATTCGCATTTGAATATGATTTTGATGACTAAAACTGCCGGTTTGTGTTACTTTCGTCACTGTCGACGCGCTTAGAGCTTCATGGACCGGCACCCGAACCGCGGCCGTCCTTCCGACCATCCCCCCACTGGAGGCACCTCTTGGAATCTTCGACCCCCCTCACCCTCAAGCCGGAGCCGGACGCACCGCCGTCAACGGAATCAGGGCTCCGCCGCTCCATGGGGCCCCGGCACCTTGTCATGATCGCCATGGGCGGCGTCATTGGTTCCGGTCTTTTCCTCAGCTCGGGTTACACCATTTCCCAGGCCGGCCCCCTGGGCGCCGTTCTCGCCTACCTCGTCGGTGCCTTCGTGGTTTACCTGGTCATGGCCTGCTTGGGGGAGCTCGCCATCGCCTACCCCGTCTCCGGTGCGTTCCACATCTACGCTGCCCGGTCCATTGGTCCCGCCACGGGATTCGCCACCGCCTGGCTCTACTGGCTGTGCTGGGCGGTCGCCATCGGATCGGAGTTCACAGCCTCGGGCCTGCTGATGCAGCGCTGGTTCCCGGGCGTTGACGTCTGGGTCTGGTGCCTGGTCTTCGCCGCAACGTTGTTCAGCCTCAACGCTGTGTCATCCAAGTTCTTCGGCGAGTCGGAATTCTGGTTCGCCATCATCAAAGTGGGCGCCATCATCGGGCTCATCGTCCTGGGCGGGGCAGCCCTCTTGGGCTTCCACCCGCTCAGCGGATCGGGCAACCATCCCTTCCTGTTCGAAAACTTCACCACAGACGGAGGGCTCTTCCCCAACGGTTTCACCGGCGTCCTGGTGACGGCGCTCGCAGTCTTCTACGCCTTCTCAGGCTCTGAACTGATCGGCGTCGCCGCAGGGGAGACGAAGGATCCCGCCACCAGCATTCCCAAAGCGATGCGCAGTACGGTCATCCGCCTCCTGGTGTTCTTCGTCGGAGCGATCGCCGTCATCGCCGCCACAATCCCGTACCAGGAAGTTGGGCTCGACGAGAGCCCGTTCGTGACGGTGTTCACGGCAACGGGTGTTCCCTTTGCCGCCGACGTTATGAATTTCGTCATCATCACGGCCCTGCTCTCTGCAGGCAACAGTGGCTTGTTCTCCTGCGCCAGGATGCTGTACTCCCTGGCCGACGAAGGCCACGCACCCCGGGCGCTTAAAAAGCTGACCAGCCGCGGCATCCCCCTGATCGCGCTCTCTGTGAGCATGCTCGGAGGGCTGGCCTCACTCATCAGCAGCGTGGTTGCCCCGGAGACCGTGTACCTGGTGCTGGTATCGGTAGCGGGCTTCGCAGTGGTGGGAGTCTGGATGTCCATCACCGCCTCGCATTTCTTCCACCGGCGGGCTTTTGTCCGGAACGGCGGGGACGTGGCCACGTTGTCCTACCGCGCGCCGCTCTTCCCCCTGGTGCCGGTCCTGGCGTTCACTCTCTGCACCGTCTCCCTGGTCGGCATCGCCCTGGACCCGGCCCAGGTGGCAGCACTGTACTTTGGCATTCCTTTCGCCGCCGCCTGCTACGGCTACTTCCACATCAGGTACGGGCGCCGGGCCGCAGCTGGGAAGACGGCGCAGGGCTAACCGTTTCCATGGCCTGGCGCGGACGGCCCAACGTCCGCGCCAGGCCATCACCGTGCCCGGGACCGGGTTGCTTCCACCTGATTGCTGTAAGGCGGCGGGCAGTGCTGACCACGTGTGAGGATAGGCTGGTTGCCGGTCGGAAGGAGCAGCAGGGTGGATAACTCCCCGGAGGCGTCGTCACTGGCGCAGGGACTGCGGATAGTGCGCCTGGTCATTGACCGGGAAAAGACGGGGAAGCAGCTTATGGGTGTCTCCCAATTGGCCGCGGAGCTGGAAATGGACCAAAGCCGCGTCTCCCGTTTGACCCAGGAGCTTTGTGAGCTTGGCCTGCTGGAGCGCCGCGAACGCGGCCCGTTCCGGGTCGGGACCGGCTTCTTCGGCCTTGCCGCCACCCTCAATACGGGGTGGATCCGGCATGCGGCGGCGGAACTGGAGGCGCTGGTGGCCACTACGGGGCTGCGCGCCCGGGTCTCGGTCCGCGACGGTTACCGGGTCATCCTCCTCCTGGCATCCAGCAACGATTCGCAGGCGGGCAGCTTCGTCCAGCCCGGCATGGTGACGCCCGTGTGGTGTACCGGATCGGGCAGGGCGCTGTTGTGGGACCATAAGCGGCGGGGGTTTGAAGCTTTGCTTTCCGACGTGAACTTTGTTGGCGTCGGTGGTCCCGGCGCCCCGCATTCCTGCGCGGAGGCCTGGGAACTCATGGCCAAAGACAGGCCCCAAGGTTTCGTTGTCGCCAACGAGGAATTCGAACACGGCATCGTCGAGGTGGCCGTGCCTGTCCGGGATCCCGGCGGTGGGATCGTCGCTTCGCTGAGTGTGCTGGGCGGGCAGCCGGACGTTTGGCCCCGCGCAGCGGAATTGGCGGAGGTGCTCGCGGAGGCCGCGGCGAGGCTCGGTTCGGTCCATCCCGGACCGGAGGGGTAGGCGGCCCTTAGGCGTGGCTGTCCGGAGACCGCCATCCCAGCATGCCTTCCAGCCAGCGGCCCTGGCGGACGAGCGCTTCGGCGTGCCGGGACCGGCTGGGTTCAAGGCGGCCCTTCAGGCCCACCACCTGCAGGGCCGCCACCACGTCACCCCTGAAATCCCTGATGGGTACGGCCAGCGAGTAGAGCCCGGGCTCCGCTTCCTCGTCGACGATGGAGTAGCCGCGGACCCGTGCGTTCCTGAGCCGTGCCAGGAAGTCCTCGACGTCCGCGGGGGTGTTCGGCCCGTGCTGCTGGAACTGGACGCCCGCGAAGATTTTGCGGACATCATCGTCCGGAGTCTCCCACAAGAGTGCCTGCCCGGCATCGCTGCAGTAGGCGGGGTAGGGCCGGCCCAGCCACGAGCCCACCAGCCGGCTGCTCGCCGGGACGCTTTCGCCCACCGTTACGGTGCTCCTGCCGCTGAGGACACCCAGGAAGCACCCCTCATCAGTCTCCCTCGAGAGGCCTTCCAGGGCAGCGGTGCCGTCGGTTGCCAGCCGGCGCCGGGTCAGCAGGAGGGCGTCGGTCAGGACGCTCCAGTCCAGGGCGAAGGTCCGTTCGGGGGTTCTTCGCAGGAAACCTTCCTGTTCTGCTGTCCGCAAACTCCGGGAAACCTGGCTTCGGTCCTTGCCCAGGTCCGCAGCGATCTCTGCCACCGTGCCGCCGGGGAGGCCACGCAGGTGGCGTTCCCCGGCCGCCAGGACGGCTTTGACGCCCCGTCCCATGCTTGAAGTCCTCGACATGGTCCGAGTCTAGAGGACCGTCCGCCCGGGTCAGGAGATGGCGAAGACGCGGGCGGGGAAGCCGCTTCCTTCGGAGGGCTTGGCCCAGCTGGCCACGATTGCGGCACCCGATTCAGGGAGGCCGGACAAATCAGCCATCAGTTCTATCTGCCAGCGGTCCTTCGCCAGGATGTAGGTTTCCAGGCCAAAGTCCCCGTGCGAGGTTGCCAGCCCCGGATCGGTGTCCGTTTGCTCGTGCCCGATGGCCGAAACCGAACGTTCCTCCACCAGGAAGGACAGCACCTCATGGGACCACCCGGGAGTGTGGCTGACTCCGTCCGCATCCTTGTTGGCCATGGCATCTCCGTCCGGCCACCGCGAGCTCCAGCCGGTCCGCAGGGCAACGAAGCATCCAGCGGGAATTCTTCCATTCCGGTCTTCCCATCCGTGCACGTCCCGCAGGGTGGGGGTTGCATCCGGATCCCGTTCCACCCGCCGGGTGATGTCCAGGACCACAAGGGGAAGGATCATGTCCTGGACTGGAATCCGGTCAAGGGTGCGCCCACCCCGGATGAAGTGGGATGGCGGGTCCACATGCGTGCCCCACTGGCCAACGATCGAATACCGGTGGGCCGTAAAACCGTCGCCCCTTTCAAGGTCGAAAAGCGCCTCCCGGTTTTCGTCCGGAAAGGCGGCGAAACGGGGCTGGCCCGGGTGGAAGGCGTGCGTGAGGTCCGTGAACGTCCTTCCTGCCAGGGCGGATTGAAGCACGGGCCAGGCGGCAGTGGTGGTGAGCGTCATGATGCTGCCGCCGAGGGGGTCTTGCGGCGCAGGCTGCCGGCCACACTCACGGGACCGGTCACCTCGATGACGGGCAGTTCCCACGGGTGGATGGCCACCAATTCCTGCATGGCCCGTTCCAGGACCGCCTCATCCAGGGTGGCATCAAAATAGGTGGTGAACACGAACGTGGGGGAGAGGGTCTGCTCGCCCACCCTGCCGAGCGTGGGTGACGCCCCTTCGCCGCACGAGAATCCTTCGAATCCGATGCCGGATTCGAAGACGTTCTTGTAGTTCCCGAAATCACCGAGGTCCGGGTGCTGCTCAACGGTGTGCAGGAGTTCAGCCAGCCCCGGATCCTGCTGGACGGCGTTGGCATCTCCGGCTGCTATCCGGCCGAAGGTTTCCGCACTGATGGGCCAGTGGACCCGTAGCTTGCGGACACTGTTCAGGTGCACACTCACGAATATTCCTCCTGTGATGGTCGTTGCTGCAGTCATCGTGGCACACAGTGATATGCATTACAAGCATGGAAACTTGTCTATAATGAATAAAACAGCCCCCAAGCAACCGGAGTTGCGATGCCTAGCCGCCGTTTCCTGTCCACCCTGCTTGAAGCCGGCGCAGGCCTGGTAGCCGACGGCGCCCTGGCCACCGAGCTCGAGCGCCGCGGCTGCGACCTGAACGATCCCCTGTGGTCCGCCAAGGTCCTCCTGGAGCAGCCCGGCCTGATCAGGGATGTCCACCGCGACTACTTTGCTGCGGGGGCCAACATCGCCACCACCGCCAGCTACCAGGCCACCCCCCAGGGTTTCGCGGCGCGTGGCATCAGTGCAGAGGCTGCGCTGGAGCTGGTTGCCCTCTCGGTCCGGCTGGCGGATGAAGCACGGCGGCAGCATCTGGCGGATCACCCCGGCTCCGCGGCGCTGCTGGTTGCCGGTTCCGTAGGGCCATACGGCGCCTACCTTGCGGACGGCTCCGAATACCGGGGGGACTACGTCCTGACCGCCCAGGAGTTCCAGGACTTCCATGCTCCGCGCGTCGCCGCCCTGGTCAACGCCGGCGTGGACGTCCTGGCGTTTGAAACGCTGCCCTCCTTCGCCGAAGCGGAGGCCCTCCTGGCACTTGCCCGCGAACACGGCGTCGACAGCTGGTTTTCCTTCTCCCTGCGCGACGGCGGCCACATCAGCGACGGAACCCCGCTCGGCGACGTTGCCCGGCTCCTCAACGGGCAGCCGCATGTTGCCGCCCTGGGGGTCAACTGCGTGCCCCTCGGCCTGGTCAGTCCGGCGCTCGCGGCATTGCGCCTGCACACGGACAAGCCGCTGGTGGCCTACCCGAACTCCGGGGAAACCTATGATCCCGGTACCAAAACGTGGAACCAGGGGGAGAGCAAGGGCGATTCCGCAGGGGGATCAGCGCCGGCAAGCCTCGCCGCCGGTGCCGCCGGCTGGCGGGAACGGGGTGCCCGGATCCTGGGCGGCTGCTGCCGCACCACGCCCGCTGACATCGCCAGGCTCGCCGGGAAGGCATAGCCGCCGGGAACACGGCAGTCTCCGCAGGTGTTAAGACCTATGGAGAAACGAACGATGGACAACAGAACTTACACAGCACTTGTAGTACCGGCCAGCAATTCCGAACCCATCCGGATCGAGCAGGTCGCAGCGGACCTCCAGGCTCTGGAGGCCCTGGTGGGCGGGCCGCTGGAATCGGTGATCCGCGGGGACTGGCACGTCTACCTCAACGCGGAAAGCGTCACCACGCTCCTGCCCGTCAACGTCCGCGCCGGCCAGCTCATGCACGAATGTGGCCTGGACCTGAACGGGATCCGCGGCACCGCCGTCTTCCTGGGCCGCGGCGACCACGGAGCCGAAGCGGATATCCCGGACCACCTGGCCAGGCTGGCAGAAGAGCTCTTCGGCGCCCCGCTGGCTGCCTGAGGCTAGTCCTTGCGCACACCATAGGTGCTGAGGACGTTGCCCTTGCTGGTGGTCGACTGGTCCTGCAGCACCAGGCGCGTCAGCGGGTCGCCGTCCTCGAACAGCCTGCGGCCGCTGCCCGCGATGACCGGGTGCGTCATCAATGTCAGTGAATCCAGCAGCCCGGCGAACAGCAGTTGCCGGGTCACGGAAATGCTCCCGCAGACGGCAATCTCACCGCCGTCGCGCTCTTTCAACCCGGCGATGAACTCCTCAAGCGGCGCGTCCATCAGCTGCGAGTTCTGCCACTCCAGCGGCCCGGTCAGCGTCCGCGAAGCCACGAACTTTTCCACGGGGTTGATGAACGCAGCGAAGTCCTGGTCCTGCGGGGCGGTGGGCCAGTAACCGGCCCACTCCTGGTAGCTCACGCGGCCCAGGACAACCGTGTCCACCTCGTTCATCATCCTGGTCATGCCCTGGCCGAGCTCATCGTCGAAGCTGTCGAACTGGAACTTGAAAGGCTCGGACACCACCCCGTCCACGGAGTGGAACAGGCCGGCAGTGACTTTGCGCATGGGAACCTCCAAAGGTGTGGGCAAGACAGGCTTTACGGTATTCGCCGGATCGCCTTCCGGGAAGGGTTTCGCCCCGGTTTCCGGCCCGGGATTCCGGACGACGGCGGGTGGCCGCGTTAGCTTGATCACTCGCCGTGTCGTCTTGCGCGGTTTCGTGCCGGCCCGGCCCCATACTTGTCTTGAACGGTTGTTGCCGTCCCCCCGGCCAGGCAGGAGGAAGTGCATGGAAACCCTGAAAAAAGTCGTGACCAACCAGTATTTCCCTGCCGGCGCCGTGCTGACCGCCGTGCTGCTGTTCTGGGTTGTGGGCATGCTGGGCGGCCTGTCGCTGCTGAACAACAACCAGCCGCCGCTGACCACCCTGACGTGGATGCTCTTCGTCTACGCCGCCGCCGTACTGACCCCCCTCGCGGGGCTGCTGGCCGGCGCCGACCTGGTCCGCCGCTGGCGCCGCAACCGCGCCGCCGCCCCGGCACAGGCAACCAGTGGCGGACCTGCCGCTGGGCCCCTCAGCGAGCAAGCGCCGTCGGCCCCCCATGACCAGGCTGCGCAGGGTGTCCCTGCATCTTCCCCGGCTGCCGCTGCATCCTCCACGCCAACCCCCACTGAGCCGCCGGCCACCCAGCCGAAGCCGCAGCGTCCGGGCCGCAAGGAAGCTGCCTAAGTCCGCAGCTCCTGCTAGCGGTCCTTGAGGGCGTGCAGCGCCTCTTCCGCGTGCTGCAGGGCCTGGCCAAGCCGGTCACCGGGCTCCGGCAGCGAGAACAAAAACCCCTGCAGCGAATCGCACTCCAGCGCCGTCAGGTAGTCCGCCTGAGCCGCCGTCTCAATCCCTTCCGCGGTGACGGTCAGGCCCAGGCTGTGCGCCATGTTGATCATGGAACTGAGGATGGGCAGCCGCTCGTTGCCGGTCCTGACCATGGACACGAAGGTCCGGTCGATCTTGACCGTATCCACCGGCAGGTCCTGCAGCCTTCCCAGCGATGAATAGCCGGTGCCGAAATCATCCAATGCCACCCGGGCGCCAGCGTCCCGCAACCTGCTGAGCTGCTGGATCAGGCTGCAGTCGGCGTCGAAAAATACACTCTCGGTCACTTCCAGGACCAGCTGGTAGGGAGCCACGCCGCTGGCTTCGGCCAGCCGCAGGACTGTCCCGGCGAAGTCCGGTTCCTGCAGCTGCACGCCGGAGACGTTCACGGCCAGGGACCGCGAGGGGTCCCCGCTGAGCCACCGGGCCAGCTGCACCATGCCGGAGGCCATGACCTCGGCCCCGATTTCGCCGATCAGCCCGGTGCGCTCGGCGAGCGGAATGAAGATCGACGGCGGCACGCGTTCGCCGTCCCGGTCCCACCGGGCCAGCGCCTCCAGCTGGACCACCTGACCCCGGCGGTGGGACACGATCGGCTGGAAGTCCACGGTGATCTCGCCGCGGGACACTGCCAGCTGCAGGCCGCTTTCCATGTGGGTGCGCTGCACCAGGGCCTGCATCATGTCCGGGTGGAACCGCAGGAACCGGTTCTTTCCCGCGGCCTTGGCGGCATACATGGCGATGTCGGCGTGCCGGAGCAGCTCGGACGGGCCAACGCTGTCCTGGCCCAGCGAGGCCACTCCAAGGCTCAGGCTGGGACGGAGGACCGTACCGGAGATGGTCACCGGGACGTGCAGGCAGCGCACGATGCAGGCGGCGATGGCGTCGGCGTCAGGGCACGCGGTCATGAGCACCACGAACTCGTCGCCGCCCAGCCGGGCCACCACATCGGCGGTGGGGACGCAGCCGCGGAGGCGGCGCGCCACTTCCACCAGCATGTCGTCGCCGGCCTGGTGGCCGAGGATGTCGTTGACTTCCTTGAAGTCGTCCAGGTCAAGGAGCAGGACATCCACCGTTTTGAGCCGGGGTGCCTGCAGGGCTTCCGCCAGGGCATCGTTGAACACGGCGCGGTTGGCGAGTCCGGTGAGCGGGTCCTGGAATGCCATGGCGCGCAGTTTCTCAGCCTGGATGGCCAGGTCCATCATGGCCCTGTGTGCCTGTTCCTGGGCTGTGCGCCGCAGCGTCACGTCACGGAAGCTCCACACCCGGCCCACAATCCTGTCGCCCACCCGCTGCGGCCGGGAATAGCGTTCCAGCGTGCGGCCGTCACGCAGCTCCACCACATCGTGGCTTTCGGCTGCCGCGTCCTCCTGCACTTCCCCCAGCCGCGCGGTGAAGGCCACAGGGTCTGCCACCTGCGCAATGACCAGGCGCAACGCGGGCTCATCGCTGTCAGCGTCCATGATCTCGGGCGGCAGGTTCCACATGGAGAGGAATTGTTCGTTGAATCCGGCCACGCGGCCGTCATTGCCCATGACCAGGATTCCGTCGGCGGTGGATTCCAGCGTTGCCGTCAGGAGCGACATGGCCTCGCGCAGGCTGGCATCCGCTGCCTTGCGGTGCGCCGTCCCCCTGGCCGAGAGCATCAGCCGCGCAGCGGTTCCCTCAGCGCCCGCGTCAGGAGTGGCAGCGTCTTCCGGGTGGGGGAGGAGTGCCGCGGCCAGTTCCACCGGGAACCCGGTCCCGTCGCCGCGCAACCCGGTGACCTCCAGCGGCTGCGGGTACTCATCCGGCCGGCGGAGCAGCTGGTGGAGCAGGGCTGCCACCTCATCGCGGAAGCCCTCTGCGATCAGCAGCCGGTGATCCAGCCCGGCGAACTTATCCTGGTCCAACCCAAAAAGCCGTGCCGCCGCAGCGTTGGCCGCCTGGACAGTGCCGTCCGCCGCCAGGGCGAGCAGAGCATCGGGACTTGCATCCATCGCCACGCCAAAAGAATGTAATGCCACATTGTTGTCACGGCCGAAAAAACCGGTCATTACACCACCCCTTCGCCATCATAAAGGCCGTCCCCGGAAATTGGGCGGGAAAGGCGGACTTCAATTTGTCGGGGCACCGTGGGGGAACATAAAAGACGCCGGACCCGATGTGGGTCCGGCGCCTCTTACTGATGAATTAGGCGAAAGCGGCTACACCCGGCGGCCACTGCGGTTGGTCACGGCACCGTAGATCAGCAGTACGATGATCGAGCCGAGGATTGCCAGCAGCCAAGTCCTGATGTCGAAGAACTCAGCCAGTCCACCGCCGAAGATCAGCGATCCGATCCAGCCGCCGAGGATGGCACCCACGACGCCGAGGACCATGGTGATTACCCAGCCGCCACCTTGGCGGCCCGGCAGGATGGCCTTTGCAATGGCTCCAGCAATCAGGCCCAAAATGAGAAATCCGATAATGCCCATGTTGCCACTCCTTGTCAGTCAGTTGTGCCGGGCCCCCATTTCCGGTTCCATCATTCAATCAGCAGGCTTACTACTCTGCAAGACTTTGATTATCACAGGATGACTGTCAGTTTTAGCCGGGAATGCCGGCCTTTTATCCGGGCAGGCACCGGAATGACCCGGCTTTGCGCTTTCGGCCGGGTGTTCGCCGCCTTTAAAGGGCCCCTTGGGGCGAAACAGCCAGGCACGCGGGATTGCTGCCACCGCCGATAGGATGGCTAGTCCCGAAACAGATCAAGGAGCACAGCCATGCGCCGTCAGACTGCCAGGCCGCGTGCCATCTTCCTCGACATCGACGGCACCTATGCCGACCATGGGTTGGCCCCCGAGGCGCACGTGGAAGCCGTGCGCACCGCCCGGAACCTGGGCCACCGCGTCTTCGTGTGCACCGGCCGGCCGCTGTCCATGGTTCCCGGCCATATCCTGGACACCGGGTTCGACGGCACCATCACCGGGGCCGGCGCCCGGGTGGAGGTCAACGGCGAAGTGCTCAAGGATGCCCGGTTCGAGCCGGCCCTTGGCGCACGCATCGTGGAGACCCTCGACGCGCACGGCGCCGCCTACATCCTGGAAGCGCCCGAAGCGCTGCACGGCCGGACCGGGGTGGACCGGCGGCTGAGGGAAGTCCTGGGCCCCATCTTCGCCGGCCGCCCGCAGCATGACGGCGTCCTCAGCACCGACGTGGACCCGCTGGAGGACATCCTCGGTCCGATGCAGTACAGCGATGACCTGCGCGGGACCTCCTACGCCAAAATCTCCTGCTTCGACTCACCGGTGCCGCTGGGCCGCCTGCTGGAGACGTTCGGCCCGGAGGTGGGGCTGATCCCGAGCTCGCTGTCGGCGCTCGGTGAGCGCGCCGGGGAGATCTTCATGGCGGGCATCCACAAAGCAGTGGGCATCCAGGTGGTGGAGGCCCATCTGGGGCTGGACCGGGCAGACATCGTGGCCATCGGCGACAGCGCCAACGACATCGAGATGCTTGAGTACGCCGCGGTGGGCATCGCCGTGGAAGGCGGCCATCCCGCCGTTCTCGCGGTGGCGGACAGGGTCACTGCCGCCCCGGCCGGCAACGGCGTTGCCCTGGCCTTCGCCGAACTGGGGCTCCTGCAGTAGGCGTCCAGGCTGGACGTCAGCGTGCGGCCACCGCTGCCAATGCCCCGGCACGGCTGCCAAGGCCGCGCACCAGCCAGCCTTCCTCCTGCCATGCCGCCGCGTCCAGTACGTTCCGCGCGTCCAGGACCACCCGCCGTCGTACGAGCGCCCCCGCGGTGGCGGGACAAAGCTGCCGGTATTCGTCCCACTCGGTGAGGAGCAGCACCAGTTCGGCGTCCTCGAGTGCCCGCCGGGTGGATGCCTCGAAGCGGAGGCGAGGGTAGCGCCGCCACGCCTGGTTCACTGCCTTGGGGTCGGTGACGGTGACGTGCGCGCCGGCAGCGGCCAGCCGGTCCGCCACGTCGAGCGCGGGGGAGTCCCGGATGTCGTCGGTGTCGGGTTTGAAGGAGGCGCCAAGGACCGTGACGGAACGCCCCGCCAGGATGCCGCCGCACAGCTCCGCGGCGAGGCTCACGGTCCGTTCCCGCTGGCCGAGGTTGACCGAATCGACCAGGCGCATCCAGTCCTCCACCGCGGGTACCCCCAGCGCGGCCGCCTGGGTGCGGAAGCTGCGGATGTCCTTGGGCAGGCACCCGCCGCCGAAACCCAGCCCCGCATGCAGGTAGCGGCCGCCGATCCTCGGGTCCAGCCCCATCGCTTCGCCCAGTTCCGTCACGTCCGCGCCGGCAGCATCGCACAGCGCGGACACGGCGTTGATGAAGCTGACTTTGGTGGCCAGGTACGCGTTGGCAGCCGACTTGATGAGCTCCGCCGTGGCGAAGTTGCACACCAGCCGGGGGATCCCGGCCGCCAGCAGCGGCTCATACACCGCATCCAGGGCGGCCGTCACGCCCAGCGGCGCGCCGGTTGCCGGGTGAAAGGCGGCGGCCCGGCCGCCGGGCACGCCGTAGACCAACCGGTCCGGCACCAGTGAGTCCTTCACCGCCGTGCCCTGCCGCAGGAACTCGGGATTCCAGCCCAGCAGCACGTCGGCCCGGGGCGCCAGGATGCCGCGCAGCATGTCCACCGTGCCCACGGGGACGGTGGATTTGCCCACGACGACGGCGCCCGCGGCCAGGTGCGGCAGCAGCGCTTCCATGGCGGAGACAAGGAAGGTGAGGTCGGCGGCGTCGGATGTTTTGTCCTGCGGCGTTCCCACGCAGAGGAAGTGCACCTGGGCGCCCCTGGCGTCCGCCGGGTCCGTGGAGAACCGGAGCCGGCCTGTCTGGTGCCCGTCGCGGAGGAGTTCGTCCAGCCCAGGTTCGTGGAAAGGCGCCACACCCGAGGCCAGCTGCCGCACCTTGGCTGCATCGACGTCGATGCCCACCACGCTGTGGCCCATGGACGCCAGGGTGGCGGCGTGGACCGCGCCCAGGTAGCCGCAGCCGATCACGGAAATCTTCATAGTTGCGCCCCCCTGGCGTCGGTTGCGGGCTGCGGCAGGGAAACCGCCGCCATCACCTCGTCGTAGTGCTGGACAAGTTCCGTGCACAGCGCCGGCCAGGTCCTGTCCTGGACTGAGGCGTGTGCCGCCGCAGCGAATGCCCGGCGCTTGGCGTCGTCGCCCACCAGGTCCTGCACCCGGGCGCGCATGGCGGACAGGTCACCCGGTTCATAAAGCCAGCCGGTCTGCGAATTCCGTACCAGGTCCAGCGGGCCGCCCCGCCCGGTAGCCACCACGGGAACGGCCGACGCCATGGCCTCCTGGATGGTCTGGCAAAACGTTTCGAATTCGCCGGGATGGACGAATAAATCGAAGGAGGCAACCGCCCGGGCCAGGTCGTCCCCGCCCAGGAACCCGGTGAACACGGCGTCCGGGAGCGCCGCCTCCAGTGCACCGCGCTGCGGACCGTCGCCCACCACCACCAGCCGGGTGCCCGGCATGCCGCTGAGGGCGGCCAGGTCCTCAACCTGTTTCTCCACCGCGAGCCGGCCCACGTAGCCGATGATGCGTTCGCCGTTGGGGGCCACCGAGGCCCGCCAGCCGTCGTCGCGCTTTCCGGGCGAGAACCGCGCCGTGTCCACCCCGCGGCGCCACATGCGCACCCGCGGGATGCCCCGGCCGCGCAACTGGTTCAGCGCGAACGTGGAGGGCACCAGGGTGCGCGTTGCCAGCAGGTGGATGTTCTCCACCCGGCTCCAGGCCCAGTTTTCCAGGAAGGGCACGCCGTAGCGTCCGGCGTAGCTGGGAACCTCGGTCTGGTAGACCGCCACGGTGGGAATGCCCAGCTGGCTCGCTGCCTGCGCGGCCCGCCATCCCAGCACGAACGGCGAGGCCAGATGCACCACGTCGGGCGCGTAGTCGGCAAGGATTCGCTTGACCCGGTACACACCCCCCAGTGCCACCCGCACGTTCGTGTAGCCGGCCAGCGGAACCGCGGGAAGCCGGTGGACCACCGCTCCCTTGACACGGCCGGGCTCCTCCCCGTCATGCGAGGAGGGTGCGATGACCAAAACCTCGTCGCCACGCTCCTGAAGATGATCCAGGACACGCAGGATGGAGTGCGTGACGCCATTCATCAGCGGCAAAAATGATTCGGCAACGATTGCGATCCTCACCCCTCAACCGTGGGCGCCTTCCTTGAAATGGCGGGGGAGGAAGCGTGACCCGCAGGAAAAGGCCGGGTGAACAACTGGCCCCGGCCGCCAAAGAAAATTACTAAGTAGGCTTGGCATTCGATGCTAAGCATGCTTACGGTAGTAAGGCAGTCAGCGCAGAGCCTCAAGCAGCCGGGGCGGAAGCCGGGCACCGGTCCAAGCCGTGTCCGGGACATCCAGAGCTGGCAGGCCCAGTGCAACGACATATCCAAGGAGAGTCATGCTCAACAGGGAAAATCTTGAAGCCCTGCTCAACCGCAGCGGCAACGTGGTGGGATCCGACGGCGCCAAGATCGGCTCGATCGGACAGCTGTACGCAGACGATGACACCGGTGAGCCCACATGGGTCACGGTCAAGACCGGTCTCTTCGGCACCTCCGAGTCCTTCGTGCCTGTCGAGGGTGCACACAGCCAGGGTGACGACCTGGTTGTTCCGTACACGAAGGAGCACGTCAAGGACGCCCCCCGGGTCGATGCGGATGGACACCTCACCCCGGAGGAAGAGGACAGGCTGTACACCCACTACGACCGCGGCGCCCGGACCTACACCGAGGCGACCTCCGACAGGGACCGCGACGTTGACCTGCAGGGCGACGCCGACCTGAACGCCGGAACCCCTACGGCCGGCATCGGCGCGGACCGCGACACCTACGACCGCGACGAGGCAGCCCGCGGAACCGTTGGCCGCGACACCTCCGGCCCCACCACGGACGACGCCATGACGCGCTCCGAGGAACAGCTGCACGTGGGCAAGGAACGGGAAACCACCGGCCGTGCACGGCTGCGGAAGTACGTCACTACGGAGAACGTCACCAAGACCATCCCGGTGGAGCGCGAGGAAGTCCGGGTCGAGCGCGAACCGATCACGGATGCCAACCGCGGTGCCGCCCTGGATGGACCCGCCATCAGCGAAGAAGAGCACGAGGTGGTCCTTCACGAGGAGCGCCCGGTGGTGGAGAAGGAAGCCGTCCCGGTGGAGCGGGTCCGGCTGGACAAGGACGTGGTCCGCGATGACGTGACCGTCAACGAGGAAGTCCGCAAGGAAAACATCGAAACGGACGGCGGCGGCCGCCGCTGACCCGGGCGGGGCTTCGGCCCCTGGCCCGCGGGCAGCTGGTTGATCCAGCGCCCCTGACACGGTGAACGGCGCCGGGATCCCCTTGGGGCTCCCGGCGCCGCGGTCGTTTAAGGTGCTGGTGCAGCCGCGCCCAGGGCAGTGGCTGCACCAGCCAGTAGGACGAATATCTTCAGAACTTACGGTTCATCTCTCATTCGCGGCTCCTGTTTTCCCGGCTTACGGAATCCGGGCCGTTCGCCGGGGCCCGCCACATCCGGCGGCCCAGCGGAAAGCGCAGTACGTCCTCGGCGGACGCTGGGTGCTGGTTTCCCACAATTTTACGTCCGTGCCCGGGAAAAAGCGCCGTGGGGCAGGGCACTTGATTGATGTCCAATACCGCCCCTGAGCCTGTCGTTCGCGGGCAGCCGGCAGCCGGCGTGACACCATGGAAGACGATGAAACTGCGCGCTGATCAGACCGGAGACCGTGGCCTTCCCATGCCGTTGTGGCTGCAGGGTGCCCTCGAAACGGCGCAGGCGGCCATCATCTCCGCGCTGGTGGTGGTGGCGCCCATCGTTGCGGTCTGGGCCACCGCCGGTTTCCAGAACGGCCAGTTCGAGGTCCTGGCCCGGCTGGCGGGGCAGTCCTGGCTCCTGGTCCACGGTGTTCCGCTGGAGCTTTCAGGCGCTGGGTCCGGCGCGGCCACCCACGGCGGTTCCGACGTCCTGAGCCTGATTCCCCTTGGCCTGACGCTCATCCCATTCCTCCTTGCCTGGCGTGCCGGCCGCCGGCTCGCCCGGGCGTCCTATACTGACCAGCTCTGGCAGGCCCTGTTGGGCTCGTGGGCTGTCTACGCCGCATTCGGCATGGCCACCGGGTTCGTCTGCCGCACGGCCGACGTCGGAATCAATCTTTGGTACGCCATGCTGGTTCCGCTCGTGCCGTACGGGCTCGGCATGGTGGTCGGGGCCCGGAGGGAGGCAGGTTCCTGGAGCCGGCTCATCGGCGTCGACGCCGTGGACTGGATTTCCCGGACCAGCCAGCATTCCCGCTGGGCCGGATCGTATTTCGCCTCAGCGGCGAAGGCGGGTTACGTGGCGGTGGTTTCCGCGCTCACGCTGGCGGCGGTCCTGCTCGCAGCCGACCTGTTCATCCACTGGAACCTGGTGGTTTCCGTCTATGAAGCGCTCGACGCCGGCCCGGTGGGAGGTGCCGCCCTCACCATCGCGCAGCTTGGCTTCCTGCCCAACCTGGTGGTTTTCGCCCTCGCCTGGACGTCCGGGGCCGGCTTTGCCATGGGAGCGGGCTCCCAAGTGGGTCCGCTGGGCACGGCGGTCGGCCCGCTTCCATCCATCCCCGTCCTCGCCGCCATCCCGTCGGGACCGCTGGACTACGCCTTCGTGGCAATGATCGTCCCCGTGCTGGCAGGGGCCATGGCCGGATGGTGGTTTCTCCGGGAGGGCGAAAACCACTTCGACGAATGGCTCGCCATCAAGGTCCACGTCCGCTGGTTTACGGCGGCTGCCTCCACCCTGGTGCTCGGCCTGCTCGTCGGCGCGGCAGCCGGCCTGCTGACCCTGTGCCTGGCCTGGCTTGCCCGCGGATCGGCCGGGCTGGGCCGCCTGACAGCCATCGGACCCGACCCGCTGTGGACGGCAGTGTGGGTGGCCGCCGAGGTGGGTGCCGGCGTCGTCATCGGCTACGCAGCCGGTCCCTGGCTCGAGCGGGAGAAACCCGCCGCCGCGGAACGCGAAGCGGAACTGGTCCACTAGGACGGCAAGGGTCAGAGTCCCTTGGGGCTGGAGGCAGCGTGGCTAGCGCACGCCGGTGGGCAGGACCTGCTGGAACTGCACCATGCACTCATGGGTGGCCCGGTCGGTCAGCGCCCTGCCCATGCATGCCTGGTACTCGCGCACCTGATCGAACAGGACCATGGTGGTGACGATCAGCAGCACCATGACGGCTGCGACCACCAGTCCCGAAATGGTGCCGAAGAGAATCAGCCTGGATTCCTTCAGGCGCACGGCCCGCACCAGCAGGACGACGCCGAGGACCAGGGCGGCAGCCGTCAACACCGTGGCCAGCCACAGATAACCGACGTCCAGTTGGTACACGAAGAACGAACCGAGCACCGTGACGACGAACATGCGGAACAGGGTGTGGGTCGTGGCGAGCGAGGCCCTGGCTGCGTCGCTGAGCGGGGGCTTAACCCGTTGCGGCCCGCTGCGGCCCGGCTCGCTGTTCATGTTTTCCAGCGTACGCGAGCCTGCACCTAAGCTGGACCAATGCGTATCGTTGTCCTCGTTTCCGGCACCGGGTCCAATCTCCAGGCAGTCATCGACGCCGTCAAGGCAGGGGAGCTCGACGTGGACATCGCAGCGGTGGGCGCCGATCGTGAAGGAACGTATGGCGTGGAACGCTCGGCGGCGGCCGGCATCCCCACCTTCGTGGTGGACTTCAAGGCATACCCTGAGCGGGCCGACTGGAATGCTGCGCTGACCGAGGCGGTGGCAGCATACAAACCCGACGTGGTGGTGTCCTCGGGGTTCATGCGGATCGTCAGCCCGGAGTTCATAGACACCTTCAACGGCCGCTACCTCAACACCCACCCGGCCCTGCTGCCCGCGTTCCCCGGCGCCCACGGCGTGCGTGACGCGATGGCTTACGGCGTGAAGGTCACCGGCTGCACCGTGCACTGGGCCGATGCCGGGGTGGATACAGGCCCCATCATTGCCCAGGAAGCCGTGGCGATTCAGGACTCCGATACCGAGGAGACCCTGCACGAACGCATCAAGGTGGTGGAGCGCCGCCTCCTGGTCTCCACCCTGGCCGCCCTCGCCGCCGACCCCTCCTACTCCGCCGCCTAGCGCCCTTCCGCGACGCGCATCCTCACTTCCGGGGCGCGTATTACTTTGCGCGCCCTAGATATGGTGCGCGAAAGGGAACGTGCGCGTCGAAAATGGGTAAGCGTGTCGCCAGGCAGCGGCTACTGCAGCCGCCGCTGGCGGGTTTCGGGGGAGAAGAAGCCCATCCACAGCACGGACGCCAGCACCAGGGCACCGGCCAGGGCAAAGGATGTGGCCAGCCCCAGTTCGGGCCAGAAGTAGTTGGCGAAAACCAGCGGCCCAAACCCTGCCCCCAGCCGCGAGAACGTCGACGCCCAGCCGAAACCGGTACCGCGCAGTTCGGTGGGGTAGAGCTCGGACACGTAGGCGTACAGCACGGGAATGGCCACCTGCACCACGAACCCGAACACCAGCAGCCAGAACACTGCAGCCGTGGGGATGTCCACCACGATAGCCACGATCACCAGGGTCAGGGCAGACAGCGGTCCGGTCACCGCAAGAATCCATTTGCGGCCCACCCGTTCCACCAGGAGGGCTGCCACCACCACGCCCAGGAACCCGACGGCGGCCATCGAGGCCGTAGTGACGAATGCCTTGTACTCGGCGAACCCGGCGCCAATGAGGATCCTGGGCATCCAGGTCAGGGACAGGTAGTACACCAGCAGGATGCTGAAGAACAGGGACCATGCCGCAGCGGTGATCTTCCAGTTGAACTGCCACACCGAGCGCAGCTGCGTCCAGGCGCTGCCGGCGGAGAGCCGAGGAACTGCCCTGGCGTCGGGGAGGCTGTACGCCCGGGGTTCCGCCCCGGTGGCCTCCACCAGCCCGTCAATAATCTTCGCCGCTTCCTCGCGCCGGCCTTTCCGGATGAGGAACAGCGGCGACTCCGGCACGCTGCGCCGGACCCAGAACACCAGCAGGGCGGGCAGGACCATCACCAGCATGGTCAGGCGCCAGTCGCCGTAGAGGGCCACCAGCCCGGCGGACACGAACCCGGCCAGCGCCGCACCCACCGGCCACCAGCCGTCCATGGCGGTGAGCACCTTTCCGCGCTGCTTTCGCGGGGTGAATTCACCCACCAGCGCGTAGTCCACCGGGATGCAGCCGCCCAGGCCGAAGCCGGCGAGGAACCGGAAGGCGCAGAACCAGATGAAGTCGGGTGCAAAGGCACCCAGCACGGTGAAGACCGAGAACAGCAGGAGGGTGGCCGTGAAAGCCTTCCTGCGCCCCACCGTGTCGGCGATGGTGCCCCAGATGAAGGCGCCAAGGGCCATGCCGATCAGGTTGGCCGTTCCCACCCAGGCCGCCTCGCCGGCCGAGAGCGACCAGTGCTTGGACAGTAAGGGGATGAGGATGCCGTTCAGGGTCACATCCCAGGCATCAAACATGAACCCGAGACCCCCGATCAGGAAGATCCTGCCCTGGACTTTCCATCGCCAGGGCAGTTCCTGGACCACCTGTTCGCCGCTGGGCACAGTGGTGTAAGTATTCATCGCCGCCTCCTGTCCAAAACTTTAGCCCGCCCCGGGACGTTCACACTCCGGAGCGCACGGCGGGCAACCGTGGCCTTCGCGATAAACTGGCCCTATCCCCACCAACCGCGGCCTGTGTCGCGAGATAAGACGGAGACATTTGTGAGCTTCACGCAGCATGAGCGCGTATCCATTGACCGTGTACCCATCCGCCGGGCCCTGATCTCGGTTTACGACAAAACCGGTCTGGAGGAGCTCGCCCAGGGCCTGCATGCAGCGGGCGTGAAGCTTGTCTCCACCGGTTCGACGGCGAAGAAAATCGCCGCCGCCGGCATTCCCGCGCAGGAGGTCGAAGAGGTCACCGGTTCCCCCGAGATGCTGGACGGCCGCGTGAAGACGCTCCACCCGCGCGTCCACGGCGGAATCCTGGCCGACCGCCGCGTCCCGGCCCACATGGAAACCCTCGCCAGCATGGACATCGAGGCCTTCGACCTGGTGGTGGTGAACCTTTACCCGTTCGTCGAGACCGTCAAGTCCGGCGCCGCCCAGGACGACGTCGTGGAGCAGATCGACATCGGCGGCCCCGCAATGGTCCGGTCGGCAGCCAAGAACCATGCCGCCGTCGCCATCGTGGTGGACCCGTCCTTCTACGGCCAGGTGGTGGAGGCCGCAGCAGCCGGCGGCTTCGACCTGAAGACCCGCCGCCGCCTCGCTGCCAAGGCCTTTGCCCACACCGCCTCCTACGACAACGCGGTGGCCACCTGGACCGCCAGCCAGTTCCTCGACGAGGACGGCGACGGCGTCATCGACTGGCCTGCCTACGCCGGGCTGTCCCTGGAACGTTCAGAGGTCCTGCGCTACGGCGAGAACCCGCACCAGCAGGCGGCGCTCTATGTGGACAAGGCTGCCCCCGCCGGCATCGCCCAGGCGGACCAGCTGCACGGCAAGGCCATGAGCTACAACAACTTCGTGGATGCCGACGCCGCCCTGCGCGCCGCCTTCGACTTCGCTGAGCCGGCGGTCGCTGTCGTCAAGCACGCCAACCCCTGCGGCGTGGCCGTTGGATCCGCCGACGCCGCCGATCCCATCGCCGATGCCCACGCCAAGGCCCACGCCTGTGATCCCGTTTCCGCGTTCGGCGGCGTCATCGCCGCCAACCGCACCGTCACCGCCGGGATGGCCAACACCGTCAAGGACATCTTCACCGAAGTGGTCATCGCGCCCGGCTTCGAGCCCGAGGCCGTGAAGATCCTCGCCAAGAAGAAGAACATCCGCCTGCTCGCCCTGCCCGAAGGTTACGGCCGCTACCCCACCGAGTTCCGCCAGGTCTCCGGCGGCATGCTGGTCCAGGCCACCGACAAGGTGGACGCCGACGGCGACAACCCCGCCAACTGGACCCTCGCCGCCGGCGAAGCCGCAGACGAAAAGACCCTCGCGGACCTCGCGTTCGCCTGGACCGCCTGCCGGGCAGCCAAGTCCAACGCCATCCTGCTCGCTCAGGACGGCGCCGCAGTGGGGATCGGCATGGGCCAGGTCAACCGGCTTGATTCCTGCCGGCTGGCCGTGGAGCGGGCCAACACCCTGGGCGTGACGGTGGAGTCCGACGTCGAAGGTGCCGGCGGTGCCTCAAACACCAGCGGTTCGAACGCCCCTGAGCGTGCCCGCGGTGCCGTGGCCGCTTCGGATGCGTTCTTCCCGTTCGCTGACGGCCTGCAGATCCTGATCGACGCCGGCGTCCGCGCCGTCGTCCAGCCCGGCGGATCCGTGCGGGACGAGGAAGTCATTGCGGCAGCGAACGCCGCCGGCATCACGATGTACTTCACCGGAGCGCGGCACTTCTTCCACTGACCGGCACCCTTCATCGACTGCTCCGTAATTGTCGTTTTCCCGCATGGTAACGAGAGTTAGGGAGCCGGTGGGGAGCAACGGATGGTTGTTAAACGACGACGGCGCCCGTCCCCGCGAAGGGGACGGGCGCCGTCGTCGTTGTGCCCGGTTAGTCCTGGTGGTCTTCCTGGTCAACCGGACCCGGCCCCGGCGCCGGAAGCTTGAGCTCCCGGGGCCGGGCCTGGTCCATCCGCTCCTTGGTCCAGTACTCGAGGATCTCCTCGGGTGTCTGGTCCAGGTCGGCGTGGCTGACAGGATCCTGGCCGGAGTCCGGCTCCTTAGGAGGCTGCTGCACTGGTGTAGGTGGCCTGGATGACGGAGCCCCAGTAGGGGCCGTACATGACCGCTGAGCCGTTGTAGCCGTAGCTGTTGATCGAGTTCTGCACGCCCTCGGAGCTGGTGCCGATGAACCACGGGCCGCCCGAGGAACCGCCGGTCATGTCACAGGGAATGCCCTGGGTGCCGAACTGCGGGTTGTTGGGATCCTTGGTCGCGGTGCCCGTGCAGCTCCACAGGGTCTTCCCGTCGAACGGTGCCGCTGCCGGGTAGCCGAAGGACTTATAGGTGAGGCCGTAGCCCTGGTTGAAGGCCACTCCCGAGCCGCCGACGACCGACGTCAGGTTCTTGCCGTTCAAGGGGGCGACGACGGCGAATCCGGTGTCGTAGGTCATGTCACCGTTCGACACCCACTGGCTGGGGGCGTAGAGGGAGCGGGCGGTCCACTTGCCGTAGGGTGCCGCGCCGTTGTCATAGGCGGGCACGAAGACGAAGTTCGTGGCGTAAGCGCCGGGACCCTCGTTGACGCAGTGGCCGGCGGTGGAGACCGTGCTGCCGTTTACCGAGGAGACGGCGTTGCCGGAGCAAACGTAGTTCGTTCCGCCGAGGGTGAAAAACACCTTGCCGATGTGATTGACCGGGGTTTCGCTCTTGGCAATGGTGGGCTTGCCCTTGGTTGCCTTGGTGGTGGACGGCTTGCCCTTTTCGACCAGGGCTGCGTTGGAGCGGTTGCCGCGTTCCAGCGCCTTGCCGGCCAGGACGTCACCGCTGACCGCGCTTTGCATCCGTTCCGGAGTCCAGTAATCCGCGGCGCCGGCAGTGTCAACGCTGACGCTGGCCACCGAGGGGCTGGTTTCGTCGCCGGACGATGCCGGGGCGGCGGATGCGCCGCCGGCCGAAGTGAATGCCAATACAGCCGCTGCCGAGAAGGTCAGGAGGCCGGAGGCCAGGGACCGGGTGCGTGTCATTGTTGTCCTGTCTGAACGGGGTTGGGCCCGGGTTGGGAGTGACCTAGCGAATTTATCGCCATATGACAGGTTTGTAAACAGTAGTGACGTATCATGTAGGGCCGTGTAGGCGGGTTGATGCCGGCTCCAAAGGGGAGCGGCCGCAGCGTTTCGGCTCTGGGGTGCGTGCCGCCGTCGGCCGTTCTCCATCGCTGTAATCCTCCCCACTGAGGGGGTAACGCTGGGGCTCCGGTACGGTTCAACGCCGTGTCCTCGGGTAAGTTGTACATGGTGAAATAGACCGAATTTTCACAACCAAGCCGACCCACAGGGAGACGCCCGCGCATGTCCAAGATTATCTACACCCACACCGACGAAGCGCCGATGCTGGCTACCTATTCGTTCCTGCCCATCATCGAGGCGTTCGCTTCGACTGCAGGTGTGGAGGTGGAGACCCGCGACATTTCGCTCGCCGGCCGCATCATCGCCGTCTTCGGTGACTACCTGACCCCCGAACAGCAGATCGGTGACGCCCTTGCTGAACTCGGTGAGCTGGCGAAGACGCCGGAAGCCAACATCATCAAGCTGCCCAATATCAGCGCATCCATCCCGCAGCTGAAGGCCGCCATTGCAGAACTGCAGGGCCAGGGCTACGCACTGCCGGACTACCCGGACAACCCCTCGTCGGATGAGGAAACTGCCATCCGCTCGCGCTACGACAAGATCAAGGGCTCCGCCGTGAACCCTGTCCTGCGTGAGGGCAACTCGGACCGCCGCGCACCCCTGTCGGTCAAGAACTACGCGCGCCAGAACCCGCACTCCATGGGCGCCTGGACCCCGGAGTCCAAGACCAACGTGGCCACCATGGGCCAGGATGACTTCCGCTCCAACGAGAAGTCCGTTGTCATCGAATCCGAGGGCACCATCGCCATCCAGCTGGTCCGCGAAGACGGCTCCGTAAAGGTCCTGAAGAAGGCCTTCCCGGTTCTCGCCGGCGAGGTCATCGACGGCACCGTGATGCGCGCCGCCGCCCTGGACGAATTCCTCAAGGCACAGGTGGCCCGCGCCAAGGAAGAAGGCGTGCTGTTCTCCGCCCACCTCAAGGCCACCATGATGAAGGTCTCGGACCCCATCATCTTCGGCCACGTGGTGAAGGCCTACTTCACCGAGCTCTTCGACACCTATGGCAAGCAGCTCTCGGCAGCCGGCATCAGCCCCAACAACGGCCTCGCCGCCATCCTCAGCAGCCTTGAGGACCTCCCCGAGGACGTGCGCGACGGCGTCCAGAACCTGATCAAGAAGGGCCTGGAAGACGGCCCGGCCCTGGCCATGGTGGACTCGGACAAGGGCATCACCACCCTGAACGTCCCCAGCGACGTCATTGTCGACGCGTCCATGCCTGCCATGATCCGCAGCTCCGGCCACATGTGGGGCCCGGACGGCAAGGAAGCGGACACCCTGGCGGTGCTGCCGGACAGCTCCTACGCGGGCATCTACCAGGTGGTCATCGATGACTGCCGTGCCAACGGCGCCTACGATCCCACCACCATGGGCACCGTCCCGAACGTTGGCCTCATGGCTCAGGCCGCCGAGGAATACGGCAGCCACGACAAGACCTTCGAGATCCAGGAAGCCGGCAAGGTGCAGATCGTGGACGGCGCCGGCAACGTCCTGGTCGAGCACGAGGTTTCCGTGGGCGACATCTGGCGCGCCTGCCAGACCAAGGACGCGCCCATCCGCGACTGGGTCAAGCTGGCCGTCACCCGTGCCCGCGCCTCCCAGACCCCTGCCGTGTTCTGGCTGGACGAAGAGCGCGCCCATGACGCCAACCTCATCGCCAAGGTCAACGAGTACCTGAAGGAACACGACACCGAGGGCCTGGACATCCAGATCATGTCCCCGGTCAAGGCCATCGCCTTCACGCTGGAGCGCATCCGCAAGGGAGAGGACACCATCTCCGTCACCGGCAACGTGCTCCGCGACTACCTCACCGACCTCTTCCCCATCCTGGAACTGGGCACCAGCGCCAAGATGCTCTCAGTCGTCCCGCTCATGAACGGCGGCGGACTCTTCGAAACCGGTGCCGGTGGGTCCGCCCCCAAGCACGTCCAGCAGCTGCTCAAGGAAAACCACCTCCGCTGGGACAGCCTGGGTGAATTCCTCGCCCTGGCCGTCAGCTTCGAGCACCTGGCCACCACCACCGGCAACGCCCGCGCCCAGGTCCTGGCCGACACCCTGGACCGCGCCACCGGCACCTTCCTGCTGGAGAACAAGTCCCCGAGCCGCCGCGCCGGCGAGCTGGACAACCGTGGCAGCCACTACTACCTCGCCCGCTACTGGGCAGAGGAGCTGGCAAAGCAGGCGGACGACGCCGACCTGGCCGCCGCCTTCAGTTCAGTCGCCAACGAGCTTTCCGCCAAGGAGGAAACGATCGTGGGCGAGCTGGCCGAGGTCCAGGGCTCACCCGTGGACATCGGGGGCTACTACCGTCCGGATGACGCCAAGGCTTCCGCCGTCATGCGTCCGTCCGCCACGTTGAACAAGGTCATCGGCAGCCTGGCCTAACAGCACGGCGGCCTGGGGCCGGGAAGCGGTGTTCCGGAGTTACCGGAGCACCGCTTCTCTATGTTTGGGGCGCCGGGCCCTAGTCTTTGCCCTTGCCTTTGTCCCCGTTGTTGCCCTTGCCGGCATCCGCGCCGTTTCCGGATCCGTTCCCTGGCGCCGGTGCCGGTGCAGGCTGGGCGGAGGTGGGTTCGGGGGAGGGGGAGGAGCTTTGGCTGGCTGCTTGTTCCGCAGCGGTCCGGGCGTCTTCGGCTGCTTTGGCCGCTGCCGCCTGCTGCGCCGCGATGGCGTTGTTGAGGTCTGCGCGGACGGCGGTGGCCACCGTGGTGATGCTGCGCCGCCGTTCCTCGGACACCTGCCCCTTCGCCTGGGCCGCTGACAGGTCCGCTTCGAGGCCGTCGAGGGCTTTCAGGGCAGATGCTGGATCATTCTGGGACGAGGCCTGGGTGACTTCCAGGACCCGGGCCTGCAGTTGTGTGGCGACTTCCCGCTGCAGTCCGTTGTTGTTGGTGGCGCAGCCGGTGAGGATGGCCGCCGCGGCCACAAGCGTGACGCAGCCGGTCAGGACCCGGCCGCGGCAGCGTGCCGACGGAAGAGTCACGGCGCGACGCTCTTCTGTAGCTCCTGCAGGTGGTCGCCCAGGACGCCCGTCACCGTGGGGTACGGGACGACGTCGGCCGGCCGGGCGGAGATGCTCATCATCACTGCCGCGGCGGCCGCAGCAACCACCAGGATTCCGAGCACCACGGCAAGCCAGATCCGCTGGCTCCGTGACAGGAGGGGCTTCCGGGCGGTGTTGGCGGCTGATGTTCGGGCCGGGTCGATGGATTCCGGTGCCGCTCCAGGTTCCGGGGCAGCCGGGGCTGGAGAGTCAGCATTTGAGTCCGGGGCTGCCGCTGCCTCCCGGACTTCCTCCACCGATTCCTCAGCAGTGATGGTGGGCGGATGGAAGGGCATCGCGGGCAGCACGCGGGTGGTCTCCGGCGCCAGTTCGCCCGGCGTTGAGGCTGGGGAGACCAGGGCCTGGCGCAGTGCCGTCTCGATGTCGGCGGCCGTCGGCCGCTCCAATGGTTCGATGGCTGTCATGGCACGGATGAGGTCCGCCCATTCGGAGGGCACGTCGTCGGGGATTTCCGGGGCGCGGTGCAGCCTGGCGACGGCGGACTCCACGGCGCTGCCCGGATACTCCACGGTGCCCTTGATGCACTCCAGCAGCACCAGTCCCAGGGAGTAGATGTCCGTCGCTGACGAGAGGGGCTTTCCCAGGGCCTGTTCCGGACTGAGATAGGCGGCCGTCCCCACCATGGTGCCCGTGGCCGTGAGCCGGGTGGAATCGACAATCCTGGCGATGCCAAAATCGGTTAGTTTGGGCCGCAACGGCTCACCCGGGCGGATTTGGACCAGGAGGATGTTCCCCGGCTTGATGTCGCGGTGGATGATTCCCAGGCCGTGCACGTAGGCCAGGGCGTCTGCGATTCCGGCGCCGATGACGGACAACTCCTCCAACGGGACACGGCTGTGCCTGATGCGGCTGCGCAGGTCCTGGCCCTCCACGAGCTCCATGGTCAGGAACGGCCGTGGTTCATCCGGGATCCGGTCGTCGATGCCTGCGTCGAAAAGTGTCACCAGGCCGGGATGGTTCAGGGTGGCGAGAAGCTGGATTTCCGCTTCCTGCCGCTTGAGTTCCTCAGCGTCAGGAGCCTGCGGGGCGAACAATTTCAACGCAACGTCGCGGCCAAGGTTCTCATCGCGGGCGCAGTAGACGGATGACATTCCGCCCCGCCCAATCACCTCACCTAAACGGTAGCGACCGCCGACAACTTCATTCTTGATGGAGCTAGGCGATTCCGCCACCATGACCGTTCCTCCCGGTGCTCTGCGGCACTGTCGTACCTCAAATTATACGGGCGCGACGGGGGAACCGGCGATTGACCGGCGCCTTTCCCGTAGCGGCAGGCCGACGGTCGGCGGTGAAAGCGGATACCTTCACCGCCGGACCATGGGCTACAAGGACATGTGTGCTGATGACATGTTTTGTATGGTTGCTTCGTCTCCGGGCTGGTGTCCTCCTTCCGTCAGCCCGCTGAGTGCTGCCGCTTCAGGCGCCTCGTTGCGGGCATTTCCTGTTGCGGTGAAGTCAGGACACTTTGCGCTTGCGGATTACCAGGAGCCCGGCCGCCAGGAGCAGCAGGGCCAGGGGAACCAGCGAACCGTCCCAGCCAGTGTTGGCGAGCGCGGTGTGGGCGGAGCCGGTGTTGGCAAGGGTGGAACGGCCACTGGCCGGGGTGCTGCGGGGTGCCGTGACGGTGCTGATTGCTCCGCTGACGGCTGTCGATCCTGCGGGTGCAGCTGAGACATCACCCGTAGTCCCGCTGCCGCCGGTCATGCCGGTGGAATCATTCCCAGCCGTGCCGCCGTTGCCGGCCGTGTTGCCGTCACCCGGAGTGCTGGTGCCGGGATCGAGGGTTCCGGTGTCACCGGTGGTGCCGTCACCCGGGGTGCCGGTGCCCGGACCTGTGGTGCCCGGATCGGTCGTGCCGGATGTCCCGGTGCCGCCGCCGAGACCGAGGTCGATGCCAAGGTCCACGCCGGCACCAATGCCGCCGGTTCCGGAGGTACCCGTGCCGAGATCAGCACCGAGGTCTACGCCGGCATCAATTCCACCGGCGGTGTCACCGGTGGTGATGCCTCCAACCGCGAGGTCGAGGGCGGCATCAACAGTAGCGCCCAGTCCGGCGGTGTCGCCGGTGGTGACGCCGCCCAGCCCGAGGTTCACGGCTGCATCCGCGGCGAGGTCCGCCGTCGTGCCGTCCGTGACT